>RFXC01000083.1 GCA_009921765.1 Betaproteobacteria bacterium | reverse complement strand
ATTCAGTTCCGGCGTCCACCGGGCACCCGGCACGCAGATACCCGAGAGCTTGACCCGAACATTCGGCGCCTGGGCGAGCCGCGACATGGCTGCGTGCCAGGCCTTCAACGCTGTCGGGCTTCGATCGGCGGGCAGGCCCAGGTGGTTGAGGATGATGAGCGTGTCTGGAAAGTCGGCGGCAAGCTCACACGCGTCATCCAGATGCCACCAGGGGGTTTGCAGTTCGAAGTGAAGGCCGCTGTCGACCAGATGACGGTAGCCCGCTCGCCAGCGCGGACAGCGCATCGATCCTGCGATCTGGTGCCCGGTGGTGTAGTCCTGTGGGCGGGCCACCCCGCGCGGCTTGTGACGGATGCTTCGCACTAGAGGCATGGCGGCCTGAGCGAAGATGATGTCGCGTGCGTCATTACGATCGAAAAACGCGGCTGCGGCCATCGCCTGCGGCAGACCATCGCGTTCGGCGATCTGATGCACCCAGCGCGTTTCCCGAAGCGGGTCGGCAGGGTCGTGTTCGGCCTCCATGTAGACGGTTGCCACGATGTTGAACCCGGCCGCATCGGCACGGTAGTGCGCAGGCAGATAGTTGCGTCGCAGCGGCCGGCTGTCCCCATAGCGAAAGGGCGGGGGTGGCTCATCGCGAAGCCAGGGGTGGACGTTGGCATCCAGATCCCAGATGTGATGGTGCGCATCGATGACCGCGATCATTCGTGCTCCTTCAACCGGGGCCGGATGCAAGCGGGCGGGATGAACGCCGCAGTCGCCTGGCCGCCCACCGCGCAAGCGGCAGCACCCATACAACCAGCGTGAACACCGCGAGCGCAGTGGCAATCGGCCGCTCGAAAAACCGGGTGAGATCGCCCTGAACCTTGATGAGCGATGTCATCAGATGTTCTTCGACCAGACGTCCCATCACCATGCCCAGCACCACCGGGCCGACCGGATAGCCGTGGTGCTCCATCCAGTAGCCCACCAGACCGCAGACCAGCATCACGCCGATTCCGAACACATTGTTGTCGACCGCATAAGCCCCTACGCAGGCGAAAAGGAGGAGCGGCGCCATCAGCACCTGACGCGGCATTTTGAGAATGGGAATCGCCACCCGGATAGCCAGCCAGCCAAGCGGAATCATGAGCAGGTTGGCGATGAAGAAGGTGGTGAACACCGCGTAGAGCACATGCGCGTTCTCAAGAAAAATCGAGGGTCCGGGCGTGACGTTCTTCAGGTAGAGCACGGCGATGGCGATGGCCGTGATGGTGTCGCCCGGTATGGCAAAGACCAGTGCCGGAATCCAGGCTCCGGACAGCGCGGCATTGTTGGCGCTGGTGGAATCCACGATGCCCTCCACGCTGTCGCGGTCCCAGGCCTGGGGATCCCGCGTGAGCTTTTTCGATACCGCATAGGCGGTCCAGGCGGCAGTATCGGCACCGGCACCGGGTAGCGCGCCCACCGCGGTGCCGAGCGCGCTCGAGCGCAGGAAATTCCAGCGCCAGTGCCAGACCGCGCGAAGCATCCCGGAAAAGATGCTGCCAGCCTGGGTGATGGGCTGGCCACGCGCTGCGGCATCGCCCAGCATGGTCCGGAGGATTTCCGGCAGCGCGAAAAAGCCGATCAGTGCAGGAACGAAGGGAATGCCATCCAGGAGGTCGGCCTCGTCGAAATTGAAGCGCGGAAAGCCCGATGTGTAGTCGCGCCCGACGGTGGCGAGCAGCAACCCGAAAGCGAGCGCAGCGAGGCCCTTCGCCACGTTGTCGCCCACCACGAATACCGCGCAGGACAGGCCCAGGACGGCAAGCCAGAAAAACTCGAAGGAAGACAATTGCAGCGCATAGTCGGCAAGGAGCGGCGCGGAGGTCACCAGCACGATCGTGCCGAAGATGCCACCCAGCGCCGAGAACACGACATTGATGCCGAGGATTTCGCCTGCGCGTCCAGCCATCGCGAGCCGATAGGACTGATCGACGTAGGCGGCCGATGCAGGCGTGCCAGGAAGTCGCAGCAGCGTGCCGGGAATATCGCCCGCGAAGATCGCCATGGCGGTGGCGGCAACGATGGATGCAATCGCCGAGACCGGATCGAGAAACATGGCAAAGGGCACGAGGAGGGCGGTTGCCATCGTGGCCGTGAGACCCGGGATGAAGCCCACCACCAGGCCGAAGATCGATGAAACAACGATGGTGAGCAGCACCTCGGGTTGCCCGACCATCGTGAAGGCACGCAGCAAGGCGTCCATGCGTAGCCTCGCGGAATCAGTAGGGGATGAAAGGCAGCGGCCCGCGCGGCAGTGGCACGCGAAGCAGCATGGGAAAGAGTACCCAGGTGAGCACGGCGATCAGTGCACCGCCCGCGAGGCATCGCCACCACCGTACCCGACCCACGGCGAGGAGTATGGTGCCGAGCGCAAACGACAGGATAGGCCAGCCGACGGATTCCCAGCCCAGCAGCAGCACCGCGGGTGCGAGCGCGTAGATCACCGCAGCGAGGCGACCCCGGGGCGTCGCAGCGGTGGCGGGCGCACCCGCTGGTTGAAGTGCTACCCCCACGGCACAGGCGGTGAGCACCCAGCCGAGCAGGGTCGGAAACAACCCGGGCCCGTACGTCTGTCCGGGCACCGGGGGAAAGTCTCGCGACAACCAGATCGCCGCAATACCCAGCGCCGCCACGGGCAGCGCCGTGCCCAGGCGCCGGGCGAGGTCAGCCACGCGCGAGGCCGGCGTCGCGCAGCAGGCGCCCGTAAGCGTTCAATTGCTGCTCGAGGATCGCTTCCCAGGCGTCGGGCTTGCGGTTGATGGCGCGGATCGTGCGCTGTTTCAACGCCGCCTGGAAATCGGCGTTGGCGTGCGCTTTGGCGAGCGCCTCGCTCAGGCGGGCGGTGATATCGGCGGGCAATCCCTTTGGGCCGCCCATGCCGTGCACCACGGCGAAGGTCCAGTCAGAGCCGGTGGCCTCTTTGAGGGTGGGAATGTCGGGGAACTGTTCGGCGCGCGCATCGCCCATGAGGCAGAGCGTGCGTACCTTCTTCGCTTCCAGGAGCGCGCGCGCCTCGGCAAGCGACGAGGTTGAAAACTCGGAGCCGCCGGCTGCGACGTCCTGATGGCCCAGCGTGCCGCCCTGCGCGGGCACCCACACCACCGAACGTGGGTCCATCTTGAGGCTGTCCATCATGCCAAGAAAACCGACATGCCAGTTGACCCCGGGCGCGGCACCCGTGCCGCGCAATTTGCCGGGCTGCGCCTTGATGGCGGCGAGCAGTTCGCCGACGGTGTTCCAGGGCGCGCCCTCCCTGACCGTGACGCTGCCCAGGATCTCGTTGGTTTGGCCGATCTTGGCGAAGTCGCGATGGGTGAGCTTTGACTGACCCAGGTGGGTATAGAACGACAGGTCGTTGGTGATCATGCCGATCGTGTAGCCGTCGGGCTGCGCACGGGCGATTGCGTCGTGGCCGGTGACGCCGCCACCGCCCGCCCGGTTCACCACATTGATGGTGGCCTTGAGTTCGCGCTCCATGATGGGCGCCAGCGTACGCGCAACAATGTCGGTGCCGCCCCCTGCGGGATAGGGAACAATCAGCGTGATGGGGCGATCGGGCCAGGCGGCCATGGCCTTGCCGCCAATGGCAAAGGTGGCGATACCGGCACTTGCGCGAAGCGCATCGCGACGTGAAAACGACGAACTCATGGGGCTCCTCCTCGGACGTTGTCTGCGCACGGTGCGCTTGTTCTCGAACTGCGGGTTTGTTACGCGCGAACCCGATCAGGCGGATCGAGGGTAGTGGATTCGGCGGGCGACGTCTAGCGCCTGCCTCAGGATTCGGGAGGGGGCAAAGGCGTGTGGCCCGGTGCGGCCGCCGGGGTGACGGCGGCGTCGCGGCAGCAACGCCCCGGGTACCGGCCTAAAGCGCCATTGGGTTGGTCTGCGCCTGCGCGATCGCGGCCTGATGCTGCCAGGGCAGAAGCGGCATCACCTCGAACGTGGCCGGCACACATTCCTGCCACTGGTTGACCAGCGCGTGAACCCGCTCGAGCGAGTCGACCTCGAAGATGATGACCGCACCCCGTCCCAGCTTGGTGTAGACATGCTTGGCCGTGCCGTTAGCGATCAAAGGGTTCAGCCAGGTCCACCACGCTTTCTGGTTGGCACGGGCCTCGGACGGTTTTTCGGGGCGTGGTGTGCTGATGACGAGGAAATGCATGGGGATATCCTTCAGATTTGAAACTGCTTGAGACCGGCCTGGGGCCAGTCGATCTCGACCAGGCGACCTGCGTACGATTGGGTGACGTAGGCCTTGCGAAGGCCTTCTCCACCGAAGCAGACATTGGTGATGTGCGTATCACCCGGAACAGGTATGAAGTCTGCACTCCCGTCGGTAGGGTGGCAGCGGGTGATCCCTCCGCGATCGAGGGTGGCAACCGCAATATGTCCGTCGGCCTCGACCGCGAGCGAGTCAAAGCGCGCGTAGCCCGGCCATTGATATACCAGGCGGCTGCCATGCGGCGAGTCCGGCGATGCGGTGGCTGGCTGCGCCAGTTCGCCCGGTCCCTTGAGTGCCCACGCCCACAGGCGGGCGGATTCGGTCTCGGCAACGTAGAGCGTTCTGCCATCAGGCGAGAGGCCCACCCCATTCGGTTTATGGATCGGGAAAATCAGTTCACGCACTGACGAGCCATCCGCCTTGGCGTAGCAGACGCTGCCGCGGTCCCAGTCGCGGTGTCGGGTCTTTCCCGGGTCGGTAAACCAGAAGCCGCCGTGCGCATCAAAGCAGAGATCGTTGGGCCCGCGAATCTTGCCGTCGCCCACCCGATCATAAAGACGCTCGACCTTGCCGGTGGCGAGGTTCACCCGTTCGATTCGACCGGTGTCGTAGTCATCAGGTGTGCCATGGGTGACCCAACGGCCGTCTGGCCGCTGACGAAAGGCAAAGCCGCCGTTGTTGCAGACGTAGGCATGGCCGTCGGGACCGATGGCGGCGCCATTGGGTCCACCGCCCAGTTCGGCCACGATTCGCTTGCGCCCGTCCAACCAGATCTGGGTGAGCGTGCGCCGCCGGATCTCAACCACAAGCATGCTGCCATCGCCCACCCATACGGGGCCCTCCGGGAACCACAGATCTTCTGCAATGACACGCATCAATTCGACTCCTGGTTGGTGGGTGACGATGCTTCCGGGTCGAGTTCGCGCAGCAGCGCCGCGCGCTGGCGTGCTGCACTGATCAGGAATGCCCAGTCGTTACCTGCGGTGATGAACCGGATGCCCTGGCCGATTGCCGCCCGCGCGACCTCGGGTGATCCGCCCAGTCCACCGGCGCCAGGCGTCTTGCCGTGACGCTGGCAGGCAGCAACCACCGTATCGTAGGCGCGGGCCAGGCGGGGGTGCTCGAACTGCCCGGGAATGCCCATCGCATCGCAAAGATCATTGGACCCGATGTGCAGTACATCGACACCAGGGACTGCGGCAATTTCGTCGGCACGTTCCACGGCTGTCGGCGTCTCGAGCATGCAGACCACCATCGTGTTGGCATTGAGGAGGCTTCGGACCTGCGAGGCTGGTAGCGACTGGTAGTGAAAGTGCGGCCAGCTGCCTGCTACCGAACGCTCGCCCAGGGGGGCAAACCGGGCCGCAGCGACCACCGCGCGAGCCTCTTCGGCGGATTCGATATGTGGTGCCACGATGCCCAGTGCGCCCGCGTCGAGGATGCGAGTGATGGCCGAGGCCGACAGCCCGGGGACACGAACCAGCGGTGTGACGCCGATATTGGCAGCAGTGATGCAGATTTGTGCGGCTTCAGACTCCGAGATCACCGCATGCTCGAGATCGACATAGACGGCGTCGTAGCCGCACGTGGCTGCGGCAAGTGCAATGTCGACCGACCGCATCTGCTTGACGATCATGGCCAGGCCGAGTCCACCGCGCTGCAGGCGCTCGCGCAGCCGATTTCGAACGCCAGGAGGTGTAGCGCCAGGAGGTGTGAGGCCGGTAGGGGAAGTCATGATTGCCTCGTCGATTGAAAAGCCGCAGCTTGTGCTGGCCAGACGATCAGATCAGCTGGCGCGATGGGCGCACCGGACAGAAATCGCAGGATGTTGCCGATCGCATGACGCGCAACATTTTCAACGTTGTCGAATACGCCACCGCCGATATGTGGGGTCGCCACCACCTGATCGAGTTGCAGCAGCGGATGGTCAGCCGGCGGCGGTTCCTGCGCGAAGGTATCCAGACCGGCCCCGCGCAGGTGCCCGCTTGTGAGCGCACGCACGAGCGCCGCTTCGTCGATCAGCTCGCCGCGGGCGGTGTTGATCAGAATTGCACCGCGCTTCATTGCGGCAAGGGTGTCGGCGTTGATGAGATGTTCGGTGGCGGGCGTGGCCGGCGCATGCAGGCTCACGATATCGCTTTGCTCGATCAGTTGGGCGAAGTCGACATAGCGCACGCCCAGCTCCGCCTCAAGCGCGGGGGGCGCACGGAGCGTGTCGTGATAAATCACCTCACATTCAAACCCGCGAAGCCGTCTCGCCAGCATTTTTCCAATGTTGCCAAAACCGATCAGGCCTACCGTCTTGCCACTGATCTGAAAGCAGACCTCGCGCATTTCCGCCTTCAGCCAACGACCCTCCCGCATGGCGCGGTCAACCTGTGCGATTCGTCTGTAAACCCCCAGCATGAGCGCAATGGCCAGCTCGGCGACCGGGGCGGCGTTGGACCCTGCAGTGATGGCGAGCGGGATGCCTCGCGCCCGCACAGCGTTCACGTCGATGCGGTCTACACCAATGCCCCACTTCTGAATGAAACGAAGCCGATGGGCGCGATCAAGCATGGGGCCAGTGATGGCCGCCCAACCGGGTAGCGCGATCTCGGCGCGCTCAATCAGTCCATATTGCTCGGCCTCGTCGTAGGAGTCGGCAAAGCAGAGTTCGAGCGCTTGCTCGGTCTGGTGGCGGACAACCGCGCGCACCACTTCGCGAACTGCAGGCGCCCAGTTATCCAGGCAGGCAACCACAACGGACACGCCACTCTCCCCAGGGGTCAGGATCAGATATCAATGCTCATCATGAGGCTGCTCAGTGATTTACCGTGAGCATCTTGTGCGAGCGAGCGGGTTACCCCGCCACCAAGCGCGCCCTCGATCACGAAATTGAGCGCCTTGAGGCGCGGCAACTCATAGCGGCGAACCGGTCCGGTGGCGATATGTGCGAACGCCTGCTGCACCCGTTGGGCAGTCAGCCGGTCGCGGATGAGCGACCATCCGGCCGCGTCGAACGCGATCACCGAGATGTTGGAGGTATTGCCCTTGTCGCCTGCACGCCCGTGGGCAATCTGATGAAGCGCTGTCATGAGCGAAGCTCCGTGATCCGGACCTGGGGATCCACCTGCTCGCGCGGAATCAGGACCGATTGAACAGCAAGCACCTCTTTCACGATGGGGTCGGAGCCACCACCGCCGCCACCCGGACCGTTGACGTGCAGGGCGCGGGTTTCGAAGCCGACCGCTTCTGCAGCCTTTCTCGAGTCGCAGCGCATCGCGATGCGAAGCCTCACCTCATAGGGCTCCACGCGCCCGCCACCCATGCCGTGCAGACTCGACATGCCGATGTAGTCGACACGCGTTTCCCGATAGGAGAATCCCCGATCGGCCAGACGCTCCCGAACGACTTCGGCCGCCCAGCGTGCACGATCGAGTGCATGCTCGCCGGCGTAGGAAATCTGGCCCTCGCCAATATAGCCATCGTCGTAGCCGACCGTGACCTTGTAGGTAGGCGTACGCGGACGCGCGCGCGCGCCGGTCATGCGGACCCGATCAGCGCCTACCGAATACAGGTCGAGCCCGGTGATGTCAAGAACGCAGTCGGGGGTGATGTAGTCGGCCGGGTCGTGGATTTCGTAGAGGAGCTGCTCGGTACAAGTGGCGACGTCCACTCGGCCGCCCGTGCCATCGAGTTTGCCGATGACCACGCTGCCGTCGGCATCGATGTCGGCAAACGGAAACCCCAGTCGGGCGAGATCGGGCACATCCTTGCCTCCGAGACGGTCACCGAAACAACCGCCACTGACCTGCGCGCAGCATTCGAGCAGATGCCCGGCAGCGGTACCGGCGGCCAGGCGTTGCAGGTCGTCATAGGACCAGCCGAAGTGGTGCATCGCAGGCGCGAGAAAGAGCGAGGGGTCGGCCACCCGGCCGGTGAGGACCAGGCGGGCGCCGGTGGCGATGGCTCGGCACACCGCGTCAGCACCCAGATAGGCGTTGGCCGACACCATGGTTGGAAGCAGGGATTCGAGTGGCTCACCCGATTCCATGAGTCGCAATTGAGGCTGGCGACGCAACAGTTCCGATACATCGTCGCCAGTGACCACCGCGCAGTGGATATCGCCGAGACCGCAGTCGCGGGCATGGGCGCGCGCGAGTTCGGCCGCGCCGATCGGATTGGCCGCGCCCATGTTGCTCACGATTTTCACATCGTTACGCAGGCACGCCGGCAGCACAGCCTCCAGGCGGTCCAGCATGCGCGGGGTATAGCCTTTGGATGGATCCTTCCTCCGGGTCTGGTTTTCGCGCGCCACGGTTCGCTCGGCCAGGCACTCGAACACCAGGTAGTCGATCGCGCCCCGATCGGCGAGATCGGCCGCCGGGGCAATCCGGTCATCGGCAAAGCTCGAGCCAGCGCCAATACGAAGCGTTGCGGTGTTTGGCATACGCATACCCTTGAGGTTTGTCAGTCCATCCGGGCGCCTGAAGCGCGCGCCAGTCGTGACCACTTGTCGAGTTCGCCAGCGAGAAAACTTCGAAACGCCTCGGGGCCCCGGAAATCGGGCTCGAGCGCCTGCTTGCGCAGGCCTTCGACAAACTCCGGTGTGCGCACCACGCTGTCGACATCGCTCAGAATGCGCGCCACTGCCTCATCTGGAGTGCGGGCGGGCGCGAGCAGGCCATTCCAGGCCGACACGTCGAAGTCGGCGATTCCGGCCTCACGCACCGTGGGTACCGACGGTAGCAGACTGGAGCGTTGCGCCGTGGTTACCGCCAGCGCCTTGATCCGCCCGCTCTGTATTGCGCCGAGCGCGCTTGCGAGGGCGGGGCAGGCAAGGGGAATCTGGTTGCCGATCACGTCGGTCATCATCTGCGCGATCCCTTTGTAGGGCACGTGCGACAGTGCGGCACCGGTGTAGCTCTTCAGCATTTCAAGGGCGAGGTGCGTGATGCTTCCGTTGCCGCCTGAACCGTAGAGGATGGGCTTGTCGCCCTGTCGGCTGAGGGCGACCAGTTCGGTGATCGTGGAAGCGGGCAGACTCGGGTTTGCAACGATGACCAGCGGTGCGACACCCACCAGCGCAATCGGGCGAAAATCGCGCTGCAGCTCATACTGCATGTCGCGATAAAGCGAGGGGTTGATGGCGAGATTGATGCCGCCCATCAAGAGCGTATAGCCATCGGCTGGCGCCTTCGCGACTGTTGCTGCGCCAATGTTGCCGCCTGCACCCTGAACGTTTTCGATCAGAACTGACTGCCCCCACATGGCCGACAGTCGTGTGCCCAGCGCCCGCGCAACCAGATCGGCAGCGGTACCTGTCGAAAACGGTACGACCACGCGAACCGGTCTGGATGGCCATGGGGGCGAGCTCTGCGCGCGCACAGACCCGGCGGCGCCCAGCAGCGTGGCGCCCAACCCCTTCAGTACAAGACGTCGCATGAATGACTCCCTGTCGCGTCGCCCGGCGAGTGGATCCACCGGGGTTGGAGATGGTGATGGTGGGGCTGGGTGATCAGTCGACGGTGACGCCCAGCGCCTTGATCAGACGCGCGCTCGCCTCGATCTGCCGACCTAGAAATTCCGCGAACTCTTCGGGCGAGGAGGCGTAGACCACATAGTTGCCGAGTCGCTCCATCACACCCGGATCGGCGAGCGCCTTGCGGATCTCGGTATTCAGGCGGGTGATGATGGCGGATGGCGTTCCGCCGGGGGCAACAACGCCGAACCAGGATTGAAAATCGAACCCTGGATAGCCAGACTCGGCCACGGTTGGAACGTCGGGCAGCCCTGGAAAGCGTTTGAGCGTGGTGACGGCCAGCGCACGCAAGCGTCCAGCTTCAATGTGCTGACGCACGTTTGGCATGGCCGCAACGAGCGAATTCAGTTGTCCGCCGAGCAGGTCTGGCATCACCGACCCGCTTCCCTTGTACGGCACATGGAGAAGCTTCACACCCGCCAGCATTGCCAATTGCTCGGCTGCCAGGTGATTGACGGTGCCGCTGCCGGCCGAGCCATAGGTGATCCGGTCCGGGCTTGCTCGGCCGAGTTCGAGGTAGTCCTTCAAGGTACGGGCAGGAAGCGATGGCGTGACCACCAGCACATGCGGATTGCCCGCCACCAGCGATACCGGTGCGAGGTCTCGCACGGTATCGAACCCAGCCTTGGCGCCGTAAAGCGTAGGGTTGGAGGCGAGATTATTGGTCTGCATCAATAGCGTGTAGCCATCGGCGGGTGAGCGCGCAAGCACCTGGGTGGCCAGCAGCGTGTTGCCGCCCGGACGATTTTCCACCACCACCGACTGCTTCATGTTCTCGGACATTTTGGTGGCCAGAGCTCGGGCCAGGATGTCGGTTCCCCCGCCCGCTGTAAACGGCACCATCATCTTGATCGGGCGCGATGGAAAATCGCTCTGCGCCGCGGCGGGTTTGACGATGACTGTGGCGATACCGGCGGCGAGCGCTGCAGCGACAGTCAACGCGTTTCGTCGGCTGATCATGATGCGGTCCATGGGTCTCCTCACTTGGGTTCGGCGCACCTGATGACTGGTGCGCTCGTTCAGACGGGGATCATGCAGCAGCCTGGAGCGGTGCGCCCTCAAGCATGATGCGATACAGGAAACGGTACTGGGCGGGGTCGTAGTCGGCGTTGGCCTGGTGCATGACACTACGGTTATCCCAGATGACCATATCGCCCGCGCGCCAGCGGTGTCGGTATTCGTAGCGCGATTGGGTTGCGTGCTTGTAGAGCTGGTCGATCAGCGCCCAGCCGTCGTCGGCCGGCATTCCCTCTATGCCTTCCATCCGCCCGGTGTTGAGATAGAGCGCATGGCGGCCGCTGTCGGGGTGACGGATGACCAGGGGCTGGCTTGTCTGAGGAACCTTGGCGCGCTCCTCGGCGGACAGTGCCGTCATCTTGCGCGGGCTGTGGCTGCCCTCGTAGACATGGGGAGATCGGAGGGCAACGATGGACTGCCGGAGCGACTGGGGCAGATCATCGAAGGCTTTTCGAACATCGACAAACTGCGTGTCGCCGCCTGTCTCCGGAAGATTGATCGCGTGCAGTGTGGTGGCCTTGGGCGGCGCCGGATAGTTGGAGTGATCGGTGTGATAGTTCTCTCCCCGAACATGGAGCTTTCCGTCAACCAGCGGCAGGTCGCGGCTGGAGATCGTGCCCACCAGGGGGAGCTCAGGCAGGGTGAACTTGCGCAACTGCTGCTGCAGGGCCTTGCCGAAAATTTGCGCAGCGTCGAGAAACTCGGCGGGTTCGAGCTTCTGGTCTCGAATGACCAGCACCGCGTGCTCGACCCAGGCGTCGTAAAGTTTTTTACGGACATCGGCAGATTGGGGCTGGCGCAGGTCGATTCCGGTGACCTCGGCGCCAAGCGGCGCGGCGAGCGGTTTGATCGTCAGGGTCATGGCAGGATCAGTGCGTTGGATTGAAAAGGAATTCCTGCAGTCTGAGTCGATGCGTCTGGCGGGCGCAAATCACTTATCGCAACCCTGCCATAAGGTAAGCTTATGCCATGACACTCAAACAGCTTGAAACGCTTTACGCGGTCATGCGTGCCGGCAGTATCACGGGTGCCGCCCGTGCCCTGCATGTCACCCAGCCCGCCGTGAGCGCAATCATCAAGCACGCTGAGTTGCAGCTCGGCATGAATCTGTTCGAGCGTGCCGGCGGCCGGCTTCATCCCACGCCGGAAGCGCTTGCACTCGAGCCCGAGCTCAATGAGATCTTTGGTCGGGTGCAGACGGTCACGCAGCTCATGCGTCAGCTCCGTGATGTCCGGTCCGGCCGACTGGTGGTGGCCGCGCCGCCCACCCTGGTCAGTGCGCTGCTGCCGCAGGCGCTCGCGGCGCTGCAAGTCGACAGCCCAAGGCTCGAGGTATCGGTTCATTCGCTACCCAATATGCTCGCCGTGGCACGGGTGGCGCGCCGTGAGGCCGACATCGGCGTGGTCTACGAACCGTTTACAGAAGCATCACTCCAAAGTCGCCCGCTCCTGGAATCACAAATGGTGTGTGCGCTGCCGCGTGGCCATGCGCTTGCGCGCCGACGAGCCATTCCGCTTGAAGAGCTCGCCAGCCGGAACGTGATCTCAACCGGACCTTCAACCCCGCTCGGGCGTCTCATTGAACAGACTTTCACCGCTCACGGCCATGCGCCGCCGCATGTAGGCATCGAGGCGAGTTCATCGCTTGCCGCATGTCTCATGGTGAGCCGGGGAATGGGGCTCGCGCTCGTCGACCGCGCAACCGAGCGCTGCGGTAAATTCAGCGAGCTGAGCTTTCGCCCTCTGTCGCCTTTCATTCCCATCAGTATTCGCGCCATCTTCCCTGAATCCGAGGTTCGGTCCCGCCCGGCGGCCAAACTGCTTGCGGTCCTGCAGCGGCAGGCGCAGGGATAAGCGGCGAGCTACCCGAGCAGGCCCATGCACTCTCTTCCCGATGGATATACCGCGCTGGTCATCGGCGCATCAGGCACGATCGGACGGGCGTTTTGCAACGCCATCGCCGCAGACCCTGCCTGCGCCAGCGTCTTCGAACTCAGTCGATCGACCCATCCCGGCTTCGATCTGAGTGAACCGGGCCAGCTCGCAGACAGCCTGTCCACTCTCCTCGCGGGTCAGCCGTTGTCGCTTGTCATTGATGCCACGGGTGTGCTCAGCGCTGATTCCACAGGTCCTGAGAAGTCGCTTGCGGCCGTGCGTCACGAGAACCTGCATCGCCTCATGCAGATCAATGCCGTGGGGCCACTCATGCTGCTGCGCGAGTTGGCGCCGCGGCTTGCCCGCGGGCGTTGCCTCTATGGCAAGCTGTCCGCGCGCGTGGGCAGCATCGCAGACAACCGGCTGGGTGGCTGGTACAGCTATCGCGCCTCCAAAGCGGCCTTGAACATGCTGCTGCAGACTGCAGCCATCGAGTTGCAGCGCCGTCTGCCCGGACTGGTGGTGGCGGCCATGCAGCCTGGAACCGTACGCTCGCCCCTGTCGCAGCGCTTTGTCTCGGCAGCCACCGAAACGGTATCTCCCGAGGAAGCGGCGCGCGGGCTGCTGGCAGCACTCGATGCCATCGAGCCTGGGCCTGGTGCGCGATTCGTCGACTATCGGGGCTTGACGATTCCCTGGTAGACCATGGCTGTACGGAGCGCGTGCTATCGCTGGCGAGGGCGAAACCGGTCAGCTTCCCAGTCCACGCGCGGCTTGCGCGCCGGTCAGCAGCGCGATGATGGCGCCCGCAGTCAGATGGAGGCGGAGCCTTCGCCACGCTGCTGGCAATCCTAGTACCGAGAGGGTTCGCATGTCGACAACGAAAGCAAGTGCGGCGGTGGCGGCAAGCAACAGGCAGCCGGCAGACGCCGACAGCAGGAAGCTCGCGCAACCGATCAGCGATGGCACAACGCTCCACAGAAAAAGCTGGCGCCGGAGCGTCTCGTGATGATCGCTTGCCATCAAGGCGATGCCCCACGATATTGCGCCCACGAAGCTGATGATCGAGAGGCCGTAAACCTGAAGCAGCAGCAGGCACTGCGCGCGCATGGCCGGGTCGCGCAGCAGCAGGCCGCCCGCTGCCAGCGCGGCAAACGGAATCAGGCCGCCATAGCCCAGCCATCGAAGCAGCGGGAACAGAGAAGTGAGGCGGAGGTCGGTGGTCACGAAGCGCAATCCTGGGAGCGTTGGGCGGTGCGCGCGTAGCGATCAATGAGGCGATCGGCGCCATGCATGTGCACCCTAGCACAATGGCGGGATCGGCTGGTGTGACTGCCCAGAATGGCCATGCGTCGGTCGGCTGCCTGCCTGGATCAGGCCCTTTCAAACACCAGATCGACGCCGTCGTCGCGGCGCTCGAACCGGCCCAGCACGGGCTCGCCCAGCACGGGGGTATCACCCACCCACCGGCCCAGCGTGCGCGGCCCTTCTTCCAGATCGATGGTGACCAGCGTGTAGGGCACCTCGGCGCGGAACGAGGGATGAAACGGATGATGGGCCACCGTCCAGCTATGGATCCTGCCTCGGCGGCTTGCCTCGCGCCACGAGACCGCCTCGGAATGGCAGTGGCTGCAGAGCAGGCGGGGATAGTGTCTGAGCACGCCGCAGTTTGCACACTGCTGAAGCACGAGCCTCCCCTCGAGTGCGGCTTCCCAGAATGGGCGCGACAGATCGGTGGGCAGTTGCGGCGGACGGGCTGCAATGTCATTCATGAATTTCACTCCCTGCGCAAAATGGCGAGCGCGCCATCGCCCAGATCGCCATAGCCGGTGACCAGCCCCACTTCCGCATCGGCGACCTGTGCGGCACCACCGTCGCCGCGCAACTGACGCGTGAGCTCCACCACATGGTTGAGGCCCCAGACATGCGCCTGCGAGAGGAGTCCGCCGTGGGTGTTGGTGGGCAGGGCGCCGCCCAGCCTCAGTCGGCCACCGGATACGAACGGGCCACCCTCGCCGCGCTTGCAAAAGCCCATGTCCTCGATCTGCCGAATGACCGCGTAGGTAAAGCAGTCGTAGATTTCGGCGACATCAATGTCGTCGTGCGTGACACCGGCCATGGCAAACGCCCGCGGTGCGGCCTTGGCGATACCCAGACTGGTGATGTCGGGGCGCTGGGTGATGGACCCTGGTGAATCAGGATGCCCGGCGGCCACGCCCGATATGAACACGCGCCGGTGCCTGGCATCGAGCGCGGCTTGCGCGCTGCTGACCACCACAGCGGCGCCGCCATCGCTTTCCAGACTGCAGTCGAGGAGCCGAAAAGGATCGGCGATCATGCGCGAGGCGCGGTGGTCTTCAAGCGTGATCGGCTTGGTCATCAGGGCATTGCCGTTCAGGATGGCGTGCGCACGACAAGCCACGGCCACTTCGCCGAAGTGCTCGACCGTGGTGCCGTAGAGCGCCATATGCCGGCGGGCCATCGGCGCATAAAGCTGCGCGGGCGCGCTCGCCCCCATCGGATGCTCGAACTCGGTTACATAGTGGAACTGGGGCATGTTGTGAATCCGCGCCCCGGCCTTGTTGTTGCCGGCCATGGCGCTGATGTTGCGCCCGAAGGTGATCAGTACGTGGTGGCAGATGCCTGCGGCAATTGCCGCCGCGGCAGCCTGCAGCGCCATCACCGGGCTCGCGCCACCATGCGGAATGACAGCGGAAAAGCGCAGGTCCGGAATGCCGAAATTCTCGATAAAGTCATCGGCTGTGCCGCTCACGATGCCGATTGGAATCACGCCGTCGATCGCCCTGGGATTGAGGCCTGCGTCGGCGATGGCCTTGAGCGAGGCCTCGATCTGAAGTTGAAAGGCGCTGCGCGTGGAGTTTCTGGTGTAGGCGGTTTCACCGATTCCGGTGATGCAGCTGCGATCGGACAGGCTCATGCGGGGGCTCTCTGGTCAGGAACCGGAACGGGCCTGGATCGCTCCGGCCGCGGTGAGTTGCAGATGCTCGGGCAGTCTCCCGGCAATGGTCAGCGTCATGCTGCCGGTGCCGTGGCTGACCGCACCGGAAAAGTCGGCGCGTACGCTGACCGGCTGGATACGGTGCCAGTGTTCCTTCTGCGTGCCGTCTGGGTAGACGATGCGCGAAGGATGCGAAACATCCCAGACATCGGTTTCGATGACGTGTTCGCCGCGCCAGGCGCCCAGGCCCTTGCCATCCTGCCAGCCTCCGCTATAGCCCAGCCCCTGCATGGCGATGGCGGCGCCTTGCGCATCAAGCGCGAGCTTGAGTACACGCCCCTCGGAAAACACTGCAGTCACGGTGGCTGAACGAAAGCGCCGCGTCCCTTCATGCAGTTCCACAGCCAGGCTGATCGACTGTGCATGATGAACCGTTTCGGTGTGGCGCATGGTGACCGTGCCGGTTGTGTAGGGGGGATCATCGCCCCGCCCTGAAAAAAGCAGATGCCCGCTCATGGTGTCGGTGGAAAAAAACAGAAACGACAT
>RFXC01000082.1 GCA_009921765.1 Betaproteobacteria bacterium | reverse complement strand
GTGGCGGGCCGCATGCCCGGCCACATGAACGTGCTGCTCGCCGAAGCCGAGGTGCCCTACGACCAGGTGTTCGAAATGGAGGACATCAACTCCGAATTCGGTGACACCGACGTGGTGCTGGTGCTGGGCGCGAACGACGTGGTGAACCCGGCTGCCAAAGATCCCAAGTCGCCGATCGCGGGCATGCCCATTCTCGAGGCCTACAAGGCGCGTCAGGTGATCGTCAACAAGCGGTCAATGGCCTCGGGCTATGCAGGTCTCGACAACGAGCTCTTCTACATGGACCGCACGATGATGGTGTTCGGCGACGCCAAGAAGGTGGTCGAAGACATGGTGAAGGCCGTCGAGTAAACGCGATCTTCTCGGATTGAAAAAAGGGCGGGTGTTCCCGCCCTTTTTTGTGCGGCGCTTTTTTTGCAGCGTAGCGCCGGCTGGCCTCAGGCCTCGGCCATCTGTTCATCCAGCCACTCGATCCAGTGGCGAACGCTTGTGCCGGTGCCAGCCTGCAAGTGGGTGATGCAGCCGATGTTGGCCGACAGGATCAGATCCGGTTTGCCGGCCGACAGATTGCCGAGCTTGCGTTCACGCAGCTGGGTTGACAGCTCGGGTTGCAGCACCGAGTACGTGCCTGCCGATCCGCAACACAGGTGCGACTCGCCCACGGGCAGCACGGTGGCGCCGATTCGGGACAACAAGGCTTCGACCACGCCGCGAACCTTCTGCCCGTGCTGAAGCGTGCATGGCGGATGAAAGACGACGCGCTGCGCAGACGCTGCCCGCAGCCGACCGCCTGTAATCGCCTCATCGAGCGCGGCGGGCAGCCATTCGGCGAGATCGCGAGTGAGCTCGACCACGCGCTGCGCGCGCGGCGCCCACTCGGGGTCATCGGCCAGCAGGTGTGCGTAGTCTTTCACCATGGCACCGCATCCCGATGCATTGATGAGAATCGCCTCGGCCCCCGCCTCGATCAGCGGCCACCAGGCGGCAATATTGCGACGCGCATCCTGCCGGGCACCCGACTGATCATTCAGATGATGACGGATCGCGCCACAGCAGCCCGAGCCCGCCGGCCGCACGGCCTGCACACCCAGTCGATCGAGCACGCGATCGGTTGCCGCATCGATGGACGGCATCATCGCGGGCTGGACGCAGCCATCCAGCAGAATGACTTTCCGCGCATGTGCGCGCGCCGGCAACGGCCCGGGATCACGCCGCCCGGGCACCTTGGCCTTGAGCGCCTCGGGCAGAAGCGGCCGCACCGCCTGCCCCACCCGCATGGCCGGATCAAACAACCAGCGTCGCGTGAGCGTTTCCCTCAACAGGGTACGCATGAAACGTTGCGAGGCAGGCCGCTCAACCTGCTGCTCGACCAGCTTGCGGCCAATATCAACCAGATGGCCGTAATCGACCCCGGACGGACAGGTGCTTTCGCAGTTGCGACAGGTGAGGCACCGATCAAGGTGATCCATGGTGGACGCGGTGGGCTTCTCACCCTCTACCACCGACTTGATCAGATAGATGCGGCCACGCGGACCATCGAGTTCGTCGCCCAGCAGTTGATAGGTGGGACAGGTGGCCGTGCAAAAGCCGCAGTGCACGCACTTGCGCAGAATCGCTTCAGCCTCATCGCCGTCGCGCGTGCCCTTCAACCAGTCGGCAAGATGGGTTTCCATGCGTCAGAGATCCGTATACATCCGGCCAGGATTGAAAATGCCCGGCGCATCGAATTGCTGCTTCAATCGCCGGTGGAGCGCGAGAAGCGGCGCGGGCAGCGGATGGAACACGCCCGCCCCGCGATCGCCACCACGAAACAGCATGGCGCTGCCGCCTGCTGCCGATGCTGCCCGGCGGATCGCCGCTGGGTCGGCGTCGGATACCAGCCAACGTAACGCGCCGCCCCACTCGATGCATTGCTCGCCGGGCAGTGGGCCGAGCGCCGCGGTGGAAGGGAGCGACAGTCGCCAGAGCGCACGCCCGGCATCCGCGAAAAAGGCCGCCCGGTGCTCGCGAAGATCTGCCCAGAGCTGTATCGCGGCCGCCTCGGGAATGTGCCGCGCGGCATGATCGCGCATCATGCGGCCGAGCGCAGCTTCCACCGCAGCACGCGCACCCGAAAACCGCACCACGAGCGAACCCGCGCCATGGACGCTGCCCGAGATGGGCAGCGGCTGCCCGCCCCAGGTGTTGAGGAGCTGCAGCGCCTCAGCGGCTTCGCAATCGAACATGATGCTGGCTTCGGCCGCGGGCCGTGGCAACACCTTGAGTGAAACCTGCGTGATCAGACCCAGAATGCCCATCGCGCCACACATCAGCCGCGAGACATCGTAGCCCGCCACGTTCTTCATCACCTGCCCGCCAAACTGCAGCTCGCGGCCCTGGGCGTCCATACATCCCAGGCCCAGCACGAAATCGCGGACCGCACCCACACTGGCGCGTCGCGGGCCGGAAAGGCCCGCAGCGACTACCCCGCCAACCGTGGCGGCACCGGCAAATGACGGCGGCTCGAAAGCGAGCATCTGGCCGCGCTCAGCCAGCACGGCTTCGATCTGGGCGAGCGGGGTGCCGGCAAGCGCTGTGATCACCAGTTCGGTGGGCTCATAACTGAGGATGCCGGCAAGCGGCCGGGTGTCAAGCAGCTCACCCGTCAAGCCCTGACCGAGAAAATCTTTGCTGCCGCCGCCCCGGATACGGAGCGGCGTGCGGTCTGCGGCCGCACGAAGGATGCTCGAACGCAGGGCCTGGAGCACATCGGCCGTGGCGGCAGGATGGGCCTGCGCCGGCGACGAGACGCGGGCGATCGGGCCGGGGGTCTGAGCGTTCATGAGGAGGCCAGTTCCTCAGAACCGCGGCAGATCGACGAACGGCAGCTGCCCACGGTGCACATGCATCTTGCCGTACTCGGCGCAGCGCGCAAGCGTGGGAACGCCCTTGCCAGGATTGAGCAGCCCCTGGGCATCAAACGCTGCCTTCACTGCAAAAAATGTCTTCAGTTCCTCGGGCGAAAACTGCACGCACATCGACGACAGCTTCTCGACCCCGATGCCGTGTTCGCCGGTGACCGTGCCGCCATACTCCACGCACAGCTCGAGAATATCGGCGCCGAACAGTTCGGCCCGATGCCAGCTGTCGGGGTCGTTGGCATCGAACAGAATGAGCGGGTGGAGGTTGCCGTCGCCCGCATGAAACACGTTCATGCAGCCCAGCTGGTATTTTCGTTCCATCTCCGAGATTGCCTGCAGCATGCGGCCCAGCATCTTGCGGGGAATCGTGCCGTCCATGCAGTAGTAGTCGGGCGAGATGCGCCCGGCGGCCGGAAACGCGTTCTTGCGGCCCGACCAGAACGCAAGCCGCTCGGTCTCGTTCTGCGACACCCGCTGTGCGGTGCAGCCGCATCGGCGCAGCACGGCATCAATGCGGGCGATTTCCTCTTCAACCTCTTCGGGCGTGCCATCCGATTCCACGATGAGGATCGCTTCGGCTTGAAGGTCATAGCCCGCGCGCACAAAGGGTTCAACCGCCGCTGTGGTCTTGCGGTCCATCATCTCCATGCCGGCCGGGATGATGCCCTCGGCAATGATGGCTGCAACCGCGTCACCGGCTTTCACGATGTCATCAAACGATGCCAGTACCGCACGCGCGAGCTGCGGCTTTGGCAAAAGCTTTACGGTGATTTCGGTGACCACCGCAAGCATGCCTTCGGACCCGATGAGGAGCGCGAGCAGATCAAGACCGGGGGAATCGAGTGCGGCGCTACCGATCTCGAGCACTTCGCCCTCGATGGTGACCACGCGCAAACGGAGTACGTTGTGCACGGTGAGGCCGTACTTCAGGCAGTGCACGCCGCCGGAGTTTTCAGCGATATTGCCGCCGATGGAGCATGCGATCTGCGAAGACGGGTCCGGTGCGTAGTAGAGCGCGTGCGGCGCAGCCGCCTCTGAGATGGCGAGGTTGCGAACGCCTGGCTGCACCCGCGCGGTGCGCGCGTAGGGGTCGAGCTCCAGAATGCGATTGAAGCGGGCGAGCGACAACACCACCCCCGAGGCGTGCGGCATCGAACCGCCTGACAGGCTGGTCCCCGCGCCCCGCGCCACCACCGGCACATCGAGATCGCGGCACGCCTTCAGCACCGCAATCACCTGCGCCTCGGTATCGGGCAGCACCACCGCCATCGGCATCTGGCGAAACGCCGACAGGGCATCGCACTCGTACGGGCGCTTGTCCTCATCACGGTACAGCACCGAATGCGTAGGCAGGATCCGGCGCAGTCGCTCGACCACTTCGCGCATGCGGTCGGCGTCGGGTGCGGCGCGAAAGTCGGCGTGCCGGATGGCTGAATCAACAAGGGTGTTCATTGTCGGATTCTAGCCCGATGGGTCGAACGGTCAGTCCGCCGCCATGCCGGACGAGCGGACAATCGGCAAACGGTGGCCAACTTCCGGAGGGTCTGCCACCACCTCTGCGTTGCATGTCATTGTTATACAATTGTTTAACTCATAAGGGAGCTCTGATATGGCAATTGCAACGCTTCGAACCCTCGGCGGATCGGTTGTCATGACCATCCCCAAGGCACTTCTCGAACAGGCGGGCCTGCGCGCAGGCTCCCAGGTGGAAATCGAATACCGGGGTGGCCGGCTGATCGTCGAGCCACGCGCCAGGCCCAAGTACAGCCTGTCCGAATTGCTCGCAAAAAGCGACGCACGCAGGCTGGCGCCGTCTCGTGCCGACAGCCAGTGGCTCAAGGACGGACCGGTTGGCGAGGAACTGCTGTGAAACACGGCGTCGCCGAACGGGGCGACATTTTTCTGATCGATCTCAACCCGGTTCGAGGGCGCGAACAGCAGGGACAGCGCCCAGTGCTCGCGATCTCGCCGCTGGAATTCAACCGCCTCGCGGGCGTCGTCTGGGTCTGCCCAATCACCCAGGGCGCGCAGGCTGGCCGCGAGCATGGTTTCGCCGTTCCCCTGATCGCATCAGGCACCGAAACTCAGGGCGTCGTCATGTGCCATCAGCCCCGCACGGTCGATTTCCGCGCCCGTCGGGCGCTCTTCAAGGAAAAAGCTCCAGTAGAAATTGTCGACGAGGTCTTGGCACGGGTGCGCGCCGTGCTCGATTGACGCTGAACGCCGTGCCCAGCCCACACACGCCGCTGGCCATTGGCCATCAGCGATAGACCCCACCGCGATACCCGATCCGCAGCACTCTCACAATGATCCGGTGATCCTGCAAGTCGCAAATGATCCGCCAGTCGCCAACGCGGTATTTCCAGTAGCTGCCAAGCCGCGCGCCGGCGAGCGCCTCGCCAATCTGCCTCGGATCATCAAGCACCGCCACGCGCTGCCGCAGAAAGCCGACGATACGGATCTGAACCGGCCGATCAAGCTTGCGCAGTTCCCTGGCCGCATCAGGGTCGAATTCAATCTGCCAGGCCAAGGGAGCGCTCGATCTGCTCGAGAGGAATCGTCTTGCGATTGCGCCGGGCCCGCGCTTCGGCCAGGTACAGATCTTCAAGATCGTCGATGTACTCGAGGATTGCCTCACGCGCCAGGCTGGTCTTGGTCCGGCCGGTCTCGGCCGCAAGCGCGCTCAAGCGGGATTCGATGTCTTCGGGCAAGCGAATGGCGAGCATAATGACGCGTCCCTGAGGAAATTGCTATACAAGTATAGCGGTAAGTCCTTGCCGCTCATGCCACGCATTTCACCGTGCCGCCATCCCCCACTGCTCCCCGCACCGCCGGTTACCTGCTGCTCTTTTCCGGCATGGCACTGGTCGGCGCTTACACGGCGCTGTCCAAGCCGCTCTCGGGCGCGTTTCCGGTGTTCTTGCTGGCGTGGCTGCGCTTTGCGATTGCGGCGATCGTCATGATTCCGTGGCTGCGGCGCGCCCCGGACGAGGTGCCGCCCTCGGCGCCGGTCTGGCGCACGCTTTTCACGCAGTCGTTGTTTGGAAACTTTCTGTTCTCGATCCTGATGCTGAGCGGCGTCGCGCTGACCTCCGCGGCTGCAGCCGGTGTGGTGATGGCGGCACTGCCACCGCTCGTTGCGGTGTTCTCGTGGCTCGTTCTGCGCGAGCGCGCCAGTGCGCGCGTGTGGGCCGCAACGGCCCTGGCAGCAGCGGGTATCGCGCTGCTCTCGCCCGGCGGAGCCAACGCCAATGGCGCGGCGAGCGTCACCGGCAACCTGCTGATTCTTGGGGCGGCCGCCTGCGAAGCGGTATATGTGATCCTGGGCAAGCGCCTGACCGAAAGCCTCTCGCCCCGCCGAATTTCGGCATTGATCAATCTGATCGGGCTTGCACTGATGACGCCGCTCGGGCTGTGGCAGGCGCTTCACTTCGACTTCACGCAGATCAGCGCGCCAATCTGGGCGCTGCTTGTTTTCTATTCGCTTTCGGCAAGCATGATCTCGACCTGGCTCTGGTTGTCGGGGCTCGAGCGCGTGCCGGCATCGCACAGTGGTGTGTTTACAGTGGCGCTGCCGATTGCGGCCACTGCGGTCGCAGCCTTGGTGCTGGGCGAGACCATTGGCGTGATGCACCTGGGCGCACTCGGATGCGCACTTGCCGGCATTGCGCTGATCGCATGGCCAGGCGAGCGACGATGAGGCGCACCTCCGTACGTTCGCAGCATGCATCCGGCTGATCGTGTTACCCCTCCAGCATCCCAACCAGATACCCCTCAGGAGCCCTTGCCTTCCAGACGCCAACCGACCTCCGCTACAACGAATCGGCGAACCCATTCGCGCGAACCTGCCGCTCGATGTTCGGCACCATCGTCCGGTCGACACCCGCCTCGAGGCTCGGGAAACTCACCACCGCCGCGGACGGTCCGGACCACTTTGCCGTTTGACACATCCTGCACTTTTCGGCACGCTCAACTCCGCTTGATGACCCGTTGCGGGAGAGATCGGTTCTGTGCTGAATGCAGCGTCAGTCTGCAATTGGCGCAGCGCTGACGCCGAAGGTGTATCGCCCCGAAAACTCTCAGGCAAAAGGACTGCTTCGGGTCAGGCACTCTGGAGAGAAACCGGCGTTGTTCGCAAAGGCGCAGCGATCCGGTTCGCCGAAGGAAACACGCGCAGCACATGGTCTGGGTCAACCTGCCCTCGGCCGGTATTTGCGCTGAATGTCTCAGGCAAACGGACAGAGGGGGCTCCCCCAACCCGCATCCCTCAGGGATGCCCGTCAGGAGCCCTCGCCTTGGACACGCCCGCCTCACTTCGCTACACCGACTCGCACGAATGGGTCCGCACCGACGCGGATGGCTGCGTCACGATCGGCATCACGGCCCACGCGCAGGATCAACTCGGCGAGCTTGTCTATGTCGAGTTGCCAGCGATCGGTCGCGGCCTCAACCGTGGCGAAGCCTTTGCGGTGGTGGAATCCACCAAGGCCGCTTCTGACGTCTACGCGCCCATTGATGGTGAAGTGGTCGAGGTGAACAGCGCGCTCGCCGACACGCCGCAAAGCGTCAACAGTTCGCCCTACGATGCGGGTTGGCTGATCCGGGTGCGGCCCGCCACCCCTTCGCAGATCGATTCCCTGCTCTCGGCCGAGGCCTATCTCGCTGGCCCCGGCGCGCCCTGAGCGGAGGGTAAGGAATGAGCCTTCACGAAACCATCGGCCGCGGCCTCGCCTCGCTCACCGGCGACGACGCTTTCCATGCGCGCCATATCGGGCCGGCAGGCGAGGACGAACGCGCCATGCTGGAAGCGCTTGGCCTCACCACGCGTGACGCGCTGATCGACGCAACGGTGCCGGAATCCATTCGTCTCCGCACCCCGCTTGCGCTGCCCGAGCCCGCATCGGACACCGCTGCGCTCGCCGAACTGCGCGCCATTGCCGCGCGCAACCAGGTGTGGCGGAGCTACATTGGTGCCGGCTATCACGGCACCCTCACGCCTGAACCCATCCGGCGAAACGTACTGGAGAATCCGGGCTGGTATACCGCCTATACCCCTTATCAGGCCGAGATTGCGCAGGGCCGGCTCGAGGCACTGCTCAACTTTCAGCAGATGGTGATCGACCTCACCGGCCTGCCCATCGCCAATGCATCGCTCCTCGATGAAGCGACCGCCGCCGCGGAAGCGATGGCAATTGCACGGCGAGGGTCGAAAGCCGCATCGAACCGCTATCTGGTTGATATCGGGACACACCCGCAAGTCGTCGCGGTGCTGCGCACCCGCGCACGCTGGCTGGGCTGGGAGCTTGAACTGACCGACGCCTCCGTGCCCGGTGCCTGCGATCGCGAATTTTTCGGCGCCCATCTGCAGTTGCCCGATACACGTGGGCGGCTTTGCGACTGGACACCGGTCATCGATACGCTTCATGCCCGGGGCGCGCTCGTGACCATCGGTTGCGACCCGCTTGCAAGCCTCGTGGTTCGCTCGCCCGGTTCGCTGGGCGCCGATATTGCAATCGGCTCGGCACAGCGCTTCGGTGTGCCGCTGGGTTATGGCGGACCGCACGCGGCATTCATGGCGGTTCGCGAATCACTCGTCCGGATGATGCCCGGCCGCATCATTGGCGTGTCGCACGATGCGGCTGGCAAACCCGCGTTGCGGATGGCGCTCCAGACACGCGAACAACATATCCGGCGCGACAAGGCGACCAGCAATGTTTGCACCGCACAGGCCCTGCTTGCCAATATGGCGGGCTTCTATGCCGTCTGGCATGGGCCTCAGGGGCTGTTGCGAATTGCGCTTCGCGTGAACGCCATGGGGCGGTTGCTTGCGCAGCTGGTGGCCCCCGCGGGACTTCGTCCAGTCTACGATCACTGGTTCGATACGCTCACATTCGACGCTGGAACTGCGCACGCCGCAGCGCTTGCCCGCGCCCAGGCGCTTGCCATCAACCTGCGCGACCTTGCCGCGGAAGGTGCGCGAGGCCTCCTGGGCATCGCGCTCGATGAAACCGTCACGCTCGCCGATGTTGCTGATCTGGCCTATGTGCTCACCGGCGACCGGCCCCAGCCCGCTTTGCTGGATGCGCTTGCCGCCACCATCGAAATCGAGCCCGCAACCGTACCCGATTCGCTTCGCCGTCGCGACGCGGTCCTCACCCATCCGGTGTTCAGCCGTCATCACAGCGAAACCGAGTTTGTCCGCTATCTCAAGCGACTCGAGAACCGTGACCTGTCGCTCGTGCACGCCATGATTCCGCTTGGCTCGTGCACCATGAAGCTGAACGCCGCCGCAGAAATGGCGCCCGTCAGCTGGCCCGAGTTCGCCAATCTTCATCCCTTTGCGCCGCCCGTGCAGGCCGAGGGCTATCGGGTCATGCTCGCGCAGCTGGGTCAATGGCTCTGCGCCATCACCGGATTTGCAGCAGTTTCGTTTCAGCCCAATTCCGGTGCGCAGGGCGAATACGCAGGCCTTCTCGCCATCCGCAACTGGCAGATCGCACGGGGCGAGCAGGCGCGCGATGTCTGTCTGATCCCTTCATCGGCGCACGGCACCAACCCCGCCACTGCGCAGATGATGGGCCTGAAGATCGTGGTGGTCGCCTGCGATGCGCAGGGCAACATCGACGCCGCGGACCTGCGCGCGAAGATCGACGCACATCGCGAGAAACTGTGCGCGCTGATGGTCACCTATCCTTCCACACACGGCGTGTTCGAAGCGGCAATCCGCGACGTCTGTGGCTGGGTCCATGAGGCGGGCGGTCAGGTCTACATGGACGGGGCCAACCTGAACGCGCAGGCCGGACTCACCCAGCCCGCGCTCATCGGCGCCGATGTCTGTCACATGAATCTGCACAAGACCTTCTGCATCCCGCATGGCGGCGGCGGGCCGGGCATGGGTCCGATCGCGGTGGCGGCGCATCTTGCTCCGCACCTGCCCGAAGACCCGTTCACCGCGGGCGCCCGGTCGGTCAGCGCAGACAATTCTGCCGGCTCGGTGTCGGCAGCACCATTTGGGAGCGCGCTCATCACCACCATCTCCTGGATGTACATCCGGATGATGGGCGCAGGCGGCATTCGCGCAGCCACCGAGGTCGCGATCCTGAATGCGAATTACATCGCCGCGCGGCTGTCACCCTGTTTCCCGGTGCTCTACACCGGTGAACACGGCCGGGTGGCACACGAATGCATCCTCGATCTGCGGCATCTGAAGGCGCAGTACGGCGTCACGGCAGAGGACGTTGCGAAGCGTCTGATGGACTACGGCTTTCATGCGCCCACGCTTTCGTTTCCGGTGGCGGACACGCTGATGATCGAACCCACCGAGTCTGAACCCAAGGCCGAGCTCGATCGCTTCTGCGAGGCCATGATCGCCATTCACAGCGAGTTGCAGGCAATCGCCTCGGGCGAGTTTGACCGACTGGACAACCCCCTCAAGCAGGCGCCGCACACCGCCACCGAACTGGCGGGTGAATGGACCCACTCCTATTCGCGCGAGCGTGCGGCGTTTCCGCTCGAGTGGATCCGGGGCGCCAAGTTCTGGCCCTCGGTCAAGCGGATCGACAACGCGGCAGGCGACCGGCAACTGGTCTGCAGTTGCCCGCCGCCTGGCGACTATCAGTGAGCGGCTTCGTGATGACGGACTTTGCTTCCCCTCAGACCCTTGAGCTGCCGCTCGGGGCGCTCCACCGAGAACTCGGCGCCCGCATGGGTCCGTTTGCCGGGTTTGCCATGCCGATCCAGTATCCGGCCGGACTCAAGGCCGAGCACCTCCACACCCGGCGCGCAGCAGGTCTGTTTGATGTCTCTCACATGGGGCAGCTGCGGCTGCGTGCCCGTGATGGCTCGCTTGCCACGCTCACGCAGGCAATCGAGCGTGCGCTCCCGATCGACTGCGATGGTTGGCCCACCGGGCAGCAACGCTATTCATTGCTGCTGAATGATCAGGGCGGGATTGAAGACGACCTGATGCTGGTGCTTCGTCGGGATCTCGTCGAGGGCCCAGAGATCAGGATGGTGGTCAACGCCTCCAACCGCCGTGCAGACCTGGCGCGGCTCCGGGGGTTGTGCCCGGAGCTGCTGATCGAGGAGATCGACGCAGCACTGCTCGCGCTCCAGGGGCCGGCTGCGGAACATGTGCTGGCAACACTCGACCCCCGTGCGGCGACGCCGGTCTTCATGCAGGCCTGCGAGCTCACGCTCGATCGCGCCGCCTGTTTTGCCACACGCTCGGGCTACACCGGCGAAGACGGCTACGAGATCTCGGTGCCGCTTGAGGCAGCGCTCGGGGTGGCGCGGCGTCTACTCGCCGACCCGGCGGTCCAGCCTGTGGGACTGGGGGCTCGCGACACGCTGCGCCTGGAAGCGGGGCTCCCGCTACACGGCAACGACATCTCGCCCTCGACCAGTCCGATCGAGGCCGGGCTCGCCTTTGCGATCGCGCGGGCGCGACGCGCAGGCGGCGCGAAGGCAGGCGGCTTTCCCGGGGCGGCGCGCGTGCTGGCCGAGCTCGCGCACGGGGCGCCACGGCAGCTGATCGGGCTCAGTTCAAGTGAGGGCATCCCGGTTCGTGCGCACGCGGCAGTGGTGGATGCTTCTGACCGCGTGGTGGGTGAAGTCACGAGCGGCACGATCTCGCCCACACTTGGCAAGGCGGTCATGCTCGCGCTCGTGGAACGCGAGGCCTTGGCGGCGGACGCTTTGCTTCGAGCGGTGGTGCGCGACAAGCGTCCCCTGCTGGAGCGGGTCACGCTACCGTTCGTCCCAAAACGGTATCGGCGCTAGCGCATCGAGCGCGATCGCGCGGGGGGGCTGGACAGTGGTTTCGTATCGCCTGCGCAGCTTCTTCATGGGGCTCGCCCCTGGCGCCCATTCCGTACACTGTTTGACTTAGCTAATGCGCCTAGTCTAGTCTGGCTGGACTCGATGCCTCAGGGCACTCTGCCAGGACTCCGTCCCATGCCCACCACCGTGAACGTCCACCAAGCCAAAACCCACTTGTCCCGGCTCCTCGAAAGGGTCGAGGCTGGCGAGGAAATCATCATCGCCCGGTCCGGTCAGCCCTGCGCGCGGCTTGTTCCGCTCGCCGACAACCCATCCGCGCGTCAACCCGGCCGCCTGCGTGGTCAGGTCTCGCCTGCCTTTTTCGACCCACTGCCCGAAGCCGAACTCGCTGCATGGGAGCCCGAATAACCCATGCGCCTGCTGCTCGACACCCATGTGCTCGTCTGGTGGTGGACCAATGATCCGCGGCTGAGCCACGGCGCCCGGAAGGCGATCAGCCGCGAGTCCAACGACATTCTGGTCAGCGCGGCCAGCGCGTGGGAACTGGCCACCAAACAACGGCTCGGCAAACTGGGGCTGCCCGATGCAGTCGATCGCTTCGGTGAACTGTGCGCGGCCGACGGGTTCTCGCATCTGGCCGTCAGCTGGGCCCACGCACAGCAGGCCGGCGCCTACCGGCTGGCGCACCGCGACCCATTCGACCGCCTGCTCGCCGCCCAAGCCGCGCTTGAACGGCTCACGCTCATCACCGCTGACCCTGCGCTCGCCGCATTTCCGGCCAAGCGCTTGTGGTGATTGACGCCCTGCATTAATAAATATATCTTTTTGGTATATCTTTCCCCGTATCTGGAGTACCCGTGGAAACAGCCAAACTCTTCTGGTCAGGCCGTTCGCAAGCCGTGCGACTGCCCAAGGAATTCCGTATCGAGGGTACCGAGGTGCGCATCCGTCGCCAGGGTGCGGCCATCGTTCTTGAACCCATCCCGCCCGACTGGGCCTGGCTCGACGCGCTCGCCGGGCCGCTGGACGCCGACTTCCGGCAGGCGGCACTGGAACAACCCGCGCTCACCGACCGACCAGAGGTGGACCAGCTCTTCGAGTAGCCTCGGGCCCGCAGCGATGCGATATCTGCTCGACACCAACGCCGTCATCGCGCTTCTGAATGACCCCGCGGGCCGGGTGTCCCGGAAGCTTCGCTCACGTCCGCCAGCTGATGTGGGCATCAGCGTCGTGGTCATGCATGAACTGTATTTCGGAGCCTTCAAGAGCGCTCGGCGAGACCGCAATCTGGCCCTGGTCGATGCACTTCAGTTCGAGGTTCTCGAGCTTGACGCGGCCGACGCGCGTCATTCAGGCGAAATCCGCGCATGGCTGGCGGCCCGCGGGACGCCCATCGGTCCGTTTGACGTTCTGATCGCAGGCCAGGCCCGCGCTCGCGGGCTGACGCTGGTTTCGGAGAACCTGCGCGAATTCGCGCGCGTTCCGGGTCTGAAAACCGAGGGCTGGGGAGACGCCCCCGCCCCCAGTTGACCCTCACACCCGAAAAATCTTCCCCGGATTCATGATGTCGTCCGGGTCCAGCGCCCGCTTGATTGCCCGCATCAGATCGAGCGCATCATCGCCCGCCTCTTCTTCCAGAAAGCCGATCTTGTGGAGCCCCACGCCGTGCTCGCCGGTGCAGGTGCCGTCCATTGCAAGCGCAAGCCGCACGATCTCGTCATTGAGCCGTTCGGCCTCGGCCACCTCGTTGGCATCATCGGCATTGATGAGCGCCACCGCATGAAAATTGCCGTCGCCCACATGACCCAGCAGCATGGTGGGAAAGCTCGCCCTCGGGGCGCGTGGCCCATTCGAAGTCCTGGCCGCCGTGCTCGGCTGCGAGCGCCTGCACGGTCTCGGCCTGCTCGCGAACACCCGCCTCGGAGCCGTGGAACTCGAAGAACAGCGTGTGCTGCTCGCGAAGGCCGAGCTTGCTCGCCGCGTTGACCGCGCGGATCGTGTTCTCGCAAAGATATTCGCTTCGCGCGATGGGTACGCCCAGCTGGATGGTCTGAATCACCGTGCGGACCGCCGCCTCGAGACTCGGGAAATTCACCACCGCCGCCGACATCGCTTCCGGCACCGGATAAAGCTTCACCGTCACCTCGGTGATCACCCCCAGCGTGCCTTCCGATCCCACAAAGAGCCGCGTGAGGTCATAGCCCGCCGAGGATTTTTTTGCGCGGCTGCCGGTCCGGATCACTTTGCCGTCGGCGCTCACGACCGTGAGCCCCAGCACGTTCTCTCGCATCGTGCCGTAGCGAACCGCATTTGTGCCAGAGGCACGCGTGGCCGACATGCCGCCCAGTGAGGCATCCGCCCCGGGATCGATCGGAAAGAACAGCCCCTCGCCTCGGATCGCCTCGTTCAGCTGCTTGCGGGTAACGCCCGCCTGAACCGTGGCAGTGAGGTCCTCTGCATTGATCGAGACCACCGCATTCATTCGCGACACGTCGACGCTGACCCCGCCCTGCACCGCGAGAAGGTGCCCCTCGAGCGACGATCCCGCGCCGTACGGGATCACCGGCACCTTGTGCGCGCGGCAGAGCGCGACCGCCGCGGCCACGTCATCGGTGGACTCGGCATAGACCACCGCATCGGGTGGGGTCACCGGAAACGGAGACTCGTCGCGCCCGTGGTGTTCGCAGACCGCGCGAGCAGTACTGAAGCGATCGCCAAAACGCGCCCGCAGCGCGGCCGCAAGCGAATCGGGCAGGGGGCGGCGCAACGACTGCGCAACCGCATAGGGATGGTTCATCAGCGGACTCCCGTGGGTGATACCGGATTGTAGGGCGCGCACCGGGATCGTGCAGCACGCCCTGTCGTGGCGCAGCCGGGCAGACCTCCGTGCGCATGGGTGCCAATGGCGGGGCCCTCCGCAGCCCTCGGATGCGGCGGCGACCCTGCGCAATCCCCCGCTTCCTCGCCCTGGCCCGCACTTTGCCTGATAATGGACGTTTGTCCGCGCCGCTCAGCAGGCTTGACTCTCCCCAAACCCACACACAAAAAGGGCCGCCTCATGAAACACATACTCAGTCGCCTTGCCGCCGTTGCTCTGGCCGCCAGCACCCTCACCGCGCTGCCAGCCGCCGCGCAGGAGACCAAGATCAAGTTCCAGCTCGACTGGCGATTCGAGGGTCCGTCGGCCTTCTTCCTCGCTGGCCGCGCCAAGGGCTATTTCCAGCAGGAAAAACTCGACGTCACCGTCGATGCCGGCAACGGCTCGGGCAACGCGGTCAACCGGGTCGCCTCGGGCACCTATGAAATGGGCTTTGCCGATCTGGCCGCGCTCATGGAGTTCGTGGGCAACAACCCCACCGCGCCCAGCAAGCCCGTGGCCATCATGATGGTCTACAACAACACCCCCGCGGCGGTACTCGCGCTCAAGAAATCCGGCATCAAATCGCCAGCCGACCTGAACGGCAAGAAGCTCGGCGCACCGGTGTTCGACGCCGGCCGCAAGGCTTTCCCCATCTTCGCCAAGGCCAACAACCTGAACCTGCCGTCCATCCAGTGGACCGCCATGGACCCGCCGCTTCGCGAAACCATGCTCGCGCGCGGCGACGTCGATGCCATTACCGGGTTCACCTTCACGTCGCTCCTCAACCTGAACGCGCGTGGCGTGAAGGACGCAGACGTGGTGGTTCTGCCCTACCCCGAGTTTGGCGTGAAGCTCTACGGCAACGCGATCATCGCTTCCGAAGAGTTCATGAAGAAGAATCCCGAAGCGGTCAAGGCGTTCCTGCGGGCGTTCACCAAGGCAGCCAAAGACGTGATCGCCGATCCGGATGGCTCGATTGCCTTCGTGAAGCAGCGCGATGCGATCATCGACGAAGCGCTTGAGAAGCGTCGTCTGCGCCTCGCGATCGACACCGCCATTGTCACGCCTGACGCACGCGCCGAAACCTTCGGTGATGTCAACCCGGCTCGACTTGCGCTGATGGCCTCCCAGGTTGCCGACGCCTTCGCCACCAAGACCCGCATCGATCCCGACCAGATCTGGAATGGCAGTTTCCTGCCCAGCAAGGAGCAACGCAACATTCTCGGGAAATAAGCCGATGACTTCGGCCGCCTCCGCGCAGGAAGACCGCAGCGCCGCGATCGCGGCGGCTGCGGCCAGCATCCCTCAAAGCGAGCGCTTCGTCGACTTTGACGGCGTCTGGCTCGCCTACGACCCCGCATTGCTTGCACGCGGCGAATTCGCGGTCGAAGATATCTCGCTCAGCACCCGTCCCGGCGAGTTCATCGCCATCGTGGGCCCGTCCGGGTGCGGCAAGTCCACCTTCATGAAGCTCGCCACCGGGCTCAAGATGCCCAGTCGCGGCAACATCCGGATCGGTGGTCAATCGGTCAGTGGCCCGCTCAAGATCGTGGGTATGGCATTTCAGGCGCCCACGCTGCTGCCCTGGCGCACCACGCTCGACAACGTGCTCCTGCCGCTTGAAATCGTCGAGCCCTACCGCTCGCAGTTTCGCGCCAAACGCGAAGAATTCGCCGAGCGGGCGCGCAGGCTGCTCGGCACGGTGGGCCTGCAGGGCTACGAAGACAAGTTCCCGTGGCAACTGTCGGG
>RFXC01000081.1 GCA_009921765.1 Betaproteobacteria bacterium | reverse complement strand
CCAAACTCGGCCAGTTGGGTTTCGCAGAGTGTGTCGAGGTCAAGCCGCCAGCCTCCGGTTCCTGCCGTGAAAAAAACCGAGCGACCATCTGCGGACGGATGAATCGACCACTCGGCAAGATCCTCCCGGTCGGTGAGTTGAATCAGGCGGTGGCTACTCCGTTCTTCCGCAAAGAGCTGAGCGCGGCCCGTGCGGTGAGACACAAAAATGAGCCGCTTCATCTGTCGGTCGAAGCACGGCACGAAGAAAAACGGATGATGATGAATCGAGGCGTTCGAAGTGATCCTTCTCACCGGGCGGCCGGTGACCGGGTCGTTGAACTCAGCGGATTCATCCGGCCAGATGGCGCCCTTGCCATGAAGACCCGTTGCTGCGGCGCGCTGTCTGGCCGTGCCAGACTCTGGCTTTGCGCCCACGTTCAGCCTCGCTTCTGTCGGTCCCGCCATACGATCACCGTATGCGCGGCGATTAGCGCCACCACACCGACTCCCCAGGTGATCGATCCAGTGGGCGCAAACAGGATCGCTAGCGCGAGGCCGCCGAATATGGCGCGGGCGAGCCAGCCGAGCGGGGCGCGCAGATACCCTTCGAGCATCACCGCCCAGGCATGGGTGGCGGCCATGACCGACACAAACGCGAGTGCGATCCAGTGCGGCTCGCCGCTCCAGAGCAGTGACGGGTCGAAGACGAAGGCAAAGGGAATGAGGAACAGCACCATGGAAAGCTTGAAGGCAAGCCAGCCGGTTTTCATTGAATCGGCCTGTGCGATGCCAGCGGCCGCATAGGAGGCCAGTGCAACGGGTGGCGTGATCATCGACAGCACGCAGTAATACATGACGAAAAAATGCGCGGCGAGCGTGTCCACACCCAGCTTGGTCATGGCGGGCACGAACAGAATGGCGCCAATGATGTAGGCCGCTACGGTGGGCAAGCCCATCCCCATGACGATGCAGCCGAGAATGATCATCAGCAGGGCGCCGATCAGCGTTCCCCCCGAGAGCGAAATCAGCTGGGTGGAAAATTTGAGAGCGAGGTTGGACTGGATCGCCACGGCGATGATGATCCCGATCGCAATGATGGGGATGGCCACCTGCGAAGCCTGTCGCGCGGTTTCCTCGATCATCTCGATCCAGCCGGTGAGCGACAGCCGCGATTCGCGCCGGAAATAGCAGGTGACAAGTGCCACACCCGAGGCAACCAGCGCGGCAAGGGGCGCAGAGTAGTCGAAGGCGAGGAGTGCGATCAGAACCAGCGGTGAGGCAAACATGTGGGCCCGGGGACCGATGGCGCCGATTCCCTCGAGGTCGGCTGCTGACAATGTGCCAATTCGCCGGTGCTGTGCCTTGAGGTCGACGATCATGTAGAGCGCGAAGTAGTAGGCCACCGCAGGAATGAGGCCTGCAAGCGCGATTCGGCTGTAGGGCACCACCAGGAGTTCGGCCATCACGAACGCCGCCACACCCATGACCGGCGGCATCAGTTGTCCGCCAGTGGACGCCGTGGCTTCGTGCGCGGCGGCTTCTTCAGGCGTATAGCCGGTACGCTTCATGAGCGGAATGGTGAAAATGCCGGTTGCCACCACATTGGCGACCGCGCTGCCACTGATGGTGCCGAACATTGCCGAGGCGACGATTTCCGACTTGGCTGCGCCACCCCGACGCTGCCCCACCAGCCGCAATGCGCTGTCGATGAACAACTGCCCCCCGCCCGTGGCCGAATACACCACGCCAAACAGAATGAAGTACCAGACGAAATCGAGCGAGGTCTGCGTGGTGACGCCCAACACGCCGTGCGAGGCCATCGTCATGATCTCGATGAAGAGCGGAAACTCGAAGCCTTGAAAGCCGAGCCAGCCAGGTGCCCAGGGGCCCAGGAAACAGTAGGCCACGAAGGCGACAATCACCCAGATCAGGCTCCATCCCACCACCCGACGCACGGCCTCCATGAGGACCACAAGCAGGAGCGAGCCGGCAATTAAGTCGATGGTAAGAACATCGTCGATGTTCTCCATCCGGTCCGAGAGCCGTGGCAACTCAACCAGGTAATAGGCAAGCACGGCTGCGCTTGCGGCGAGCAGCAAGGCATCGATCGCACGATGTCGCGTTTGAGACCCGGAGGGGATCCAGGCAAACACGGACAGGAGCGACAGCCCGATGTGAACCGGGACGGCGATCGCGTTCTGCACGGGCTCGACCAGCAGGTATAGCTGGAACAGCAGAAACACCAGCGCGAGCAGGAACCTCGGGGTCAGCAACCGGGCGGCGGGCAAGCTCACATCCAGCCGCGCTCGCGGTAGTAGCGTACCGCCCCGGGGTGCAAGGGAATGCCCACGTTCTCGGGCCGCCAGGCATCCTTCGCGACGAAGCCCTCCATCGCCTTGTTCTCGGACACGATGGCATCGCGGTTCTCGATCACGGCTTTGGTGATCGCATAAGCGGTGGCGTCGGGCATGTCCTTGTGGACGATCATGTTGGTGCCGAAGTCTGCCGCCTTGGTGGGGCCGTTCTGGCCTTTGAACGATGGCGGAAGCGGGTGCACCTTGAGGCCATTCTGGCCGAGCGCTTTGAGAGACTTCTCGGGAAGATCGAGAAAGCGCAAGGGCACAGTAAGCGACACCTCCTGGGTGGCTGGGTGACCGGGCGAGACGCTTTCAAAGTACAGGTCGGCGCGGCCGTTTCGCATCATGTTCGGGATCTGGCCGACATCGATCTGAATGACCTGCCCGCCACCCGCACGATACTTGTCGAACGTTAGACCCAGCGACTCAAAGATGATGCGAACCGATGGGGGCACGGTACTGCCAGCCGGCTTCATGATGACCCGCGGCGGCTCTTTCGAAAGCAGGGCTTTCTCGAGAGTGTCATTGCCGGTTCGCTTGATGTAATCCTCGGTGAGCATGCCGGCGATCCAGACCTCGTTCAGGCCGCCAAGCAGGGCGCGGATGTTGGGATATTTCTTGCCCTTGTAGATTTCCTCTTCGCCATTCATCGCCCAGACCGAGGTGATGACGTTGGCAAACGCCACATCGGCCTTGCCCTCGTTCACTAGAATCGGGTTGCCGATGCCACCACCGCGCGCAATGATGTCGACCTTGGACCCGGCGGGCAGCGCGGGCTGAATATGCTTGGAGACACTGGCGGCAAACACATACCAGATCGAACCAAGCGGCATGGCACCGAACTTCAGATCGCTGGGGGCCTGAGCAGCGACCGATCCGGGGCCGGCGAGGGCCGAGGAGCCGAGCGCGAGAAGAACCGTACGGCGGGTGGGCTGCATTGTAGTCTCCCTGTTCGTGCCCCGCGGCCGCTCCATGGCTGATGGCGCGCAGGGCGTTGTCGCCGGGGCCGCAGTCACGACGCGGCGCCCGTGTTTCAGGGGAAAACTAGCAGCAGAATCGGGCCGGTGCAACCTTTTCGAACAGCACGGACGGTGCCCGCGGATCGTTTATAGCAAGGTCATGGTGTCCGGGCGCCATCTCGATCGACGCGAGCACAGACACGTGGGTCGCGTCCGACCCGGCACGCGGCCGGGTCGGGTGATACCGACATCAGGCCAGGTCAGCTGCAAGCGAGGCGCGGGTGTCGGCCGACACCGGCGACAGGGCTGCCGTGTAGTTGGGGTGATCAACACCCATGGCGAGCGAGACGCCGTACTTCAGCGCCGCTGCCATATCGTTGGTGAGCTCAAAGCGAAGGAAGTGCACCGACGAGGTTTTCTCATCGTTTTCGCGATCGAGGTCTTCGTCGGCGATGGCGTAGACGCGCGGTGAGCCTTCAACCTGAACCCAGACCCGATCTTCAATACCGATCAGGCGCGACAGCTCCTGGCGGCGCGTGGTGCCGTCGACAAACTCGATCAGCATGGTGGCCTTGAAATTGCGCCCGTCGGGAATCAGCGGGTTGTAGGCGTCAAGCTCGTGCTGAATGCCTTCTTCCTCAAAAATCCGCTCGATGCGCAGCATTTCCTGAACCTGATAACGAACCGTCATTTCATCCTCGAAGAGGAGCGTGACGTGCTCGCCCAGATGAACCTTGCGCGGCTTCTTGTGCTCGATGACCTGGCGGCGAAATTCCGGGCGGATGCGCGAATAGGCCTCCAGCGTCATCAGTGAATCACGGGTGAGTTGCGGCATGGTGATACTCATATCGGGGTGTGGCTTGTCAGAGTGGGTGGAGGAAACGGTCATTAGGCAATGCCGTAGGCAATGCGCAGCAGCGTGATCGGATGGGCGAGTTTGCCCTCGGTTTCGCGGCCGGCGGCCTGCAGGCCCTGTTCAATGTGATGGCCCGCGAGCTGGCAATCGGAGGCAAACCAGTCCATCTCGCCCTTGGGGTGATCGCCCATCTGGCGAAAGACCGGCCGGCCGATTTTCATCGCAACCTCGTGGTATTCGCTCTTGACCCCCCAGGTGCCTGCATGGCCCGAGCACCGCTCAACGGTGTTGACCTCGGTGTCGGGAATCATCTGCAGGATTTCGCGAGTTTTCTGGCCGACATTCTGCACCCGGAGGTGACAGGCAATGTGGTACGAGACGTTGCCGAGCGCGGCCTGGAAGTCAGTGTTCAGCAAGCCATCCTTTGAACGCGCAACCAGATACTCGAAGGGATCGAACATGGCAGCCCGCACCGCTTGAACATCGGCGTCGTCGGGGAACATCAGCGGCAGTTCCTGTTTGAACATGAGGCCGCACGACGGGATGGGCGCAAGGATCGCATACCCCGCGCGCGCAAGCTTTGCGAGCATGGGAATGTTGATTTCCTTGAGCGCCTTCACACCTTCCAGGTCGCCCAGTTCGAGCTTGGGCATGCCGCAGCACGCCTCCTTCTCGGCGATCACGAACGGAATCTCGTTATGGTCGAGCACCTTCACGAGATCGTGACCGATCCCGGGCTCGTTGTAGTTCACATAACACGTAGAGAAGATCGCAACCTTTCCGGGGGTGCGCTGGCCGTCACGCACTGCATGCGGCTTCGAAGGGGCAATGTTCTTGCGGAACGGGTCGGCCGAAAAGTCGGGCAGCCATGCGTCCTTGTGCACGCCCAGATGCTCGTCGAGAAGTCCGCGAACGGTCTCGCTTTTCGACAAGCTGTTGACGACCTTGACCACCACCGGAATGCCCGCCAGCTTGCCGTTTCGATCGGTCGAAGCAAGCTGCACGTCACGAAAACGCGTAGGGGTGCCCTGCTTGAACTGAATCGCCTTGCCACGCAGCATGAGGTGCGGGAAGTCGAGGTTCCAGGGGTGCGGCGGCACATACGGACACTTCGTGAGATAGCACACGTCGCACAGATAGCACTGGTCAACCACCTTCCAGTAGTCGGCCTTGCTCACGCCGTCAACCTCTCCGGTGCTGCTTTCGTCCACCAGATCAAACAGGGTGGGAAATGCGTTGCACAGGCTCACGCAGCGGCGACAGCCGTGGCAGATGTCGAACACGCGCTCCATCTCGGCGAGCGCCGAGGATTCGTCGTAAAACTGGGGATTCAACCAGTCGAGCGGGTGACGGGTGGGCGCCTCGAGGGAGCCTTCTCGAACGGTCATCGGATTCTCCGAATCAAACATCCAAAGCAAAGGGGGAGCACTGCTCCCCCCTTGACCGGTGGCAGCAGGCGCGTACGTGCGCGCCCGCTTGCCTCGGGCGGAACTTAGACCAGCGCTTCGAGAGCCTTGGCGAACTTGTTCGCGTGCGAACGCTCGGCCTTGGCCAGCGTCTCGAACCAGTCGGCGATTTCGTCGAAGCCTTCATCGCGAGCCGTCTTGGCCATGCCCGGGTACATGTCGGTGTACTCGTGCGTTTCGCCGGCGACAGCCGCCTTCAGGTTGCTGGCGGACGGGCCAATCGGCATATCGGTAGCCGGATCACCCACCTCGGCCAGATAGTCGAGGTGGCCATGGGCGTGGCCGGTCTCGCCTTCAGCGGTGGAGCGGAACAGCGTGGCGACTTCAGGATGGCCCTCAACGTCGGCCTTGTTTGCGAAGTAGAGGTAGCGGCGGTTGGCCTGGCTTTCACCAGCAAACGCGTCCTTCAGGTTCTGATGGGTTTTCGTACCCTTGAGGCTGGGCATGTGGATCTCCTGGACGAATCATTGAGAAGTTGGGCCTGACGGGCGGACGCCCATCGTGGATCCAACGCGAACTCTATCAGCGAGCGATTACCCCTTCCAATTGACAATACAAATCCAATTGATTGAACCTGGCTATTGATCGCGGCGCTGCCTGTCGGGTTTGCTCAGGATCAGGCTGGTTCGGACCAGTCGGGTAGCTGAACGCCGATCCGCAGTCCGCCTCCTTGGACGTTGCTCAGCGTGAGGCTGCCGCCGTAACGCCGAACAATACGCGCAACGATCGCCAGGCCAAGGCCAGTGCCTGGGTGAGTGCCGCCGGGGTCGCTGCGGGCGGCGTCCAGGCGTGCGAACGGCCGCAGGGCTTCCTCATGTCGCGTTGCAGGAATACCCGGGCCGCGGTCACGGATATCGATCTCCATAACCTCGCCGGATCGGGTGAGGGCGATATCGACAATCGCCTGGGGTGTGCCTGGATGGCGTCCGTGCCTGATCGCGTTGTCAATCAGGTTGACCACGATTCGTTGAAGGTCGATCGGATCGCCCTGCCAGATCACCGCGCGGGCGAGATGGGTGTGCATGACCAGGATTCCAGACCGTACGTCGTTGGCATAGCGGTCGACCAGGAGTGCAACCTGTTCGGAGGCATCGACCCGCTGCGCGCGTGGCGGCTGATTGCTGCGCGCATAGTCGATGAACTGCCCGACGATGGCATCGATCCGGCCGATGTCTTCAACCATTGCGTCGCGCTGCGCGGTGTCAATCGGCGCCAATTCGACCTCCATGCGCAGGCGGGTGAGCGGACTTCGCAGGTCGTGAGAGATTCCGGCGAGCGCAAGCGTTCGGTCATGCTCCAAATCGGCCAGGTCACGCGCCATCCGATTGAATTGCCGATTCACCCGGGCGAGTTGGGCCGGTCCGTCTTCGCGGAGCTTCGGTGGGGATTCGCTCCGGCTGACCGCGCTGATCGCCTGCGCCAGCTGCGCGAGCGGTCGGTCGATGAACCATGCGATCGCGAACGCTCCGCCACTTGCGAGCAGCGCGGCGACCAGGGCGATGAATCCAAGCGCCGGGTCGATCTGCCGCTCTGCACGGCGGGACGGCAACAACAGCCAGTAGCTGTCGCCCGACAGATCGAAGGTGATCCACAAACCGTCCTCATCATTGACCCGCGCCGCGACGCTGGTTGATTCGCTCAGCAAAAGACGCAGCCGCGACTCAAGTGCTCGTAGAGAGGGGGTCATTTTGCTGCTGTCGATGCGGTCGCTGGGCTCGAGCGGCAGAACGCGAACCTCCTCCTCGCGCACCAGCTCTTCAAGCATGCGCATACGCCGCTGGGGGTCCGAGCCGAGCAGCGCGGTACGGGTGAGATTGATGATTGATGTGATTTCCCAGGCCAGGCGTTGCTCGGGCGGGGCTCGCTCTAGCAGCCGGTAGGCTGCGAACACCGAAATGACGCTTGCAATCGCCAGCCCGGCCAGAAGGAGAAAGGTGCGCCAGAAAAGGCCTGAACGGGCGATTTGCCGGAGCGCGTCGATCCGTCCTTCCTGGGGCGAACCTTCGTCCGCCGCGAGGCGTTTAATCGCCATCCGGAATGAACACGTAACCAACGCCCCAGACCGTTTGAAGGTAACGAGGCTGCTGCGGGTCGACTTCGATCAGCTTGCGCAGCCGCGATACCTGGACGTCGAGGCTACGGTCGAATGCGCCGTATTCACGACCGCGTGCGAGCGTCATGAGCTTGTCGCGCGATAGCGGCTGACGGGCATGCTGAGTCAGCACCTTCAGTACTGAAAATTCGCTGGTGGTGAGAGGAATGGGCTCGTCATCCCGGCGGAGCTGCCGCGTGCCGAGGTTCAATCGGAAGGGCCCGAACCGGATCTCTTCATCGGCGCCGCCGGGCGCGCCCGGCAGCTCGGGAGGGGGCGTGCGTCGAAGAACGGCATGAATGCGGGCGAGAAGCTCTCGGGGGTTGAAGGGCTTGGGCAGGTAGTCATCGGCGCCCACCTCGAGGCCGATGATCCGGTCCACTTCATCGCCCTTTGCGGTAAGCATCACGACCGGGGTGCGATCGCTCTGGGCGCGCATGCGGCGGAGCAGCGACAAGCCATCCTCGCCCGGCAGCATGAGGTCAAGCACCACCAGATCGAACGCTTCTCTTTGCATCAGTCGCCACATGGAGGGACCATCGTGGGCGAGACCGACCTCAAACTGGTTCTCGCCCAGGTAGCGACGCAGCAATTCGCGCAGCCTCGGGTCGTCGTCGACCACCAGTATTTTCTTGGCTCTGGTATTCATGCGTTGATGATAACGGGTCCTCTGGATGCGCACACCCACCCCGATACGCTTACCGTCTGTTACATGGTGGTGCCCGACCTGATGCCTCCTTGGGCTCGCACGCGCCTAAAATGCAGAAATGAGCAGCAACCGCCGTCCAGACGATCCGCGCCCACAGCCCCCCTCCAATCGCCACGGCGAGGGAGGCCCGCGCCGCTCGATTCTGCTGGGCTTGCCTCTGCTCTTCTTTTTGCCTGCGAGCTGGGCGGGCCACGTATCCGGTCCGTCGTTGCTTGATCCCGACGAGCGCATGCGGCTGCGACGCGAACTGCGTCAGGCCCACCGCGAACGCATGCGCTCAGCCGGTGCAACGGGCGGTACATCCGAGCCCGCGCCGTCGCTTCCACCCCACCATGAGCCTGGCCGGGCCGTATTGGGGCCGTCACCCGTTCATCCGCCGGAAGCTTCCTGGCCCCGTCGCAGAGCGGATGGGAGCTTGCCCCCGCATGAGTCAGGCGGATCGCCGCCTGGGCGGTTCATGCTCACTGATGAGGAACGGGAGCAATTGCGTCGGCAACTGCGCGAGCAGCGCGCTGCTCGCCGCGCCGCTCAACCGTCGCAAACCCCAAACCGGGGGCCAATGGAGCCATGACACGGGCCCCCAGCTTATTGGCAACTGTGTTTCCGGCGCTGGCTCTCAGTTGCTCTGCTCAAGGCGTTTCGGTCGCACTTGCCACAGGCGGAGCAGAGAAGCGTCCGGTCATCGAGTGCTGGCATGAGCCTGACACTGCGGGACGGTCCGACGCGCTCCTCGCCGCCGTCGATGGGCTGCTTCGCGCCAACAGCGTCACGCCTTCGGCTCTGCGCCTCCTCTGTGCTGAGGTGGGGCCCGGCCCGTTCACGGCGCTCCGCATGACCTGCTCGGTGGCGCAGGCCATCAGCCTTGCCACAGGCGTGCCTTGCGTCGAGGTGTGGTCGACCGAGGGGCTTGCGCTGCAGGCCGTGGCTGGCAAAGACGCCGGGCGATATCGCGTGCTGGTTGCGGTCGACGCGCGGATGGGCGAGGTCTACGCCGCCACGGTCGAGATCGAGCTCGCGCCCGACGGCGCCCCCAGTCAGGTTCTCGAATCGACGGCCTGCGCAGTGGGGCCACCTGATCAGATCTGGGCCCTGGCGGGTCCCGGGCGCGCGGTTCAAGGCAATGCGGAGCTGCTGATCGCGGGCAATGCATGCTCGCTGGTGTCCGGACTCAGAGATCGGTTGGTCGGTGAGGCGACCGACGCTGGATGGCGGGTCGATTGCCCGGCGGGTGCGACAGTTCTGCGTGCTGACGCTGTGCTCCGGCTGGGTTTGTCCCGCGCCGGGGCGGCATCACTTGAAGCGGTCGCGCCGCGCTATGTGCGCAACAAAGTCGCCCTGGACGTCTCCGAGCAGGCGGCAGTCAGGGCGCGCGCGGCCGGAGCGCGCGAGGCGTGACCGCGGCTTTTGGCTTTCGGGCGGGGGCCTGCCCCGTGAGTGGCGCCGAACTGCGTGGCATGCGCCCGCAGGACCTTGATGCGGTTCATGCGATTGAACTCGATCTGTATCCGTTTCCCTGGACGCGAGGCAATTTCCTCGATTCGCTGAGTGCTGGGTATGACCTGCGCACCCTGATGTCGGGCGAGCGGTTGCTTGCATACGCCGTATGCATGCAGATCCCAGATGAACTGCATCTGCTCAACCTCAGCGTGGCGGGTTCGTTTCAGCGCATGGGACTGGGGCGTTGGCTAATGCTCAATCTGCTCGAAGAGGCTGAGGCGAAAGGGCTGGCGTCGATGATGCTGGAGGTCCGCCCCTCAAATACGGCGGCTCAGCGGCTGTACCGTTCGCTTGGGTTTACGCCCATCGGGCTGCGTCGCCGCTACTATCCGTCCTTTAACAACACCCGCGAGGACGCTATCGTCATGCGTCGCATGTTCGATGCTTGATTCCACCCGCTTGCGCGCGTTTCGGGCGCTGGGTGTCGGCCCGGCCTGGATCCCCCGCACGCCGTTGACTGTCGAAGGGGCGAAAGCCGTCGAGGAAGTCAGCACCGACACTGACAGTGTCGCCGGCGTGATTCCAGATCTGCCCGTCATTGATGCGGCGGCTCGCTGGCAGGAACTTGTCGTGCGCGTCGATGCCTGTCGCGCATGTCCGCTTGGCCACTCGCGTCAGCACCCCGTGTTTGGCACGGGTAGCCAGACCGCGCGCTGGATGCTGATCGGGGAGGCGCCCGGCGCTGAAGAAGACCGCCTCGGCGAGCCCTTTGTTGGCCGTGCCGGCTCATTGCTCGATGCCATGCTGACGGCTGCGGGTCTGGATCGCGGGCGCGATGTGTACATCGCCAATGTACTGAAGTGCCGCCCCCCCGGAAACCGTAACCCGGAACCCGCCGAGGTGGCGCGGTGTTCGCCGCATTTGCGGGAACAGGTTGAGCTCGTAAGGCCCACGCTCCTGGTGCTGATGGGACGATTTGCCGCGCAGACCCTGCTCGGAACCGAAGCCTCGATTGCAAGCCTGCGCGGCCGGATTCACCAGGCCGACGTTGGGGGGCTGAAGATCCCCGCAGTCGTGAGCTATCACCCGGCCTATCTGTTGCGTAATCCTGTCGATAAACGATTGGCGTGGGCCGACTGGTGTCTGGCCCGTAGCACCATCAGTGCCGCCCTTCGCCAATCAGGGCAACCGAGTCAAATTTCCGCTGGTTCGCCCGATGCAGGCGAATCACCATCGCCATGGTGAGCGCTACAAAGCCGCCGAACAGCACAATGACCGTATTCACGTGCAGCCCGATCCGGATCAGCCCGGCGTAGAGGCCCAGCATCAGCAGGATGTTTACGTTCTCGTTGAAATTCTGAACCGCAATCGAGTGCCCGGCACTCATCAGTACGTGACCCCGGTGCTGCAGCAGCGCATTCATGGGCACCACGAAAAAGCCCGCCAGGCCGCCAATCAGGATGAGCAGCGGAAATGCCGCGAATTCGGACGAGACCAGCGTCATGAGCGGCACCACCAGACCCATGGCGACACCCACCGGCAGCACCCTCACAGAATCGCGCAGGCGGAGCACCCGTGCCGCCACCACAGCACCCACTGCGATGCCTACCGCCACCACGCCCTGGAGAATGGCGGCGCGATTGAGCGGCATACCCAGCGCGCTCTTGGCCCAATCGAGCACGATGAACTGCAGCGTGGCGCCCGCGCCCCAGAACAGGGTGGTGACAGCGAGCGAGATCTGACCCAGCTTGTCCAGCCAGAGCACCCGGCAGCAGTGGGCAAACTCCTGCACCAGATGGATGGGATTGCGCTTTTGCCGTGGGTAACGTGCGCCGGTGTCGGGGATTCGCAGATTGAACGCCGCGGCAATCAGGTAGACCACACCGATCACGATGATTGCGCTTTCTGCAGGCGTATCGATGCCGGTATCGATGTGGGGCAAGTCAAAGCCCAGCAGGAAGGCCGATATCTTGGGGCTGATCAGTGCGCCGCCCAGCACCGTTCCCAGAATGATCGACCCAACGGTCGTGCCCTCGATCCAGCCATTGGCTGCCACCAGCTTTTCGGGCGGCAGCAGTTCGGTGAGGATGCCGTATTTGGCGGGCGAGTAAGCGGCCGCGCCAAAGCCCACCACCGCATAGGCGAGAAGCGGATGGATGGTGAAGAACATCAGCGCACACCCCACCACCTTGATCAGGTTGGTGAGGAACATCACCTTGCCCTTGGGCATTGAGTCGGCGAAAGCGCCGACGAACGGCGCGAGCACCACGTAGGAGACAGTGAAAAACAGCTTCAGAAGCGGTTTCATCCACTCCGGCGCGTGCATTTCAATGAGCAGCGCGATGGCCGCAATGAGCAGCGCATTATCGGCGAGCGACGAGAAAAACTGTGCCGCCATGATGGTGTAAAAGCCGCGCTTCATCGGAGAGTCTCTGAGTCCGGAGGCAAGCCTGCCTGCAATCGGGTACGGACTTGCGCGAATGAAACCTAACCGCAAACCCGCAGTGAAGGCGCGTTTATAGCACGCTGATATCCCGGTTTCCGTGAGGGTATGCCCGCGGTCGGGTTGGCAGGCTATAGTGCTCGCCGAGTCACCTTCGCCCATCGCCATGCCCCGAGCCGCCCGAATCACGATTTCACTGCCTGCGCTTCGGCACAATCTGCGTCGCGTCCGTACCTTGGCGCCGGGCGCGCGCGCCTGGGCTGTTGTGAAAGCCGATGCGTACGGGCATGGTCTCGAGGCGCTTCTGCCAGCGCTCGACGAGGCAGACGGCCTGGCCCTGGTTGAATTCGATCGCGCGCAATGGCTTCGCGAGCGCGGCTGGCACAAGCCCATCCTGATGCTGGAGGGTGCGTTCGAGCCTGCCGATGTTGAGCTCGCGGCCCGCATCGGCTTGTCGCTTGCGGTGCATGAGTCCCGGCAGATCGACTGGCTGTCGGCCCTGCCGCCGCACCCCAGGCTCGATGTCCACCTGAAGCTCAATAGCGGGATGAACCGTCTTGGATTTGCCGCTTCTGACTATCGGGGTGCCTGGCAGCGCCTGCGGGCCCTGGAACCCGTGGCGGCCATCACATTGATGACGCATTTCGCCAATGCCGATCTTGCTGGCGGAGCAACGCAGGCGATCGCCGCCTTTGATCAGGCTGCGCAGGGGGTGGAGGGGGAGCAATCGCTTGCCAACTCCGCGGCAATCATCGACTGGCCATCCGCGCATCGGGACTGGGTTCGCCCCGGCATCATGTTGTACGGCGCTTCGCCCTTTGGATCCCGAAGCGCAGCCAGTCTTGGTCTGGCGCCCGTCATGCGGTTTGAAAGCCGACTCATCGCGCGACAGCAGCTCGCGACAGGTGATGCAGTCGGCTACGGCTCCACCTTTATCGCAGACCGGCCAATGTCGATCGGCATCGTGGCCTGTGGTTATGCCGACGGCTACCCGCGCCATGCTCCGACCGGCACGCCGATTGCAGTCTGTGGCGTTCGTACGCGCACCGTCGGCCGGGTCTCAATGGATATGCTTGCAGTCGATCTCGAGCCGGTACCGCAGGCCGTTATCGGTAGCCCGGTTGAGCTCTGGGGAGAGCAGGTGGCGGTTGATGAAGTTGCTGCGAGTGCGGGCACGATCGGCTACGAGCTCACCTGCGCGATCGCACCGAGAGTCTTCCGCCAGGTGACTGATGATGGCGCGCGCTAAATCCCATTACCTCTGCACCGAATGCGGGGGCAGCACCCCAAAGTGGGCAGGCCAGTGCCCGCAGTGCGAGCGCTGGAATACGCTGGTGGAAACCGTGGCCGAGCCGGCCGCGGCAGGGCGTCACCGCGGGCTGGTGGAGGCGCAGGCAGTTCAGCGGCTCGATTCGGTTCCGCTTGAAACTGTACGCCGGCTGCCCACCGGCAGCGATGAATTTGATCGGGTGCTGGGAGGCGGCCTGGTGGCTGGCTCGGTGGTGCTGATCGGTGGCGATCCGGGAATCGGCAAATCAACCTTGCTGCTTCAGACCCTGGCCCATGTATGTGGGGAATCAAGCGCGCTCTATGTGAGCGGCGAGGAATCGGTCGGGCAGATTGCGTTGCGGGCCCGCCGTCTGGGGCTGGGCGAGCTGGCGTTGCCAGTGCTGGCCGAGATCGAGCTTGAGCGCATTTGTACCGAGATTGAGCGCAGCCGCCCCACGGTGGTGGTGATCGACTCGATCCAGACGATGGTCTCGACCCAGCTGCAATCGGCTCCCGGGTCGGTTGCTCAGGTGCGCGAGTGCGCTGCGCAACTGACCCGCGTCGCGAAACAGCTGGGCATTGCACTGGTGATGATCGGCCACGTGACCAAGGAAGGCACGCTCGCCGGGCCTCGGGTGCTTGAGCATATCGTCGACACGGTGCTGTACTTCGAAGGCGAGCAGCACTCCACCTATCGGATGGTGCGCGCCTTCAAGAACCGATTCGGTGCGGTCAACGAGCTGGGCGTCTTTGCAATGACCGATCGCGGTCTGCGAGCGGTCTCCAATCCCTCCGCCATTTTTCTTTCCCAGCGCGGCAGGCGGGTGGCGGGATCGTGTGTGCTGGTGTCGCTGGAGGGCAGCCGGCCGCTGCTCGTCGAGGTGCAGGCGCTGGTTGATACGGCGCATGTCCCCAACCCGCGGCGGCTGTCGGTGGGCCTGGAAGGCAACCGGCTGGCGATGCTGCTGGCGGTCCTGCATCGACACGCCGGCATCGCGTGCTACGACCAGGACGTATTCGTCAATGTGGTGGGCGGGGTTCGAATTTCTGAGCCGGCCGCCGACCTCGCCGTGCTGCTGGCGATTGTTTCATCATTGCGCGATCGGGCGCTGCCCGAGCAGCTCGCGGTGTTCGGCGAGGTGGGGCTGGCGGGTGAAATCCGTCCCGCGCCACGCGGTCAGGAACGGCTTCGCGAAGCAGGCAAGCTGGGCTTTCCGCGGATGCTCATTCCGCACGCGAATGCGCCCAAGCGGCCGCTTGAGGGGCTGGAGCCGATTGCGGTGGAGTCGATCGATCAGGCGCTGTCGGTGGCCTGGTCCTGAGAAGGCGGCTGGCCCGGCGCCTGCGCGCTGATCCCGGCGGCGAGTGCGCCCGCCCGAAGTCCGCTTCGCACCGCCGATTCGATTGTGGCCGGGTAGTCGCGCTCGGTGTAGTCGCCCGCGAGCCAGAGCCCCGGCAGGTTGCCGCCAATCGGCTGGGCGATGTGGGGCCGCCCGGGAACACAGGCAAAGGTGGCGCGGCGTTCAAAGACAGTGAAGGCATGCGCGGGCGCGGGCAGGTGCAGCGCGTGCACGGCCGAGGCGCTCACGGCCGCGGTCAGCGCTGCCAGCGATCCCACAGGCGTGGCGGCGTTGCTCACCACGACCGAGGCAATACGATGTCCGCGCTGGACGCCCCGGTCAAAGAACCAGTCGCCCCAGGGGGCGTCACCCGCCTGCGGCCGGCGCTTCCCCAACATCGTCCAACGGGGCAGGGGACCGACGCTGGACTCAGGCCATGCGAGGTAGGTGGTGGCGATCGGGATCGGTTGAAACGACGACAGGGACTCGCGCAGCGCGTGAATGCCTTGATCGATACTGGATTCGACAATTGACCCCATCAGTCGGGCGCTGTTGGCGGCAGGTAGTGCCAGCACCACAGTCCGGGCGCGAAGTACGCCATCAGGCACCACGATGTGCCATTCGGATCCACGCTGGCGCATCGACCGGGCGGGCGTTCTGAGCAGGATTTGGGCGCCGCGCGCGGTGAGCCAGGCGGTGGCGGGATCAGGCAGACAGTCGCCCAGCGTGTCGGCGGGAAGGACGAAATCGCTGGCTGCGCGCGCTGCGCCCAGCGTGTCGCGCAACACGGCTGCGAACGTGCGCGCGCAAGCGGTGTCGGTCGGCGTATTGAGTGCGGATACACAAAGCGGGCCCCATAGCCGCTCGATGAGCCAGGGTGGTTGTCCGGTACGCTCGAGCAGCTGTGCGACCGTCTCGCCTACGGGCACCTGCCAGTGATGGCGCCAGAGGTTCAGCATCAGGCGCAGGCATGCAACGCGTCCGGCAAGTCCAAGGCCCCGGGCGCGCGCAAACGCCACCGCCAGATGGAGCGGTGCGGGCAGCCTCGCTGCGACCAGGGAAAGGCCATCGGGATCGCGCAAGGCTAGCGGTTCGCGACACAATCGCGGTCTGGTGTCCGGGGTGACCCGATTCATCAGCCCGAGGGTCTCGCGATAGGCGCCCATCATTAGGTGTTGACCGTTGTCGAGTCGTACCGGGCCAAAGCCCATGTCGACTTCGACCGTGCGGGCACGCCCCCCGAGTTGCGGCGCTGCTTCGACGAGGCTCACGCTGCATCCGGCCGCGCAGGCTTCGATGGCGGCGGCGATGCCGGCCCAGCCCCCGCCTATGACACAGACATCCGCCGCTGCGTGTTGCGGGTCGTGAGCCATGGCCGCCCTCAGAGGCCACGTACCCGTCCGCTACGCCAGGTGCGCCACGCGAGCCAGAGTTTGCGAAC
>RFXC01000009.1 GCA_009921765.1 Betaproteobacteria bacterium | reverse complement strand
CGCCGCTGCTCGCGCATCAGCGCATCGAGCCTCTCACTGGCAAGTCCGTCGACCCGACCGTGGTCGACCTGCGCCGCCAACGCGGCGTGGACCAACCGGGGCAGCTGCGGCAAGGTGTTGGCCCACTGTGGCGCTTCGGTGCGAAGCCTGCCGACAAAGCCTGCCCAGCCAATCTGCTCATTCATCCAGCGCTCCAGAATCGGCTTGGCGGTCACCCACAGATCGAGGTCGGGATCGAGCTGGCGACCGAGGCCCTCGATATTGAGCAGCGTCTTCTGAAGCAGTACGAGCTGCGGCTGGATCGCGACATTGAATCGGCGCGAGGCCTGGAACAGGCGCATCAGCACCAGCCCGAGCGAGATTTCGCGCAGCGGCCGGTCAAAGAACGGTTCGCAGCAGGCGCGCACCGCGCCTTCGAGCTCTTCGACGCGGGTTTGCGCCGGGACCCAACCCGACTCGACATGAAGCTCGGCCACCCGCCGGTAATCGCGTCGGAAGAAGGCGAGAAAATTCTGCGCGAGATAGTTCTTGTCGAATTCGGAGAGCGTGCCGACGATGCCGAAATCGAGCGCGATATAACGGTTGAAGTCATCACCCGAATCGCCCACCAGGATATTGCCGGGATGCATGTCGGCGTGAAAGAAGCCGTGGCGGAATACCTGGGTGAAGAAGATTTCGACACCGTCGCGCGAGAGCTTTTTCAGGTCGATTCCGGCCTCGCGCATCCGGTCGATCTGCCCGATCGGAATGCCGTGCATCCGGTCCATGGTGAACACGCTCGAGGTACACCAGTCCCAGTGCACTTCGGGGATCCGGAGCAGTCTGGAGTCGGCAAAATTTCGCCGCAGCTGGGCTGCGTTGGCGGCCTCGCGGATGAGGTCGAGCTCGTCGTGCAGATAGTTGTCGAACTCGTCGATCACCTCCAGCGGGCGCAGCCGCCTCGCGTCGGCAGAAATTTTCACGAGCAGCTGACCGATCGTGCGAAGGAGCGCGAGATCGCGCTCGATCACCGGCCGCATGTCGGGCCGCAGCACCTTGACCGCGACGGCCCGGCCGTCTTTCAGTCGCGCGAAATGGACCTGCGCAATGGAGGCCGAAGCGATCGGCACGCGGTCGAAATCGTCAAACAGCTCATCGATTGGCTTACCGAGGCCGGCCTCGATCTCGCGCACGGCGAGCTCGCCCGGAAACGGGGGCACGCGGTCCTGCAGGCGTGCGAGCTCATCTGCGATATCGGTAGGCATGAGATCGCGCCGCGTCGAGAGCACCTGTCCGAATTTGACGAAGATGGGCCCCAGGCTTTCGAGCGTGCGGCGCAGCCGCTCGCCGCGCGGCGCATCGAGCTGTCGGCCCAGCCTGAGCAGCCGCGCAAACGCGAGCAGCCACCGCGATCCGAGCGTGGCCGCTGCGCCCTGCGCGGCGATTTCATCGAGTCCGAAACGCCAGGCGACAAAGAGGATACGGATCAGACGCAGCGTGCCCATCACTGCGACTCAGCCGGCCGGTCCGGCATCGGCAGGCGCCGCCGGCCGCGTGCGCTCAAGGAAGGTGACCGGCGCCTCCTGCGAAGCGGGCGCGGCATGTGACTCGAACACCGGATCCACATCGAAGCCGATGTCGCCCTCGGGCTCGGGCTTGCCCGAAGGCTTGAGTGACTGGAAATCGAACAGTGCGCGGTCAAGCAGATGCGATGGCGCAATCGACCCCAGCGCCGAAAAAATATGCTCGGTCCGGCCCGGGTGGCGCTTGTCCCATTGCCGCAGCATCTCGGCCACCTCGCGCCGCTTCAGGTGCTCCTGCGAGCCGCACAGGTTGCACGGAATGATGGGGAACTCGCGCCACTGCGAATAAGCGACCAGATCGTCCTCGTGCACATAGGCAAGCGGACGGATCACCACGTGCCTGCCATCGTCCGAGACCAGCTTGGGCGGCATGGACTTGAGCTTGCCGCCATAGAACAGGTTGAGAAAGAAGGTGGCGAGGATGTCGTCACGGTGGTGGCCCAGCGCGATGCGGGTGGCACCCAGCTCGGAGGCCACCCGATACAGGATGCCGCGCCGCAGCCGCGAGCAGAGCGAGCACATGGTCTTGCCAGCCGGGATCACCCGCGTGACGATGGAGTAGGTATCCTGGTTTTCAATGTGGAAGGGGACACCGATCGAGCGCAGGTAGTCGGGCAGCACATGCTCGGGAAAGCCGGGCTGCTTCTGATCGAGATTGACCGCAATGATCTCGAATTTCACCGGCGAACGTTCGCGCAGCGTGAGCAGCAGATCAAGCATCGAATAGCTGTCTTTGCCGCCCGACAGACATACCATCACCCGATCGCCCTCGCCGATCATGCCGAAATCCGCAATCGCCTGTCCGGTCTGGCGAAGCAGCCGCTTGTGCAGCTTGTTGCGCTCCCGGGCGAGCCGTTCGGCGTTCACAGCGCTCTCCATTGTTCGATCCGCACAGACTCCAGACCGGGCATCGGGTGCGGCTTGATGATGGTGACCTTCACGGCCCGCAGGCCAGGCAGTTGTGCGATGTCATCGAGCAGGCTCGAGCAGAGCGACTCGACGAGCTTGAAGCGCCGGCTTGCCGCGGTTCGGCGAATCGCCTGCATCACCGCCTCGTAATTGACGGTGCCTGAGAGCCGATCGTCGCGCGCGGCCGGCGCGGTGACCGGCACAAACAATTCCACCTCGACGCCGATATGGCGCGGCTGCCGCTGCTCGTGTTCATACACGCCGAGCAGGCATTCCACCTGGGTGCTCTGCACCACGATCCGGTAGCAATCGGGAAATCGTTCGCTCATCATCGGTTCAGTGAAATTTCATGGACTGGCGAGGCCCGCACCGCCATCGACCGCGATCACCTGTCCGGTCACATAGTGCGCCTCGCGCAGCAGAAAGAACGCGACCCGACCCATGTCCGATCCGTCACCGATCCGCGCGAGCGGAATTGCCGCCTCGATTCGCGCGCGCTCGCTGGCGGTGAAGGTATCGTCTTCCGGCCAGGTGAGGGATCCCGGTGCGATGGCGTTGACCCGCACCTTTGGGGCGAGCTCAAGCGCGAGCGAGCGGGTGAGCGATACGATGCCGGCCTTGGCTGCGGTGTAGACCGAAAAGCCGGGTAACGGCCGATCGGTTCGCACATCGCAGACATTGACGATCGCACCACCCGAGGCACGCAGCGCTGGCGCCGCGTACTGGCTGCAGAAAAACGCCGCTTTCAGATTGCCGTCGAGCAGATATGCCCAGTGCGCCTCGTCAACCTGGCCGAGATCGGATCGGATGAAGGTGGAGGCATTGTTCACCAGACCGTCCAACCGACCCTGCCAGGCCAGGGCGGCATTGACCGCCGCCGCGCAGCCCTCGGCGCTTGCCAGGTCGGCGGCAACCGCAAGCGCCGACTGTGGCTGAAGCGCGCAAAGCTCGGCGCAGAGCGCCTCAGCCTGCATGGCCGATTGCCGGTAGTGGATGACGACGTGACAGCCTTGTGCATGAAAAAAGCGCGCCATGCCAGCGCCGATACGGCGGGCGGCGCCGGTGATGAGCACAACGGGGGCGGCGGACATCTGGGGCAGTGGTGTGGGTTATTCAAGGAACCGGCGCGGGGTGACGCGCGCCCGCGTTCAAGCCACGGCGCCTGCGCGCAGGCAGTTTAAAGCATCCGGGCAGCGCGCTGCGCCCGGCAGTCGGCCGATCGGGATCCTGCGAGCGATTGAGGGCGGAGGATAATCCGCTCCATGTCCATGGTGAACCCTCATGCTGCGCTTCCCGACCCCGACCCCGCCGAGCGGGAGATCTCGGCGCGGGTCGAGGCGCGTGTCCGCGAGGCCATCGCGAGCGCGGGCGGGGCGATCAGCTTTGACCACTACATGGCGATCGCGCTGTACGAGCCCGGGTTGGGCTATTACGCGGGCGGTCGCCGTAAATTTGGCGCGGCCGGCGACTTTGTGACGGCACCGGAGCTCTCCTCGCTCTTTGGCGCCTGCGTGGCCGTGCAGCTCGCACGCTGGTTGCCGGCGTTCTCGCCCTGCATCTGGGAGTTCGGTGCCGGTTCGGGCGCGCTTGCCGCGCAGGTGCTGTCCGAGCTTGATGCGCTGGGCCATGACACGGTCGAGTACCGGATCATCGAGCTGTCGGCCGAGCTTCGTGCGCGCCAACAGGCCACGCTCGCGGCAAGCCACCCGCGCGCGCTCGAGCGCGTGCAATGGCTCGCTGCGTTGCCGGATCGGATCGACGGCATCGTGCTCGCCAATGAGCTGCTCGATGCCTTGCCGGTCGAACTTTTTTCAATGGAAAACGGCGAGCTCTGCGAGCGGGTGGTTGAACTCGCGCCGGGATCAGCGCATGAATCGCTGCGCGGATCGCGCCAGCTTGCGGGCATGGATGGTGCCCCGTCTGCGTCGGGTCTGCGCCTTGGCACGCGCGCGCCCGATGCCGCGTTCGCTCGTCGCGTGCGGGCGAGGCTTGCGCGCGCGGGCTGGCCCGACGCGCCGCCGCTGGGCTCTTATCACGGCGAGATCGGTGAGCAGGCGTCGGCCTGGGTAGCTAGCGTGGCCGAGCGGCTGGGCGCAGGCGTGATGCTGCTGATTGATTACGGATTTCCCGCCGCCGAGTTCTATCACCCTGCGCGTGCCTCGGGCACGCTCAACTGTCACTACCGGCACCGCTCGCACGCCGATCCGCTCTGGCGCCCGGGCTTGTGCGACATCACTGCGCATGTCGACTTCAGCGCTGTGCACGATGCGGCCACCGCCGCCGGTCTGACCTGCCTGGGCTACGGCGCGCAGAGCGCCTTTCTGCTGGGTTGCGGGCTGGCCGAGTTGTTTTCGAAAAGGGCGTCGGCCGCAGACCCGGCCGCGCGAATTCGCGCAGCCCACGCGCTTCAGCTCCTGGTGTCCGAGGCCGAGATGGGCGAACTCTTCAAGGTGATTGCATTGGGGTCGGACCCGGCCTGTGAGCCGCTGCTGCTTGACGGCAGGGATCGTCGAGCCGCGCTGCTCGCCTGACCTCGCGTGAGCGGGCGGCGAGCGGGTACTAGGGTCTGGCGGCCCGGGATTCGCGGCGGGCAATCCAGAGCGATGAGGCGAGAATGACCGCCCCGCCCGCGAGCGTCGTGTGGGCGGGCACATCGCTGAAGAACATCCAGCCGAAGAGCGACGCCCAGAGCAGATCGAGGAAGCGCACCGACTGCGTGGCCGAGATATCGGTGCGATGAAATGAGCGTGTCACTGCATACTGGCCGACGTTGCCGAGTACGCCTGCCAGCAAAATCAGAAGCGCCTGCGACAGCGTGACGGGTTGCCACTGATAGATCGCGAGCGGCGCGGACAGGAGCGTGATCGATGCCGCCTGCCAGAGCACGAGAACCGAGGGCCCGTCGCGTCGCGCAAGGCGTTTGCTCATGAGCATGGTGGCAGCAAACATGGGCGCCGAGGCGAGCAACAGGAGCATGGCGCCGCCTGATGAGCCGCCCAGCGAAGGCCCGACCACGATCAGCACCCCGGCAAAGCCAATCGCAGCGGCGATCCAGCGCGCTGCCATCATGGTCTCGCCCAGCAACAGCCCTGCACCAAGCATCAGGAAAATCGGCGTGGTAAAGCCGATGGCGGTGGTATCGGCAAGGCTCACCGTGGGTAGCGCAATGAACCACATGGTAAGTGCGATGGTGTGGATCAGGCCGCGCAGCAGATGACCTGGCAGATCACCGGTTCGCCAGCGTGTGCGCCCGGCGCGAAGCGCGAGCGGCACCATCAGCGCGAATCCGGCGAGATAGCGCAGAAACATGACCTGCGCCGGATCCATCTCATGGGTCAGGCCGCGTGACACCGCGTTGAGCAGGCACAGGATGATGCCGCCTGCGGTCGCCCACAGCATCGCCCGCAGCACCGGATGGGTGTGGTCGAAGCGGGCCGTCGGTGCGGGTTCGGGGCTCGGGCGCTCAGCGCTCATCGCGGGGCCTCTCGAGCGGTGCGCCATTGCGCTCGACCGGGTGCGATAATCGGGTGATGCTCAAATGGCTGATTGCCACGGTGATTGCGCTCGCCCTCTTTTCCGGGCTGATGCCATTCCTGCGTCGCTTCGGCATCGGGCGACTGCCGGGCGACTTCAGCTTCACGCTGTTTGGCCGGGAAATTTCGCTCCCCATCATGTCCACAGTGCTGCTGTCGCTGCTTGCGGCCGGCATCGCCCATTTGCTCTGAGCGCCGTGCGCCCGCTCAGGGCAGCACCACCACCTTGCCGGTTGCGCGCCGCGCGAGCAGATGCTCGAGCGCGCGCCCGCCCTCGGCCAGTGAAAATCGTGCCGAAATGTGCGGGTTCAGCTTTCCCTCTGTGATCCAGCCGAGCATCCGTTCCACATCGGCATGAAAGCGGGCTGGCTCCAGTTGTGTGTACTGACCCCAGAACACGCCCACGATGGCTGCGCCTTTCAGGAGCGCGAGGTTGAGCGGCAGTTTAGGGATCTCGCCGTTGGCAAAGCCGATCACCAGGTAGCGGCCCCGCCAGGCAATTGAGCGAAAGGCAGGCTCCCAGCAGCGTCTCGCCAGCCCGGAGCGCGCCGCGATCGACCAGCGCGTGATACGAGGTACCGTAAGTGAGCAGAAAGGCCGCGCCGCGTTCAAAGTCGAGGCTTGGCGGCATCTGAATGGTGCGCGAGGCCGGGAGCTTTACTTTTTCCGCGAACGCGCCATAGGTGACCGAACCGATGACCCGATCCCCCACTCGGCGGTCCGTCACATTGCGCCCGATTGCGCTCACCACACCGGAGAATTCGGCGCCGGGGGCGAATGGCAGCGCAGGCTTGGCCTGATATTTGTTCTGGATGATGAGAACGTCTGGAAAATTGACGCCCGCCGCCTTGACATCGACCACCACGTCATCGGGCTCCGGCGTCGGGTCGTCGATATCGTCGTAGACCAGCGTGTCGGGTAAGCCGTGCTGGCGGCAGAGGAGCGCTTTCATGGTGAGGATCCCTGAACGGAGTGAGTGAGCGGGGCGGTGGGTGAATGGGCGAGCTGGGCGCGGGCATCGAGAAAGGCTGCGAGTGCCGCGCCACGCGCCACGCGCAGCGCGGTTTGAATGCGAGGGGCGAGATCATGTGCACCGGCTGCGCGCACGCTGGCTGCGATCGGTCCGGCTGCCACGCCCTGTACCACCTCGATCAGCTCGCGCCAGTGGGCCTCGGCCGCATCGACAGCGTCGCAGCGATCGCCTGCCGCTTTGGTGCGATGCGAACGCGCCCGTACCAACGCGAGTGCCCGCGCCGGCCGGCGGAGCGCATCGAGTGCCTCGAGGTGTTGCAGCAGGCGCGTGGCATTGCCGTCGGGTGAGGGTCCATCGGGCGAGGGTGTATCGGGCGATGGGTCTGCGCCCTGCTCGGCAAGAAGGAGCGCGAGGTCTGCGCAGGCGGCTGGTACGCGCAGCCGTTCGTTTCGTGCGCGCGCGACCCCCGGTGCGCCGGGCGGGGCGATGGCAAGCGCATAACGAATCTCGAGCGCTTCGCCGCAACGAGCTGCCGCATCCAGCGTTGCGAGGTCGATCTCAGCCGGCTCGGGCAGCAGTCGTTCAAGCGCGCCACAGTCGCGCAGTACCTGAAACATGCGCGAGGGCTGCGGCTCCATGAGACCGCGCGACAGCTCCTGCCATACGCGCTCGGGTACCAGTGCATCGACTTCGCCCTCGTCCACCATCCGGCGGGCGAGCGCAAGGGTTTCCGGGGCCACCGAAAATTCCGGCAGGCGCGCCGCGAACCGGGCGAGCCTCAGGATTCGAACCGGGTCTTCGGCAAACGCATCGCTTACGTGGCGAAGCCGTCGCGCGCGCAGGTCGTCCTGTCCGCCCCAGGGGTCGATGAGCGCGCCGTCTGCGGTGCGTGCAATGGCATTGATCGTGAGATCGCGCCTTCGCAGGTCGTCTTCCAGCGTGACCTCGGGCGAGCTGTGGATCTGGAATCCGCGATACCCTCGCGCGGTCTTGCGCTCGGTGCGCGCGAGCGCATATTCCTCGTGCGTGTCGGGATGAAGGAACACCGGGAAGTCGCGCCCCACCGGCCGAAAGCCAAGCGCCGCCATCTGCTCGGGGGTGGCGCCGGTCACCACCCAATCGCGGTCTGTGACCGGCCGGCCCAGGAGTTCATCGCGTACCGCGCCGCCGACACAGTAGATCTGCATCGTGGCGCTGGATGAGTTTGACGAGGAAATGTAGACGGCCTGGCTAGCGCCCGGCGAGCCCGCGGCTCCGATCGAGCCGTTCCTGTCGCGTGGCGACCGGATCGCCAGGCGCGTCCTCGATGGCAATCGGGTCGATGCCGAGCTCCGGCGCAATCGGCGCGCGCGCGACGCTGTCCCGGGCCATGGAGTCGAAGTTGTCGAGCGACATCAGTGTGGGCCCCGGTAGCGCCTCGAGAATCATCGCCTGCAAGCGACCAGCCATATCGGGCAGCCCGATGACCGGGCGTGGGCAGCCAGCCCGCCGCCCGGCAAGCCGCACCAGCTCGCGCAGCGTGTATACGCGCGGACCGGCTAGCTCGTAGCCGCGACGGAAGGTGTCGCGGCGCTCGAGCGCATTCACGAAGGCCTGGGCCACATCGTCGACATGGATCGGTTGAAAGCGGGTGTCGGCGCGTGCGAGCGGCATCACAGGCGCAAAGCGCTGCAGCGTGGCGAAGAGGTTGAGGAATCGGTCATCGGGTCCGAAGACCACCGAGGGCCGGAAAATCGTCCAGTCGAGCGGCGCGCTCATCACCGCCTGCTCTCCGTCGGCTTTGGAGCGCAGATACATGGAAGGGAGCGGCAAAGGGCCATCGGCCCCAAGTGCCGACATATGCAGGAGCCGCGTGATGCCGGCGGATGCGCACGCTGCGACCAGGCTGCGCGGCAGTTCGACGTGGGCGCGCGCAAATTCCGCTCCGTAGGGGCTTCCGCCGCGGCCATGCAGGATGCCAACCAGATTGATGACCGCGTCATGGCCGCGTACGAGCGACGCGAGCGCCTGGGCATCATGGATATCCGATTCAACGATGTCGACCGTGGGTAGCGGCATGAGCGGCCGGGCGCGAGCGAGTCTGCGGGTGGGCGCGGTGACCCGCAGGCCGCGCGCTGCGAGCCGCGCGACGATGGCGCGACCGATGAAGCCGGTTGCGCCTAGAACGAGAATGCGTTGGAAGGTCATGGTGTTGTCAGGGAAGAGCGGTGGTGCTGGCCGGCTGGGGATTCACCTGACCGAGCCAGCTTCGGAGGGATTGCGGCTGCCCGGTGAAGAGCGACGCGTAGAAGGTGGCATTGGAGAGCACTTTTTTCACATAGTCGCGGGTTTCGTGAAAAGGAATGATCTCGGCGAAGATCGCGCCTTCTACCGGACCGGCCAGCGTTGCGCGCCAGTTGCGGGGTCGGCCCGGGCCGGCGTTGTAGCCCGCCGACGCAAGCACGGGCGAACCATCGAGATCGTCGAGCACGTTCTTCAGGTAGAAGGTGCCGAAACGGATATTGGTGTCGCGGTCAGAGAGCAACTCAACCCGAAAATCGGGCACGTCGAGCTTTTTCGCGATCCAGCGCCCGGTTGCCGGCATGATCTGCATCAGGCCTTGCGCGCCGGCGCTTGAGCGCGCGTCCATGATGAATCGGGACTCCTGCCGGATGAGGCCGTATACCCAGGCCGGGTCGATGCCGCGCTCACCCGATGCGCGCTTGACCTGTTCGCGAAAGGGCGTGACGAAGCGGAGCGCGAAATCATGTTCGCGCTGGGTCCGGTCGGCGGTGTTCACGCAGCGGTCGAGCACATTGATGCTGCAGGCCCAGGCGGCGGCGGCGAGCAACTCGCGGTCGCTCATGGGCTGCAGTTGATGGTTCCACTCGCGATTGCCCTCTACGCGCAGACCCAGCTCGTAGAACTTGAGTGCCCGTCGAAAACCGGCATTGCGTGAATGGACGGCGATGTCGGCGTCAGACGGCGCAGCCGCCTGCGGCGGCACGATGGTGAGCCGGCCAAGGTCCTCGGCGGCAAGCTGCCCGTAGAAATGGAATTCATCGGCAATGCGGCGCAACAGCCAGTCGGAGTCGGCGACCCGGCCTTCTGCCCGCAGCGCGCGCGCGCGCCAGTAAACCCAGGCGGGGTCGCGCCGGCCTTCGTCGCTCATCCGGTCGATCAGCGAGGCTACCAGCGGCCAGTTCTGCGCCCGCAGCGCGGCGCGGGTCATCCAGTTGAGCGTGTCATCGCTGACCGGCGCCTTGGCCGCGCGCTGGGTCCAGCCAAGTGACTCCGGAGCAAGGCGCCGCATGCCGCCGGCTGCCACCTGGGACCATGCGAAGAGCTGGTCACCCGGCGTGAGTGAGGGCACCCCTGCCTCAAGCCGCTGGGCCGCGGCCTGCGGATCGGTTCGTGCAAGCTGGGACAAGGCGATCAGTGCGACCTCGCGCCGGCCTTTGTAGGCAGCTTCGGCAGGCGGTTTGGCAAGCGCGCCCTGGAGCGCAGCTGGCTCGATCGCGAGCAGATCAGCCGCCACCCGGATGGCAGCAACCGACCCCGCTTCGAGTGCCCGATGGAGCCGACGGATGGCCGCATCCGGTCCCAGCTGCTTCTGTCGCACGACCTGCTCGAGCAGCAGATTGCAGCTGTCAGGCAGATCGCGTGGTGCCATCAGTACCTGCTCGAGTTCGGTACGGGAGGGCTCCGCGCGGGGCGTTGGAGCGCTCCAGGCAAAACAGTTGACCTGTGCGTCGTCGCGACGAGGGTAGCGCGCGAGCTGGGCGTCGAACTGCTGCCACTCGCCGCGCCGACCGAGGTTGAGCAGCCAGTCACGCCGCAGCAGATCACCCAGGGCGCTTCCTTCGTGGCGAGCGAGCGCGCGGCCAACCTCCGCATCGAGCTCCTCGGCCTGTGGTGCCGAGGCAGGCCCCCGCAGTCGCAGGTTCAGGCGCCAGTAGGCGGGATAATCGGCGAGAGGATGGTCGCGCGGGATGTGCCGGGCGGCGAGATCGAGCTGCTTGAGGTCGCTCTGCGACCACGCCTTGCGGGCGTTGATCAACGCATCGTCGGGGCTGGGTGCGGGAGCCGATTGTGGCGCAGAAGCCGGTTGCCGCCGTTCGGCCTGAGCCGCGAAGGCCGACACCAGCACCGCGACGCCTACAATCGATCCGAAGGCAATCGTACGGATCATGTCGATACCGAGCTGGATGACAGACAGATGGAAAGCGAGCCGAGGATACCACGCGCTCCGTCGCCGACGCTGCGCGATCTCGAACGCAGGCGGCTGGTCGGATGGCGCGAGTCGATCGACGCACAGACCCGCCGCGTGGCCGACCAGGCGATCGGCGAGCGCCTGGCTGCCGTGCTTTCGCCTCGACCGCCCGGGGTGCTCGCGCTTTACTGGCCGATCCGTGGCGAGCCCGACCTCTCGGGCAGCCTTGACCGTCTCGCGCGAGCCGGCTGGCGGTTTGCGCTGCCGCGGGTGATCGGACGCAGTCAACCGCTCGATTTCGGTGGCTGGCAACCCGGGCAGCCGATGCGCAAGGTCGGTTATGGGCTGATGCTGCCCGAACCGTTTGAGGCGGTCATGCCCGATGTCCTGGTGATTCCGTGCGTGGGCTTTGACCGGCGCTGTTTCCGGTTGGGCTATGGCGCAGGCTTTTATGACCGGACACTCGGCGATGCAGCGTTCGCGGCGCGACCGGTGACCGCGATCGGCGTGGCCTACGACGGCTGCGAGGTGATGCGCTTCGAGGCGCAAACCCATGACCGGCCGCTCGACTGCGTGCTGACCGAGACCCGTCTGATCAGCCCGCCCTCAACAACCTAGGCCCCCGCTGCCGCGAGCAGTTCGAGCGTGGGCTCGGCCTGGTTCATGGTGTAGAAGTGAAGCGCATCCACCCCTTCGGCGATCAGACGTCGACACTGCGCTGCGACCACCTCCTGACCGAACGCGCGGATGGCAGGCAGATCGTCGCCGAACTGCATCAGCCGCTGCCGGATCCAGCGCGGAATCTCGGCGCCGCATGCATCCGAGAACCGCGCAAGTTGACGGTAGTTGGTAATCGGCATGATGCCGGGGACGATCGGCGCGTTAACTCCGGCTGCGACCGCTGCGTCCCTGAACCACAGAAAGGCGTCGACGTTGTAGAAGTACTGTGTGATCGCGGTGTTCGCCCCAGCGGCCATCTTGGCCACCAGCGCGTCGAGATCGGATTGCGCCGAGGCAGCCTGCGGGTGCACCTCAGGATACGCGGCCACCGCGATCTCGAACCAGTCGCCGCCTGCCGCACGCACATGCCGCACCAGATCGGCGGCGTAGCGAAAATCGCCCGTGTCGACCATGCCCGAGGGAAGATCACCGCGCAGCGCCACCAGCCTGCGGATGCCGTGACTGCGGTAGAGCGCGAGCAACTCGTCAACCGATTCGCGCGTGGCGCCAATGCACGACAGGTGAGGCGCCACCGCCGACCCGGCGGCTGCGATCTCGAGCACCGTACGGAGCGTCTTGTCGCGGGTGGCGCCACCCGCGCCGTAGGTGACGCTGAAGTACTCGGGCGCGGCCCGCGCGAGGCGCTCATGCACCCCGCGCAGCCGTGCTTCACCCTCGGTCGTGTTCGGCGGAAAAAACTCGAAACTGACCGGCGGCCTCATTGGATCGAGGCCTTAGTAGCGGTAGGTGTCGGGCTTGTAAGGGCCGTCGACCGCTACGCCAATGTAGCTTGCCTGCCCGGGCGACAGCTCGGTCAGCATGGCGCCGATTTTCTTCAGATGCAGACGCGCCACTTTCTCGTCGAGGTGCTTGGGCAGCACATAGACCTTGCCGGACTCGTAGTCGTCGCGGTGCGTCCAGAGCTCGATCTGCGCGATGGTCTGGTTGGCAAACGATGACGACATGACGAAAGACGGATGGCCAGTGCCGCAGCCCAGGTTCACCAGCCTGCCCTCGGCCAGCATGATGATGCGCTTGCCGTCGGGGAAGATGATGTGGTCGACCTGGGGCTTGATGTTTTCCCAGCGGCAATGGTCCTTGACGGATGCGATGTCGATTTCGTTGTCGAAGTGTCCGATATTGCAGACGATCGCCTGGTCCTTCATGCGCTTCATGTGCTCGAAGGTGATCACGTCGCGGTTGCCGGTGGCGGTCACGAAAATGTCGGCCTTGTCGGCGGCGTATTCCATGGTCACCACGCGGTAGCCTTCCATCGCAGCCTGCAGCGCGCAGATCGGGTCGATCTCGGTGACCCAGACCTGGGCGGAGAGCGCGCGCAGCGCCTGCGCCGAGCCCTTGCCCACGTCGCCATAGCCTGCCACCACCGCCACCTTGCCCGCCACCATCACATCGGTGGCGCGCTTGATGCCGTCAACCAGCGATTCGCGGCAACCATAGAGGTTGTCGAATTTGCTCTTGGTGACCGAATCATTCACGTTGATGGCGCGGAAGGCGAGTTCGCCATTGGCGGCCATCTGGTAGAGGCGTTTGACGCCGGTGGTGGTTTCTTCGGTCACGCCCACGATCGACTTCAGCTGCCGCTCGTACCAGCCCGGATCGGTGGCGAGGCGCTTGCGGATGGAATCGAACAGCGCGGTTTCTTCTTCGCTCTGCGGATTGGTGATCACCGAGGGGTCGCTCGCCGCACGCGTGCCCAGATGCAGGAGCAACGTGGCATCGCCGCCGTCGTCCAGGATCATGTTGCTCGGCTGGCCATCGGCCCACTCGAAGATGCGGTGCGTGAATTCCCAGTATTCGACCAGGTTCTCGCCCTTGTAGGCGAATACCGGAATGCCGGCGGCAGCGATGGCTGCGGCCGCGTGATCCTGCGTGGAGAAGATGTTGCAGGACGCCCAGCGCACCTGCGCGCCCAGGGCGGCGAGGGTCTCGATCAGCACTGCGGTCTGGATCGTCATGTGAAGCGACCCGGTGATGCGCGCGCCTTTGAGGGGCTGGCGGGCAGCGAATTCTTCGCGGATCGCCATCAGCCCGGGCATCTCGGTTTCGGCGATGCGGATTTCCTTGCGGCCCCAGTCGGCGAGCCCGATATCGGCAACGTGGTAGTCAGGCGCGGCGGGCGCGGATTTGAGAACGGCAGACATGAACACACTCCATCGGTGATGAAGCGGTCAGCACGGGACGGTGGCGGGTGCTCGCCGACCTCGGACAGACCGCGGGTCAACGAGCGCCGTTCAACAGCGACCATCCGTTCATTGCCGGAAGCGTTGGTCCGCTTGAGGCGGATCGCTAGGACACCCGTGTGACGGGCATGATCGGCAGGATGTTCGCCGCTTCGAGCCTGGCAGCGACAGATGACGTCGCGTTGCAGCGCTCCTCGAAGCAAGACCAAGATGATAGCAGCGCAGTCTGCGGTGACGGGTCAGACCTTGCGCGGGATGGGGGAAACAAAAGCGGGGCGAGCAACGACGGTGGAGGCGCAAACGGCTTGCGGCGGGGCTGACGGCGGAGCAGTCCGCGGTTCCCAGAAACCGCCCGCGCTCCCGGTCGAGCCGCCTGAACCTCTGGCCGAACCGCCCGCACTCCCGGCCGCATCAAAGCACGGCGCGTTTCCGCTTGCGACCGTGTCCGACGATAGCGCCACCCGGCCGATGCTTGACCGCCCGGCGCCAATCAAGCTGCAGTCGGCTGGGGGCAGCCCGGCACAGCCGCGCGAGCAGCGTTCGCCAAACCCGCATTCGGCCTCGACGATCTTCAGGCGTTCGCCAAACGAACTGCTGCAATCACCGGCGATCGCGTCCATCACCCGGCAGCAGGCGATGGACGGCGACCCGGTTTCGCCGTCGATGGACGCCGGAGAATCGATCAGATGTTTGAGCGAAGCAGCCATGGACTGCATTAACTCAAATTCTCCAGCGTCACACCTTGACGGCGATCATGCCGACGCTTTGAGGGCCTCGGCGCGATCGGTGCGCTCCCAGCTGAATTCCGGCTCGTCGCGCCCGAAATGTCCGTAAGCGGCGGTCTTGCGATAGATGGGGCGAAGGAGGTCCAGCATCTTGACGATGCCCTTCGGACGCAGATCGAAGTGCTGCTGCACCAGTTCCGCGATGCGCGCGTCGCTCACCTTGCCCGTGCCCTGGGTGGTGACCCATACCGACGTGGGCCGCGCGACCCCGATGGCGTAGGACACCTGCACCAGGCAGCGGCTGGCCAGCCCGGCTGCGACGATGTTTTTCGCCACATAGCGCGCGGCGTAAGCGGCCGACCGGTCGACCTTGGAGGGGTCCTTGCCCGAGAACGCGCCGCCACCGTGCGGGGCCGCACCGCCATAGGTGTCGACAATGATCTTGCGGCCTGTGAGACCGCAGTCACCCTGCGGGCCGCCCACCACAAACCGGCCGGTCGGGTTGATCAGGTAATTGATGTTGCCCTTGATGAGCGAGGCCGGGATCACTGGTTTGATGATCTCCTCGATCACGCCTTCGCGAATGGTTTCCATGGAGACGTCGGGTGCGTGCTGGGTTGACAGCACCACGGTGTCGACCGAGACCGGGCGGCCATCGGCGTAGCGCAAGGTCACCTGTGATTTGGCATCAGGGCGAAGCCAGCCGAGCTTGCCGCTGCGACGCACCTGCGACTGGCGCTCGACCAGGCGATGCGAGTAGTAGATGGCCGAGGGCATGAGCTCCGGCGTTTCGTCACAGGCGTAGCCAAACATCAGGCCTTGATCGCCCGCACCCTGCTCGAGGTTGTCGTCGTGTGCGGCGTCCACGCCCTGCTTGATGTCGGGCGACTGCTTGTCGTAGGCGACCAGGACGGCGCAGCCTTTGTAGTCGATGCCGTAATCGGTGTTGTCATAGCCGATCGACTTCAGCGTGTCGCGCGCGACCTGGATGTAGTCGACGTTGGCCCGTGTGGTGATTTCGCCCGCGAGCACCACCAGACCGGTATTGCAAAGGGTTTCGGCCGCCACGCGCGAGGTCTTGTCCTGCGCAAGGATGGCGTCGAGGATTGCGTCCGAGATCTGGTCAGCCACCTTGTCGGGGTGACCCTCGGAGACGGATTCGGAAGTAAACAGATAATCGTTGGCCACAGCTTTCTCCTCTGAAATGTCGTCGGAACGGTTCGACTGGACGGCATCCGCGGCGGACGGTGACAGGCACCTGCGCCGCGGGCTTGCCTTCGGCGTGGCCGATCTTTGGAGAAGCGGCGACGCTTTAGCGGTATTTCGGACCTGATCGGCCCCTGCCCCGCAAGTTGTCCTTAACTCGGCAACGCGAATTATAGCCGGCTTCGCGTGTGCGAAAGCGTCGTGCAGGTCGCCTCGCTTCGCATAGACTGCGCGGCACCGTATGGCCTACTCCACCATGATCGCGCAGGAAGCGTACGCTTTCGGGTTTGCGCCGACCGACCCCGGTCCGATGCCCCATCCAGCTCCACCCGTCATGTCCGCCGACCCTGTGGTGCCACCGCGTGCACCGTCATCTGCCTCCCCGCCCGGACCGGGCTCGGGCGCCGCTTCGTCACCGGCCGCGCCGGCGCGTCAAGAGCAGGCGCCTCCACCCGAGGCGACCGGACGCTGGCTGGTCGGGCTCGCCAGTGCGCTCGCCCGTTTGCCGCTTGGCGCGGCGCGGGGGCTGGGCGCCACGGCGGGGCTTGCTGCGCTCGCCCTGTCCGCGAGCTACCGGGGGAAGTTGCGCGCCAATCTCGGCCGCGCGGGCTATCGGGGCGTGGCGCTCATGTTGCGAGCCGCGATCGAGGCGGGCCGGATGGCGGGCGAACTCCCTTTTATCTGGATGCGGCCGTCTGCGGCGATCGCCCGCCGTGTTCGCTGTGATGATCTCGCGGTGCTCGAGGCGGCCGAGCGAGCTGGCCGCGGCATTCTCTTTCTCACCCCGCATCTTGGTGCGTTTGAGGTCACCGCGCGGTGGTATGCGCTGCGCGCACCCATCACGGTGATGTTTCGCCCGCCGCGCAAGCCCGCACTGGGGGCGCTTCTTGCGCGGGCCCGGGGCGGGGAGGGGCTTCATCCCGTACCGGCCGCGCTCTCGGGCGTGCGGGCGATGCTGCGGGCCTTGCGCGCGGGCGCCGCGGTGGGCGTGCTCCCCGATCAGGTTCCAGGCGCCGGCGAAGGCCGCTGGGCCAGATTTTTCGGCGAGCCCGCCTTCACCATGACGCTCCCCATGAAACTTGCGCAGGCAACGGGCGCTTCGGTGGTGATCGCAGTGGGTGAGCGGGTCCGGGGCGGCTGGCGGATCCGGCTCCAGGCCTTCGAGTCCTTGCCGACGCCGGAAGCGCTCAACGCCCAGATGGAGGAACTGGTTCGCCTTGCTCCCCATCAGTATCTCTGGGGCTACAACCGCTACAAGCGGCCGGACGGGGCGCCTGCCGCGCCCGTGACACCTCGATGAGCGAGCCGCTTGCCACCTCCATCCGGGCACGCGCCGGCGAGGCGCTGATGCGGGTTGGCATCGTGGTGCTGCGCGGCCTCGCCCTGCTCCCCTACGGCTGGCTGGTGCGACTGGGTCATGCGCTCGGAACGCTCCTCTATGGCCTCGCGTGGCCGCGCCGGCGGATCGCGCAGGTGAACCTCGCCCTCTGTTTTCCGCACTGGAGCGAGGCTGAGCGGCGCCGCATTGCGCGCGCCCACTTCCAGGCGTTTACGCGGAGCTTTCTCGACCGGTTCATTCTCTGGTACGCGCCGAGGGAGCGAATTGTCGAACTCTGTCGTCTCGAGGGTCTGCAACACTTTCTTGAGCCGGTCAATGCGGGTCGCCCGGTGATTGTGCTCGCGCCGCATTTCGTGGGAATCGATGCGGGGGGCATCCGGCTTCTGCTGGAGCACCCGCGGCTCGCATCCATGTACGCCCGGCAAAAAAGCGCCGTCCTCAACGATGCGATGACTCGCGGCCGCAGCCGGTTTCAGGGCACCATGCTGCTTCGTAACGAGGGCCTGCGGCCGGCGGTTCGGTGGCTGCGCGACGGCGGGGCTTTCTATTTCCTGCCGGACATGGATCTGGGCGCCCGAGACGCGCTCTTCGTGCCATTTTTCGGAGTATCGGCTGCCACGGTCACGTCGGTGGCGCGGCTTGCCCGACTGACCGGGGCGGTGGTGGTTCCGCTGGTGACGCGGATGACCGATCGCGGCTATGTGGGCGTGTTCCACCCGGGCTGGACCGACTACCCGGTTGACGACCTGGAAGCGGCCACCCGGCAGATGAACGCCTTCATCGAAGCGCGGGTGCTCGACATGCCCGAGCAATATCTCTGGACGCACCGCCGGTTCAAGACCCGCCCGCCAGGCGAAGCATCGCCTTACGATCGGCGATAATCGCGGTCATGAAGCTGCGGTTCACCAAGATGCAGGGCGCTGGCAACGACTTTGTCGTGATCGATGGCGTTCGGCAGACGCTCGCGCTCTCGCAAGCCCAGGTGCGCTGGCTCGCCGACCGCCATTTTGGTATCGGCGCCGATCAGGTGCTGCTGGTCGAGCCCGCCAGCGACCCGGGTGTCGATTTCCGCTACCGCATCTTCAATGCCGATGGCGACGAGGTCGAGCACTGCGGCAACGGCGCGCGTTGCTTCGTGCGCTTCGTGCGCGAGCAGGGCCTGTCCGCGCGAGACCCGATCAGGGTGCAGACGCTTTCGGGCATGCTCGAACTGTCGCTTGGCGCCGATGGCCAGGTGAGCGTCGACATGGGCGCACCCATTTTCGAACCCGAGCGTGTGCCCTTCGATTCCGCGGGGCTCACCCTGCGGTCGGCGGGCGCCGACACGCAGTGGCCCATCGATCTGGACGACTCGCTTCGCTGGGCCTCGGTGCTCTCCATGGGTAACCCGCATGCCGTGCTTCAGGTCGACGATCTGGACCGTGCGCCGGTGACCACCGAGGGCCCGCGGATCGAACATCACCGCCGGTTCTCGCGCCGGGTCAACGTCGGCTTCATGCAGGTCACCGGCCCGCAGTCGATCGCGCTTCGGGTCTGGGAGCGCGGAGCGGGCGAGACCCTGGCCTGCGGCACGGGCGCCTGCGCGGCCGCCGTCTCGGCGATTCGGCAAGAGCGGGTGTCCTCGCCGGTTCGGGTCCGGATGCGCGGCGGCGAGGTTACGATCGCCTGGCAACCCGGACAGACGGTGCGCATGACCGGCCCCGCCGAGACCGTCTTCGAAGGCGAGGTCGAGCTTGCCGACGATGCATCGGCCGGTCATTCCTCGTCCACCCCCGTCATGCCCGGTTAAACGGAGCCTTCCCCCCAATGAGCGAGACCCCGATCCAAGACGAACAGGTTGCCGCCTATCTCGGCGATCACCCGGATTTTTTCGAAACCCGCCCCGATCTCCTCGCGAGCATGCGGTTTGCCCCGGCGCATGGCAATCGCGCCATCTCGCTGCACGAGCGTCAGCTTGAGGTGCTGCGCGACAAACTGCGACTGATCGAGCGGCGCTTTGCCGATCTGGTCCACACCGGCAAGGAAAACGATGCGATCGGCGAGCGTCTGCAGCGCTGGACGCGGGATCTGCTGCTTGCCGAGTCGCCCGAGCGGGTGCCCGGCATTGTGGTGGACGGCATGCGCAGTGGCTTTTCGGTGCCGCTCGTTGCGCTGCGGCTCTGGCGGGTGAAGACAGGTGCGCTGTCGCCCGAGTGGGTCCGCGCCACGCCTCCCGAGTGGATCGATCAGGTCGACGCCATGCGGATCCCGTACTGCGGTCCGCGGGGCGATCTGCGCTTTGCCGGCTGGCTGCCGAGCGCGGGCGCGGATGCGCGCTCCATTGCGCTCCTGCCGCTTCGCCATGGGGCCAGCCCGCAGAGCTTTGGTCTGCTGGTGCTGGGCTCGGGTGACGCAGACCGCTTCCATGCCGGCATGGGGGTGTCGTTTCTCGAGCGGATCGCCGAACTGGCCAGCGCGGCGCTTGGCCGGCTGAGCGAGCCGGGTTGAGTCGCGCGGCCTGCCGCGTCATGGGCTGCCTCGTCATGGCCCGCCACGTCAGCGCCTCCCAATGACCGGCGTCTGCGCCGGCCAGCCCGATGCGCCACGGCACGCGGGCGCGGCCGACATCGCATCGTTTCTTGAGCAGCTGCGGATCGAGCGGGGCTACTCCCCAAGGACGATCGCCGCCTATCACGCCGACCTCGACCCGCTTGCCGGCCTTGCCTGCGAACGCGGTGGCGCGGGGTCAGCGTTCGACTGGGGCCGCATTGATGAGCGCGCAGTGCGCAGCTGGGTGGCGCGGGCCAGCCGGGATGGGGCCTCGCCCCGCAGCATTGCCCGCCGGCTTTCTGCCTGGCGCGGGTTTTTCGACTGGCTGGCCGAGCACCGGGGTGGCGCGGGCAATCCGGCGCGCGGCGTCAGGGCGCCACGGCTACCGAAGCGGCTGCCTTCGGCGCTGGCCCCCGATCAGGCGGTGCGGCTGGTGGCCGACCCCCAGGCCCAGGGATTTGATGCGGTGCGCGACCGCGCGATCGCCGAGCTTCTTTATTCCTCGGGTCTGCGGCTCTCCGAACTGATCAGCCTGGACATCCGGTATTTCGAGCCTGCGTCCGGGCGGCCACGCTCGGCGAGCTGGCTGAGCCTGACCGAGGCCGAGGTGATCGTCACCGGCAAAGGCGCCAAGCGGCGAAGCGTGCCGGTGGGCCGCGATGCGCTGACCGCGCTGCGTGCCTGGCTGTCTGAACGTGAGCGCTTCCTTACGCTGAAATCATTGCCCGAAGAGCGCGCCTTGTTTCTGTCTCGACGTGGCCAGCGTCTGTCCGCGAGGTCGGTTCAGCTGCGTCTGAAGCGGCGCGGCATCGCCCAGGGGGTGGCGGCGAGCGTCCATCCCCACATGCTGCGCCACTCGTTTGCCAGCCATCTGCTTCAGTCAAGCGGCGATCTGCGCGCGGTACAGGAGTTGCTGGGACACGCGAGCATTGCCAGCACCCAGGTGTACACGGCCCTCGATTTCCAACGTCTTGCAGCGGTGTATGACGCAGCGCATCCCCGCGCGCGACGACCCGATCCGTTGCCGGCCACGCCGGTTTCGGGCGCCGACGCAGACGTCAGTGCGAGCTCGACCCGAAGCGGGCAGGGCGCAGCATCCTCGCGCGGGGTCGCGCTACCCGTGCGGCCCGGCCGTGCCCCCCGCCCCACCGACCGGAACCCGTCATGAGCGCCCCTGCCACGCTGGAACTTCACCCCGGAAAAGAACGGTCGCTGTTGCGCCGTCATCCCTGGATCTATGCGGGGGCGGTGGCGCGGATGGCGGGTCGCCCTGCGCCGGGCGACCTGGTGCGCGTGGTGGGCGCCGATCAGCGCTTTCTGGCCTGGGCGGCATTCAGCCCGGCCTCGAGTATCCGGGCCCGTGCCTGGTCGTTTGCCGAGACCGAGATGCCCGACGATGCCTGGCTGCAGGAACGCATTGCGGCCGCAGTCACCCGTCGCGCGACCCTGCTTGCGCGGACCGACGCGCGCCGGCTGGTGTTCGGCGAGGCCGATGGCCTGCCTGGGCTGATCGTCGATCAGTACGCCGACCAGCTGGTGGTCCAGCTGATGGCGGCCGGCGTCGACGCGCGCCGCGAGGCAATCGCGGATGCGCTCACCGCCGCCACGGGGATCAGCCGGCTCTATGAGCGCTCGGACGCCGCTTCGCGCCAGCGCGAGGGTCTGCCGAGTCGCGAGGGCACCCTCCGTGGGGCAGCGCCCAGCGGGCCGGTGGTCATCCGCGAGGACGGGGTGACCTATCAGGTTGATGTGCTCCGAGGCCACAAGACGGGCTTCTACATCGACCAGCGCGACAACCGGCGGCTCCTTGCGTCGCTTGCCGCCGGCAGGCGCGTGCTCAACTGCTTTTGCTATACGGGCGGGTTTTCGCTCGCAGCGCTGCGGGCCGGTGCCGCCGAGGCCTGGTCGATCGACTCGAGCGCGGACGCGCTGGAAGTTGCGCGCACGCAACAGTCATTGAATCAGATCGAATCGCCCGCACATTGGCTTCAGGCGGACGTCTTCGATGCGCTCAAGCAGTTTGCATCCGAGCGTCGGCAGTTCGACCTGATCGTGCTCGACCCGCCCAAGTTCGCGCCGTCGGTGCAGCACCTTGATCGCGCCACCCGGGCGTACAAGCAGCTGAGCCTCGCGGCGCTCCGTCTGCTGGCTCCCGGCGGGCGACTGTTCACGTTCTCATGCTCGGGTGCGGTGTCGGTGGATCTGTTTCAGAAAGTGGTGGCGGGGGCGGTGATCGATGCACGGGTGGATGCCCAGATGCTCGCGCGGCTGGCGGCGGGCGAAGACCATCCGGTGTCCATGACCCATCCCGAAGGCGAGTACCTGAAGGGGTTGATGCTCGGCCGGCTGTGATGGCGTGCGCCGGTTGCAGCCGATCACACAAACCCGTCAGGCGGCATGCCCAAGCGCGCTCGGCGCGCGTAGAATCTCGCGCCCTGAAGCCGGCCGGCCCGGCCCGACAGACATACAAGGTTGCAGTTCATGTCCAGTACACATATACCGGTCACCATCCTGACCGGGTTTCTCGGCAGTGGTAAGACCACGCTTTTGAAGCGCATCCTCAGCGAGCAGCACGGGCATCGCATCGCGGTGATCGAAAATGAATTCGGTGAGGAGGGCGTTGACAACGACCTGCTGCTCCAGGAGCGCGATGAGCAGATCGTCGAAATGAACAATGGCTGCATCTGCTGCACCGTTCGTGGAGACCTGATCCGCATTCTTGGTGATCTGCAACAGCGCCGCGCCAAGGGCGAGATCGCCTTTGAACGGGTCATCATTGAAACCACCGGCATGGCCGACCCGGGGCCGGTTGCGCAAACCTTCTTCGTCGATGACGACATCGCCGACCGCTATCTGCTCGATGCCATCATCACCGTGGTCGATGCCAAGCACGCGCCGCAGCAGCTTGCCGAGCGCCGCGAGGCGCAGGAGCAGGTGGGCTTCGCCGACCGCATCCTGCTCTCCAAGGTTGACCTGGTTACCGAAGAAGAACAGACGGCTTTGAAAACGCGGCTTCGCCAGATGAATCCGCGTGCGCCGATCCGGGCCGTTCACTTCGGCGATGCCCCCATCGACGAGATCCTCGATATCCGGGGCTTCAATCTGAATGCCATCCTCGAGATCGATCCCGAATTCCTCGACAGCGACGAGCACGAGCACGACGACAGCGTGCAGTCGTTCGTGTTTCGCTCCAACCGTGCGTTTGATCCGGGCAAGCTGGAAGATTTTTTATCAGGGCTGGTACAGGTTTACGGTCCGGACCTGTTAAGGTATAAAGGCGTGCTTTTCATGAAGGGGTCGGATCGTCAGACCGTCTTTCAGGGCGTCCACATGATGATGGGCGCCGATCTGGGCAGGCGCTGGCAACCCGGCGAAAAGCCCTCCAGCAAAATGGTGTTCATCGGCCGCAATCTGCCGAAGGACATGTTCATCAAAGGCCTCGAACAGTGCCTCGCGTAGGCTGATCAATCAGGCAGGATTTGACATGGCAGCCACGAAAGAAAAAAAACCGCTCACCGAGGAGGCGCTTCTGCGCATGCCCGAAGCGGACTACATGAATGAAGCACAGCGCGCGTTCTTTCGCGAGCGGCTCCAGCAGATGGAGCGCGAGATCCTCCACAACGCGGGTGAAACCACCGAGCATCTGCGTGAGACCGTCATCGTCCCCGATCCGGCAGACCGTGCCACGATCGAGGAAGAACACGCGCTCGAACTGCGTACGCGCGACCGCGAGCGAAAGCTGCTGAAGAAAATCCAGCAGGCCATTGCGAGCATCGATGCGGGCGACTACGGTTTCTGCGAGGAAACTGGCGAACCGATCGGCCTGCCGCGTCTCCTTGCTCGGCCCACCGCCACGCTTTCGCTCGAAGCCCAGCAGCGGCGCGAGCTGCGTCAGAAGCTCTACGGCGACTGATTGGAACAGTTCCACGGCACGACGATCGTCTCGGTCCGTCGCAACGGCAGCGTTGCGCTGGGCGGTGACGGCCAGGTCACGCTCGGCAACATCGTGATCAAGGCGAGCGCGCGCAAGGTCCGCCGTCTGCACGATGGCAAGGTGCTCGCCGGGTTCGCTGGCGGCACGGCCGATGCGTTCACACTCTTCGAGCGATTTGAGGCAAAGCTGCAAAAGCACGCCGGCCATCTGGTCCGTTCCGCGGTCGAGCTTGCCAAAGACTGGCGTACCGACCGCATGCTGCGCCGACTCGAGGCCATGCTCGCGGTGGCTGACGCCGAGGCCTCGCTCATCATCACCGGCAATGGCGATGTGCTTGAACCCGAACACGGGCTGATTGCGATCGGGAGCGGCGGGCCCTATGCGCAGGCGGCAGCGCTTGCGCTGCTTTCGCATTCAACGCTGGATGCCGAGGCCATCGTGCGACGCTCGCTTGCCATCGCGGGCGAGCTCTGCATCTACACCAATCAGCATCACACCGTGGAGACGCTGGGAGCCGACAGCCGTGGCTGAGCCGACGCCGCTCACGCCGGCAAACATCGTGGCCGAGCTCGACAAGCACATCGTCGGGCAGGCTCAGGCCAAGCGCGCGGTGGCCATTGCGCTTCGCAATCGCTGGCGCCGCCAGCAGGTCGAAGGCGTGATGCGCGCGGAAATCACGCCCAAGAACATTCTCATGATCGGCCCCACCGGTGTGGGCAAGACCGAAATCGCGCGTCGCCTCGCGCGCCTCGCGCAGGCCCCGTTCATCAAGGTCGAGGCCACCAAATTCACCGAGGTGGGCTATGTCGGCCGAGATGTCGACACCATCATTCGTGATCTGGTCGAGACCGCGGTCAAGCAGGTCCGCGAGCGTGCGCTGGCCGACGTGCAGGCGCGCGCGCTCGATGCGGCCGAGGAGCGCGTGCTCGATGTGCTGATCCCGCCCGCGCGCGCCGCCTCGCAGCCTGCGGCCTTCCCGTTTTTTGGCGGCGCCACCGAAACACCGGCCCCGGCGCAGCCCGCAGCGCCGGAGTCTGCGGCCCGCCAGAAATTCCGGAAGCGTCTGCGCGAAGGCGAACTCGATTCGCGTGAGATCGAGATCGAGGTGGCACTTGCTGCCCCGTCGGTTCTGCCGCTTGGCGCAGGCGCGGGCAACCAGCCTGGGCTCGATGATCTCAGCCAGCAGCTGCAGTCGCTTTTTTCCCAGATGCCGGGGCGCCGCGCCACGCGCAAGATGACCGTGGCCGAGGCCATGCGAACCCTTGCCCAGGAAGAGGCCGGGCGGCTGGTGAATGAGGAAGAGATCCGCAGTCGCGCCGTGGAGCTTGCCGAACAGAGCGGCATCGTCTTCATCGACGAAATCGACAAGGTGGCAAGCCGCGCCGAGCATCAGGGCGCCGATGTGTCACGCCAGGGTGTGCAGCGCGACCTTCTGCCCCTGATCGAAGGCACCGCCGTCACCACCCGCTATGGCGTGGTGCGCACCGATCACATCCTGTTCATCGCCTCGGGCGCGTTTCATCTGTCGCAGCCCTCCGATCTGATCCCCGAGCTTCAGGGGCGTCTGCCGATCCGGGTCGAAATGCAGGCGCTCACCGCGCAGGATTTCGTCCACATCCTGGGCGACACCGATGCGAGTCTGGTGCGTCAGCATCAGGCGCTGCTCGCCACCGAGGGCGTCACGCTCGAATTCGCAGCCGACGGGATCCGGCGGCTTGCCGATATCGCCTTCGAGGTCAATGAACGCACCGAGAACATCGGTGCGCGCAGGCTTCACACCGTGATGGAGCGGCTGCTCGAAGAGATATCGTTTGATGCCGACAGCAAAGCAGGCCAGACCGTGCTGATCGATGCGGCGCTGGTGGATGCGAGGCTTGCCGATGTCGCTCGCCGTGACGATCTCGCCCGCTACATTCTCTAGCCCTGCCCCGTCCGACCCGATATTTCCGACCCGCTCTTCGGAGCTCTGACCATGACCGACAAGACCCCGATCGCCCCCGCGCTTCAGGCCGAGATCCTCGCCGAGGCTATGCCCTACATCCGGCGGTTTCACGGCCGCATCCTGGTGATCAAGTACGGCGGCAACGCCATGACCGATCCGCTTCTGAAGCAGAGCTTTGCGCGTGACGTGGTGCTGCTCAAACTGGTGGGCATGAATCCGGTGGTGGTGCACGGGGGCGGCCCGCAGATCGAGCAGCTGCTTGCCCGCGTGGGCAAGAAGGGCGAATTCGTTCAGGGCATGCGTGTGACCGACGCCGAGACCATGGACATCGTCGAGATGGTGCTCGCCGGCCAGGTGAACAAGGAGATCGTCGAGCTGATCAACACCGCAGGTGGCCGCGCAGTGGGTCTGACCGGCCAGGACGGCGGCCTCATCCGGGCGCGCAAGCTGCGCATGACGCTTCCCGAGCAGCCAGGCGAAGAGGTCGATATCGGCCAGGTGGGCGAGATCGAGAAAATCGATCCTGCCATCGTGCACACCCTGACCGCCAACGGTTTCATTCCGGTCATCGCGCCGATCGGCTCGGGCGCTGATGGCGAAACCTACAACATCAACGCCGACGTGGTGGCGGGCAAGGTGGCCGAGGTGCTGAAGGCGGAAAAGCTGGTGCTGCTCACCAATACCGCCGGCGTGCTCGACAAATCGGGCAAGCTCCTCACCGGGCTCACCGCGCGGCGTATCGACGAACTCTTTGCCGATGGCACGATCTCCGGCGGCATGCTGCCCAAGATCGCGTCGGCGCTCGATGCGGCCCGCGCGGGCGTGAACTCGGTGCACATCATCGACGGTCGGGTCGACCACTGCCTGCTGCTCGAGATCATGACCGATCACGGCGTGGGCACCATGATCCGCAGTCACTGAGGTCATGCGGGCGCTGCGCCGGCCGCTCACCGGGCCCACCGCGCCGCGTCGGGCGGAGCGGGTTTGGCTCCTCGATCTCGATGACACGCTGCACGATGCGCAGCCTGTCATCATGCCGCGCATCGATGCGGCGATGACGGATTACGTGGTGCGGCACCTGGGGCTCGCCCGCGACGAGGCAAGTGAGCTGAGGCTGGGCTACTGGAAGCGCTATGGCGCAACGCTCCTGGGCCTTGTCACGCACCATCCCATCGACCCCCATCATTACCTGCGCGAGACCCATCGCTTCCCTGACATGCACCGGCTGGTGCGCCGGCGCCCCGCGCTTGCGCGGGCGCTTCGCCAGCTGCCGGGGCGTCGCATCATCGTCACCAATGGCCCCTGGCACTATGCGCGCGCGGTGGTGCGCGCGCTGGGCATTGCGGGCAGCATCGAGGGCATCGTGCCGATCGAGGCGATGCGCTTTGCCGGTCGCTTCCAGCCCAAGCCCTCGCGTCCGATGATGCGCAGGCTCGCTGCCCGGCTGCGCACGCGGCCGTCCCGGTGCGTGCTGGTCGACGACGCGGTGGGTAACCTCGCGGGCGCCCGCGCGGCAGGGCTTCGGACCGTGCTTGCAACCGCGCTCAAGGAGGCGCGCAAGCCCGCGCCGGCTCGCGCCCGCGCCGGTTCGTCACGGCGCGTGGAGCTTCAAGTACAATCGGTTGCACAGCTTTCGCGTCGCGTGCCGTCGCGCTCCACCTTCTGACATGGATCCCGCCACCGACTCCGACACCCCCGCAGCGCCCCGCCGATCCCGCCCCAAGCCAGGCGAGCGGCGGCTGCAAATTCTGCAGGCGCTCGCCACCATGCTGCAGGAGCCGGGCTGTACCGCCACTTCGCGAGCAAGGCCCAGATGTTCGAGGGCCTGATCGAGTTCATTGAAGCCACCATCTTCGGGCTCATCAATCAGATCACCACCGCGCAGGAAGACGGCCAGCGGCAGCTGCGCGACATCGTCGCCATGCTGCTCAATTTTTCCGAGCGCAATCCCGGCATGACGCGTGTGCTGATTGGCGATGCGCTGGTCACCGAAGACGACCGGCTGCAACTGCGCATCAATCAGCTGGTCGACCGCATCGAGGCCTCGCTTCGTCAGTCGTTCCGGCTCGCTGTGGCGCAGAACACGCTCGCCGCCGCAACCGACGCCAGTGCGCGCGCGGCGGTGGTGATTGCCTTCGTGCAGGGCAGATGGCTGCGCTTTGCCAAAAGCGGCTTCAGGCGCCTGCCTGCCGAAGGTCTCGGGGATCAGATTGCCACGCTGGTCGCCTGAGACCTTGCCGGCGGTCGAGCCTCGACCGTGAAAATCTTCCGATCCCTCGAGCACCCCCGGTTCCGACACTATTTCTTCGGCCAGACGATCTCGGTGATCGGCTTCTGGTTGCAATCGATTGCGCAGGCCTGGCTGGTCTATCGGCTGACCGACTCGGCCGTCATGCTGGGTCTGGTGACCTTCGCGTCCTTCATCCCCATGCTGGTGGCTGCGCCGTTTGCAGGGCTCGTGACCGACCGGGTGGATCGCCGCACCATGGTGCTGGTCACGCAGACCGCACAGATGCTGCAGGCGTTTGCGCTCGCCGCGCTCACGTTGGGCGGCTGGGTCGAGCCGCATCATGTGGTGTGGCTCGCCCTGGTCCAGGGTCTCGCCAACACCTTCGATGGCCCGGCGCGGCATTCGCTCCTGCCGGTGATGGTGGGCGGCACGCGCGATCTGCACAACGCGATCGCGCTCAATTCGCTGGTGATGAACCTGGGCCGGTTTGCGGGGCCGGCCATTGCAGGTGTGCTGCTGGTGTGGATGGGCGAGGGTTGGTGCTTCGTGCTGAACGGGGTGAGCTATCTCGCAGTGATTGCCTCGCTCGCCCGGTTGCCTTCGAATCGGGCCGAGCGCCCCACCCAGTCACTCTTTCGGGAGTTTTCCGAAGGTTTTGTCTGGGTCTGGACCAACCTGCCCGCGCGGCTGGTCATGATCAACCTGGTGCTGGTGTCGTTCTGTGCGCCCAATTACCAGACGATGATGCCGGTGTTCGCGCGCGAGGTGTTCGCGGGCGATGCGCTGCTGCAGGGGCTTCTGGTGAGCTGTGCTGGGGCCGGCGCACTCGCGGGCACGATGATGCTCGCGGCGCGCAGTTCCACCGCCGGGATCGCCCGCGTGATCAACGTTGGATCGCTTGCCGCTGGAATCGGGCTCACCGTGTTTTCGCTCAGTCCGTCGCTTGCGCTTGCCGCCGTTGCGCTCACGGCGGTCGGGTTCGGCGTGATCGTCACCGGCGCTGGCACCAACACGCTGCTCCAGAGCCTGGTCGCGGAGCGTTTGCGCGGCCGGGTGATCTCCCTCTACATGATGGCGTTTCTGGGCACCATGCCGGTGGGAGGCTTTGTGGTGGGCTGGCTCACCGAGCAGTTCGGGCCGCAGCCCTCGCTCGCCGCTTACGGGCTGGTGAGTATCGCGAGTGCGCTGCTGCTGTGGCGGCGGCAACCGGCGATTGCAGCAGCGCTTGCTACCGGCACCGGGCGTTCGGGAGACAGCACCGGTCAGGGCGACGGCGCCGGTCAGGCCGATGGCACCGGTCAGGGTGACGGGACCGGTCAGGGAGATGGCACTGGTCAGGCCGGTGCGGCGGGCAAGGATCGGGATCGAGGCAGCAACCCGCACGGTGGCCACGGCTGAGTCGTGCGCCAGACCGAGCCAGGTGGCGTTGCCCCGAGGGTTCAAGCGCCGCGCAGGGCGTGCCAATCGCGCTCCAGTTGCTCGCGAAATCGCGGGTCGGCAATCGCAATCATGCGGCTCGCGCGTTCGCCAAACGAAGCGTCGCGCAGATCGGCCACCCCCCACTCGGTGATCACCAGGTCGGCATCGCCCCGCCCCAGGGTGACCTGGCCGCGCGAGGTGCCTGCCACGATGCGGCTGCGTTTGCCGTCTCTCGAGGTGGAGGCGAGCGCCACGATGCCACGACCGCCTTCGGACAGCCGGGCGGTGCGAACGAAGTCGCCCAGCCCGCCCAGGCCGCCCCGCCAGGCGCGGCCATCGTGTTCGGCGTTGGCCTGACCCGTGACATCGACCTCGAGCGCCGAATTGATCGCGTGAAAGCGATAGAGCGCAGCGAGCGTGGCCGGATGGTGTGTGTAGGTGGCCGGGCGGATGAGGAACTGGGGATTGTCGTGGGCGTGGCGATGGGCGCGTGTTGTGCCCCCCAGCGTGTTGGTGACGGTAAAGCCGTTATCGAGCCCCTTGTATGCATTGGTGACCGCACCGGACTCGATCAGTGCCACGGCGCTGTCGCCGATCAGGCCGCTGTGCAGGCCCAGGTCCCGATGGCTCGCGAGAAGCCCCAGCACTGCATCGGGGAGCGCGCCCAGCCCGATCTGGATCGTGGCGCGGTCGGGCACGACCGATGCGACATGGCCCGCGATACGACGCTCGGCTTCTTCTGCTGCCATCGTGGGGGACTGGACGGTTGAAGTGGCTGCGCGCACGGCGACATCGATTCGAAGGGATGCAGCGTCGACTTCGGTGCTGGGCGTAAACGGTGCCTGGGGGTTGATCTCGGCGATCACGCATCGCGCCCGTCGCGCCGCGGCGATCACATAGTCGTTGGCCATGCCGAGGCTCAGCCGGCTGCCATCGGCCGACGGGGCGAGCTGCAGCATTACGACATCGGCCCGCAAGCGCCCGGTGCTGAAGGAGCGTTCGAGTTCGCGATACGGCGTTGGCGTGACATTGGCAATGGAGCCCGGCTGCGATGCGAAGCCCTTGGCCGCGCCGCCCATGATGCCGTAGCCGCCGGGCCGAAGTTTTGGCGATAGCGGGCGCGCGAAGGTATCGGACAGCACCGCACCCAGGAACACATCCACCGGACCGGCCAGGGAGTCGGCCTCCTCGACCAGCGCGCGCGTAAGCGTGAGCGGCTCGGCACCGGCCTGGCCGATGATGATGGCGTCGCCCGCGCGAATCAGCGAGGCAAGCGGGGGCAGGGAATCGAGAATGGGCGCAGCTGGCATGAAAGGGGGCTCGAGGCAAAGAGGGTTGGTGACACAAGAACAGGCAGTCGATGCTGGCATGTTCGCAGTCGGGGCGTCAAACCGCGTGGCCGCCCTGCCGGCCGCCCTGCCGGCCACCCTGTCGGTCGCGTGCCGGCGCCCCCCGCCAGCCGCGGGCCGATTCGGCCGACTTGCCGGTTGTGCCTACCACGCGTACCTTGCCTGTCATGACCGACCCCGTGCTCCGTCCTGAAGCCCGTGCGTCAGACGGGGCGAGCCGTCTGGCGATCGCGGTGCTGGGGATCGCGTTTTCGCTCAATTTCGCCGGACGCGGGCTGGTCGAGGCGTTTTCGGCGTTTGTGCTTCCCTTGGAGGAGGCTTTTGGCTGGCCGCGAAGTGCCCTCACCGGCGTGGTCGCCACGCAGATGATGGTGAGCGGGCTCGCCGCGCCGATTGCGGGCTGGCTCTTCGACCGGTATGGGCCCCGGGTGGTCTACTGCAGCGGGCTTGCGCTACTGGGGATGGCTGGGCTGTTGTCCAGCCAGGCTGAGTCGCTCACGATGATCTATGCCGGTGCCGGCGTGCTGGTTGGCGCCGGCGCGGCCGCGACCGGAATGGTCTGCGCTGCATCGCTGGTTGCCCGCTGGTACCGGGCCCGGTTATCGACCGCCATTGCCGTGGCCTACGCAGGCTCCGGCTTCGGCGTGCTGGTGATGGTTCCGCTCTCCCAGGCCCTGATCGACGCGTTCGGTTGGCGGGGCGCTTGGCTCACGCTGGGCGCGGGCGCGTTTGCGATGGTGCCCGTTTGTGCGCTTCTGCCCTGGGCGCGCCTGTCGCGCCCGCCTGTTGATGCGGCGCCGGGACGCCCGTCGCCTGCGCCCGCGCAGGCGGGCGAGGCTCGGGCGGCGTTGCGCGCGGCCCTGTCAGATCCGGCGTACTGGCATCTGGCCCAGGCATTTTCCTTTACTGCGATCGCGGCCTACCTGGTCACCCCGCAGGTGGTGGCGCTCCTGATCGAGGGGGGGTTCGCCCCGCTGATGGCGGCCTCGGCCTATGGGCTCGCCGGGCTGCTCTCCACTTTCGGGATCGTTGGCTCGGGCTGGTTCTGCGACCGCATCGGGCACCAGCGCACGGCGCTCCTGTCGTTTTCGTTTACTGCGCTGGGGCTGGGTGGTCTGCTTGCGGTTGCCATTACCGGGTCGCTTGCAGGGCTCGCGGTCTATGTCACATGCTTTGGCGTGGCGCAGGGCGCGCGCGGCCCCATCGTGTCGGCGCTTTCGAACCGGATCTTTGCCGGACCCGGTGCTGCCACGATCTACGGCACGATCTTTGGAATGATGGCGCTTGGCGCTGCGCTTGGCGCCTGGGCTGGCGGGTTGCTGCATGACCTGACCGGGGCTTACTGGCCGGTCGCGCTGGCCTCCGGCTGCGCGTTGATGGTTGCCGCTGCGCCTTTCCGGTCAGGGAGCGGGCTGATGCGGCGGGTTCAGGCGCTTGGACGACCAAGTTGATGCGTGCCGCAGACCTCGCAATCGGGGTTTCGAGCCAGGCTCACGCTGTCGATCTGCATCGATCGTGAGTCGATCAAAAGCAGGCGACCCACTGCGGTTTTGCCGAAGCCGCCCAGAATCTTGAGCGCTTCAGCGGCCTGCATGGTGCCTACCATGCCGGTGAGGGGTGCAAACACGCCCATGACCGCGCAGCGCACCTCTTCGAGACTGTCGGTCTGCGGAAAGATGCAGTGATAACACGGCGACTCGGCATGCCGCGGGTCAAAGACCGATAGCTGGCCGTCAAAGCGGATGGCGGCCCCCGACACCAGTGGCACGCCGGCATGCACGCAGGCGCGGTTGATGGCGTGCCGGGTGGCGAAGTTGTCGCTGCAGTCGAGCACCACCTGACTGCGGGCCACGGCGGCAGCAAGCGAGGCGCCGGCGAGCCGTTCATGAATCGGTTCCACCCGCACATCGGGGTTGAGCGCTGCGAGCGTACGGGCGCCCGACTCAACCTTGGGCCGCCCCACTGCGTCATCGCGATGGAGGATCTGGCGCTGAAGGTTGCTGAGATCGACTGTATCGCCGTCGGCGATGAGCAGGGTGCCCACGCCCGCCGCTGCCAGGTACATGGCGGCAGGCGACCCGAGCCCACCGGCCCCCACGATCAGCGCTGTGGCTGCCTGCAGCCGCTCCTGGCCTTCAACGCCGATGTCCTCCAGCAGGATGTGCCGGCCGTAGCGCAGCAGCTGCCGGTCATCCATGGCGTGACGCTTGCCTAGCGTGTGGCGCCGGCAGCGTTGCCCCCCGCAGGCGCGGCAGCCGCGTCACCGGTGCGCGGCTGTGCTACGGCGACCGGCTGGCCCTTGAGATGGTTGAGCGCCTGCTGCAGCTGGTAGTCATCGGCCGAACCGAACTCGACGGGCTTACGCTCGCGCGCCCGCTCCGCCTCGGTGGTGGGCCGGGGCGTTCCCGAGGGGCGCTCCTGCTCACGCGAATTCGACAGATGCCGGTTCAGGTCGGCCTCGCGGACACGGAAGTTGGTGGTGTCGCCATCGGCGGTTTCTTCGACCAGGAAATCGGGCTCGATGCCGCGCGCTTGAATGGAGCGGCCATTTGGCGTGAAGTAGCGCGCGGTGGTGAGCTTGATGGCGGTGGAGTTGGACAGCGGAAGAATGGACTGCACCGATCCTTTGCCAAAGGTTTGCGTACCGAGCACCGCTGCGCGCTTGTAGTCCTGCAGGGCGCCTGCCACGATCTCCGAGGCGGAGGCCGATCCGCCATTCACCAGCACGACCATGGGTACGTTTTTCGCGGCCGACGGCACACGGGCGACGAAGTCTTCCCGACTGCCGCGCAGGTAGTCTTCGGGGATGGCGCTGTATTTGCGCCGGGCATCTTCGTTGCGCCCCTCGGTGGTGACCACCGTGACCTTGGCGGGCAGGAATGCGGCCGATACACCCACCGCGCCGTGGAGCAGGCCGCCCGGGTCGTTGCGAAGATCGAGCACCAGACCCTTGCCGATCGCGCCCTGACGGTCAAGATTTTCGAGGTGGCGCACCAGCGCCTCGACCGTGTGCTCCTGGAACTGCGTGATGCGGACATAGCCGATGCCAGGCTCGATCACTTTCGAACGTACCGACTGGACGCGGATCACGTCGCGCGTGATGGTGACGACAATGGGTCGTGCCTCGCCTTTCCTCGACAGCGTGAGCGTGATCGAGGTTTTGGGCTTGCCCCGCATGAGCTTGACCGCATCGTTGAGCGCCAGCCCCTTGGTGGACTTTTCATCGATACGGATGATGAGGTCGCCCGCCCGCACGCCGGCCCGCGCGGCCGGTGTGTCCTCGATGGGAGAGATCACCTTGATGAAGCCGTCTTCGGTGCCGACTTCGATGCCCAGTCCGCCAAACTCACCCTGCGTGCCCACCTGCAGCTCACGGAAGGCATCGGCATCGAGATAGGCTGAGTGCGGATCGAGCCCGGAGATCATGCCGCTGATCGCCTCGGTGATGAGCTTTTTGTCTTCGACCTGTTCGACGTAGTTGGCCTTGATGGCGCCAAACACGTCGGAGAACTGGCGTAATTCTTCGAGTGGCAGGACGGCGCGCTGGCTGCGTTGCGCCACCGCCGACAAGCCGACGCTCACCAGGATGCCTGCAAAGGCACCAGCGAGAACGAGACCTAAAGACTTGAGTTTGAACTTCATGGGGCGCGCGGTGCTGAACCGCAATCTGGATAGGCGAGCGCAGGCTCTGGAAATAGCTCTGGTGAGTATAAACCTCCACAACGGGCCGCGCCCAGCATGAGGCTTATCGGAGCGTGCACGGATGTTGCGCGCGCACCGGGGTCGGCAGCCTGTTGGCGCGGGCTCAGCCGGGCTTGGCACGCCCCTGAGCGGCAACCGCCGCCATGGCAGCCTCGATCTCCGCGGCATCGCCCAGATAGCGGCGGCCGATGGGTTTGAGCGCGCTGTCGAATTCATAGACCATCGGACGAGCGGTCGGGATGTTCAGGTTCACGATCTCGTCGTCGGGTACGTTTTCCAGATATTTGATGAGCGCCCGCAGCGAATTGCCGTGGGCTGCGATCACTGGGCGATGACCGGCGCGGAGCGCCGGGGCGATGGTGCTCTCCCAAAAAGGCGCGACGCGGGCAACCGTGTCCTTCAGGCATTCGGTACGCGGAATGTCGGCGGCTGCCAGATCGCGGTAGCGGGGATCGAACTCGGCGCCGCGCGGATCGCCCGCGGGCAACGGATCGGGCGCGATCGCGTACGCGCGTCGCCAGATCAGAACCTGCGCGTCGCCAAAGCGCGCGGCGGTTTCGGCCTTGTTCAGGCCCTGCAGCGCGCCATAGTGCCGCTCATTGAGCCGCCACGACTTCACCACCGGCAGCCACAGACAAGCCATCTCATCGAGCACGGTGTGCAGCGTGCGGATGGCGCGCGTGAGCACCGAGGTGTAGGCGATATCGAATTCATACCCCTCGGCCTTCAGGAGCGCGCCGGCGCGCCTCGCCTCGTCAAGCCCATGTGGCGTCAGGTCGACGTCGGTCCAACCGGTGAACCGGTTTTCAAGATTCCACTGGCTCTCGCCGTGGCGAAACATGATGATCTGGAAGTTCATGGCAGCTCGGTGTGGGGATGCATGGCGGGTTGGACAGCCAATATCTTATAATTTCGGGTTTGGCTTTAACGCTGGAATTCAACTTGGCCTTCGTCACCGAAAACATCATCCTGATCGCGATTGCGTTTGCCTCGGGTGCCATGCTGCTCTGGCCGATGATCATGAAACGCACAGCCGGCGCCTCGCTCAACACGCTTGGCGCCACCCGGATGATCAACGACACGCAGGCCATCGTGCTTGACGTTCGGGCCACCGGCGAGTTCGATGCCGGGCACCTGCCCAACGCCCGCAACATCCCGCTTGCGGAACTCGACCAACGTGCCGGGGAACTGCCAGCGGGGCGCCCGGTGATCGTGTGTTGCAACACCGGCATGACCTCGGCCAAGGGGGCGGCCGCGCTTCGCAAGGCCGGCCGCGAGGAGGTCTTCAACCTCGACGGCGGGCTCAATGCCTGGCGGCAGGCGGGGCTTCCGGTCGTCAAGAACTGAACACAGGGGAATACGGCCCATGGCTGCTCGAATCCAGATGTACACCACGGCGGTCTGCCCCTATTGCGTACGTGCCGAGCAGCTGCTGCGCCAGCGCGGGGTCACGGAAATCGAAAAAATCCGCATTGACCTCGACCCGGCGCGCAAGGACGAAATGATCGCGCGCACCGGCCGACGCACCGTCCCGCAGATCTTCATTGGCGACCGGCACGTTGGCGGCTGTGACGATCTGTATGCAGTAGACCGCGCGGGTGAGCTCTCGCCGCTGCTCGCGGCGGGCTGACCCCCTCTACAGAGTTTCTGCATCGGCGCCTGCCGAGCGCAGCCGGTCTCACCAACCCCGACGGACCCGGTCCGTCAATCACCAGGATCATTCAATGAGCGGACAGGAGCAGGCCCCAGCGTTTTCCATCCAGCGCGTCTATCTGAAAGGCATGTCGCTGGAAATGCCCAATGCGCCGGCCATTTTTCTCGAGTCCCAGCAGCCCTCGGTCGAGGTGGCGGTTGACGTGAGTTCGCTCACCATCGTCGAGGGCATTCATGAAACAGCGGTCACGGTGACCCTCACCACCCGCGTTGGCGACAAGGTGGCGTTTCTGATCGAGACCACCCAGGCGGGCATTTTCGAGATCCGCAATGTGCCCGCCGACCAGATGGATGTGCTCGTGAATGTGGTCTGCGCCAATATCGTGTTTCCGTATCTGCGTGCCAACCTGGCCGACGCCATCCAGCGCACCGGCTTTCCGCCGATCCATCTCGCCGACCTCGATTTTGGCGCCATCCATCAGCAGCGCCTCGAGCAGCAGGGCGCGGCGGCTCCCTCGGGCCTGATCGTGCCCGGGCGCGCGTAAGGGGCGCGCGAAAGGGTTGGCGCCCACGCGCAGGCCGAGCGCAAGCTGCCGTGAGAATTGCAGTCTTCGGTGCCGGTGCGTGGGGCACGGCGCTCGCGCTGCATGCGGCGCGTCGACATGCTGTGCTCCTCTGGGCGCGGGATGCCGAGCAGGCCAACGCGCTGGCAAAAGAGCGATATAACCGTCGCTATCTGCCCGGGGTGAGCTTCGAGCCTGCGCTCGAGATCTCGTCCGATATCGATGCCGCTTGCGGCTGGCTGGCCGCCGAGCCATCGCTTGCTGTGGTCGCCACGCCAGTCGCCGGTCTGGCAGCGCTCCTCGACCAACTGGCAAGCCGACTGCCCGGCGCATGCGCGGGCGTCGTCTGGCTCTGCAAAGGTCTGGAGGCAGGTACGCTTCGCCTGCCTCACCAGATGGCCGCGGAGCGCCTGGCATCGTTTGCCGGCGGGGTGCTGGCGGGGCCCAGCTTTGCCCAGGAGGTGGCGGCCGGATTGCCGGTTGCGCTTACGGTGGCCGGAGGCGGTGAGCGGCTTGCTGAGCAGGCGGTGGCGGCGTTTCACCACGGTGCGGCGCGCATTTATGTTGCCGACGACCCGGTGGGCGTCGAACTGGGTGGCGCGCTCAAAAACGTGATGGCGATCGCGGCCGGTATTGCCGACGGCCTTGAACTGGGCATGAATGCACGCGCGGCACTCATCACTCGTGGCCTGGCGGAAATGACCCGGCTGGGGTTGGCGCTGGGTGGCCGCGCAGAAACGTTTTCAGGGCTTACCGGGCTGGGCGATCTGGTGCTCACCTGCACCGGCCCGCTGTCGCGCAATCGAAGCGTGGGCCTCGCGCTCGCCCGCGGCGAGGCGCTTGCCTCGATCATCGAGGGGCTGGGTCACGTGGCCGAAGGGGTGAGCACTGCCCCGGCCGCGCGCGAACTGGCTGAGCGCCACGGGGTGGACATGCCGATTCTGCAGGCGGTCTGCGCGGTGCTTGCCGGACGCACGCGGGCGCCCGAGGCGGTGCTTGCGCTCTTGTCGCGCGAGCCCCGCAGAGAGGCAAACTGATCGTGCGCGGCGGGTGCGCAGACGAGCGGCGTTCGCCGCAGAGGTGGTCGTGCCCGGTCTGGGCGCAGGGGAAGCAATGAGCGAGATCGATTCACGTTTTTCAGTATGTGTGTTTTGCGGCGCAAAGCCCGGTCTCGATCCGGAATACGCGCAGGTCGCCCGCGCTGCGGGCCGCGCCATTGCCGAGCGTGGCTGGCGCATGGTCTATGGCGGCGGGCGCGTCGGATTGATGGGCGTTGCGGCGGATGCCGCCCTTGCCGCAGGCGGTGAAGTGATCGGCGTGATTCCCGATGGCATGCTGGTCCGCGAGCAGGGGCATCGCTCGCTCACGCGCCTGGAGGTGGTGGCCGACATGGCGATCCGAAAGACCCGGATGATCGCGCTGTCGGATGCCTTTCTCACGCTGCCTGGCGGACTTGGCACGCTCGATGAACTGTTCGAGGTGCTGACGCTTCGCCAGGTACGGTTCATCAACAAGCCGATTGCGCTGCTGAACCACAGGGGCTATTTCGACCGGCTGCTTGCGACCTGCCAGGGATTTGTCGATGCAGGGTTCGTTGCACCCAACGACCTCGATGCGCTCATGCACGATGGCGAGCTTGACCCACTGCTGAACCGGCTGGGGGCGCTGCGCGCCTAGCGCGCGCCAGAAAATCCATGCTGCCGCCAGGCTTCATAAACCGTTACGGCCACCGCGTTGGACAGATTGAGGCTGCGGTTATCGGGGCGCATGGGCAGGCGTAGCCTGTGATCCGCAGTGAACGTGTCGAGTACGGCGGGCGGCAGGCCCGCGGTTTCCGAGCCAAACACCAGATAGTCCCCGGCCTCGAACGCGACATCGTGTGGCGCGCGCGCACCCCGCGTGGTGAGCGCCCAGGCCCGGCGCGGCGCTTCGCGCTCGAGAAAGGCCGCCCAGCTTTCGTGCACTCGCAGCGTGGCGAACTCGTGGTAGTCGAGGCCGGCGCGGCGCATGCGTGATGAATCAAGCGGAAAGCCCAGCGGCTGCACCAGATGAAGCGTGGCACCGGTGTTGGCGCACAGCCGGATCACGTTGCCGGTGTTGGGCGGAATTTCAGGCTGGACCAGGACAACGTGAAACATCGGGCGGGGCGGTTCGAGCGACGATGACGCAGGTGACAGAGGGCGCGCCCGCGCGGATCAGCGCATGCGACGCGGCGGCAAGGGTAGCACCGGTGGTCATGACATCGTCGACCAGGAGCACCGGTTCGTGATGCGGCCGTGTGGCGATGAATGCCTGGTCGACATTGCTGGCTCTTGCCCCTGGCGAGAGCCGGGATTGGGGCGGGCCGGCTCGCTGCCGGCGCAGCGCCACGGGGTCGATGGGCAACCCGAGCGCCCGTGCAAGCGGCCGGGCGATGAGAAGCGACTGGTTGTAGCCGCGTTCGGCGAGCCGTTCATCGGAGAGCGGGACCGCGACCACCCGGTGCCGAGGATGCCCCGGGGGCAGGCGTGCGAGCTCGCGCTGGACGATGGGGGCGAGCGTGGCGGCCAGCGCCACACCCAGTGCCGGCTGCCGGTTGAATTTGAGCGCGCGTACGATCCGGTCAAGCGGCGGGGCGTAGGCACCGAGCATCACGGTGCGCGCGAAGGGCGGGGGCGTGGTTCGGCAGCTTTCACAGAGCGGGGCGAGGGATTCGATTGCGCATTGCCCGCAACGACTGACCCCGCTGCCAAGGGCCGCCAGACAGGGTTCGCACCAACCCGCCCGGCATGCGCCCCGTGGCAGCACCCGCGCGCAGCCGGCGCAGGCTCGCGGGAGGAGCGCATCGGCGGCATGCAAGGCCAGTGCGGCGAGGGCGCGCGAGAGCGCTGGACCGTGTTCAAGCATCCCGCTATTGGCGCACGTCCGCCTATACTTCGGCCGCAATGAATGCGACGGCAGGTCTAGACCCGGCGGCTGCGCGTCTTCAGGCGCGCCGACGCGCCCGGGCGCACGCGCCTCATTTTCTGCAGCAGGCGGTCGAGCGGGGCCTCCTCGAGCGGCTCGATCCGGTGCGGATCGCGCCGGGCCGCGTGCTGCTCGCCGAGGCGGCGCGCTCCGGGGCGCTGCTCGCGCTTGCCCAGCGCTTTGTCGGGGCCGAGCTCATCGCGACCGACGATGATCCTGCCGCCCTCGCAGCGCTGGCTGCCCGCGTGGCGCCCGCACGCAGCGGGCTTCTCGCGCGACTGGGGATCGTTCGCGGGCGCCCGCTCGCAAATTTCCTGGTCGCCGAGCCCGCGCGGCTGCCGTTTCCGTCGGGGTCGGTCGATCTGGTGTGGTCGGTCCTCAATCTTCATGCTGTCCCCGAACCCGATCCGCAGATGGCCGAATGGCGGCGCGTTCTCGCGCCCGGCGGGCTGGCTGCCTTCGCCTGCCTCGGGGTCGACACGCTCGCCGAGCTGCGGACACTGGGCGCCCGCATTCAGCGCTTCCCGGACATGCATGACCTGGGCGATGCCCTGGTGCGACAGGGGTTTGCCGAACCGGTGGTTGACACAGAACGCCTCTCCATCACCTGGCGCGATGGCTCGACGCTGCTTGACGAGGTACGGCAGTGGGGGGGCAATGCCCTCGCCGATCGCTTCCGGGGACTTCTCACGCCCAGGCACCGGCAGGAATGGCTGCGAGCCGTGGAGGGCCTTCGGGGTCCTGACGGATTGATCCGGGTCAGCGTCGAATTGATTTACGGTCATGCCTGGTGCCCGCCGGAGCGGCGCTTGCCCGACGGGCTTGCCCCGATCCGGGTGATTCCCCGTGGCGGCCGTTGAGCGCAATTTGCCGCCTCTCTGGACGAGCGCCTATAATCCCCACCGACACCGGTGGTCTGATTCGAAAAAAGATTCGAGTTTCATGCAGTACGAATGGCAGTATCACGTCCGGAGCCAGCAGCATTTCTGGACGCTGCGCCGCAACTGCGTACTGTCGCCTTCTCAACTCGCGATCTGGTTCGGCTCCCTCTCAGCGGTGTCCCTGGGGATTGCAGCCGCCTTTGCAGTCGTCGGCGCCTGGATGGTGGTGCCGTTTGCGCTGATCGAGGTTTCGGTTCTGGGCTTGGCTTTCTTCTGCTACGCGCGCCATGCAGGCGACTATGAGCGGATCGAGGCCGGACCGGGCTGGCTGCGGGTTGAGGCAAGCCACGGCGCGAATCTTCGCGTCGAAGAAGTGAGTCCACCCTGGGTGCGCGTCGATTACCGAGGGCGATCGAGCGATCCGATCGTGCTCGTTGCAGGGCGACAGAAAATTGCGGTGGGGCGGTTTGTTCCCCACCACCGCAAGCCCGCGCTGGTTGAGGAATTGCGCGGTGCGCTGTCGCAGGGGTAGGCGGGTGACGGGTTTCCGTGTCTCGAGCTTGGAAGAGAGCAATGGCTGACATACTCAAGAAGGGCGCGCTCCGCATGGCGGCTGCCGCGCTTGCGTGCATGACAACCTCTGCAGCCTGGGCGGTCAAGGACATGCCTGGCGGGCCGATGGTCAATCAATGGAACCTGCCCGAACCGGCCAACGCGATCGCGCGCGGGCAGATCTGGCTTCACGAAGTCCTGATGTGGGTCTGCGTGCTGATCTTCATCGGCGTGTTTGCGGTCATGTTCTATTCGATTTGGGCACATCGCAAGTCGCGGGGTGCCAAGTCTGCCGACTTCCACGAAAGCACCACGGTTGAAATCGTCTGGACAGTGGTGCCGTTTCTGATTGTGGTGGGGCTTGGTATCGCTGCCACGGGTGAGGTGATTGCCCAGAAAGACACCTCCAATCCCGACCTCACCATCAAGGTGACGGGTTACCAGTGGAAATGGGGCTATGACTATCTGAAGGGAGATGGCGAGGGCATCGCCTTCCTGTCCAACCTTTCCACGCCGCGCGAGCAGATCGAGGATCGCAACTACCCCGACGCCCGGGCCAAGCGCGAGGCCAACCCCACCTATCTGATGGAGGTTGACAATCCGCTCGTGGTGCCGGCCGACAAGAAGGTACGGCTCGTCATTACGGCCAACGACGTGATTCACTCCTATTACGTGCCTCGTCTGGGCATCAAGCAGGATGCAATTCCGGGCTTCATCCGCGACACCTGGTTCCGGGCGGACAAACCCGGGGTCTATCGCGGTGCCTGCACCGAGCTCTGCGGCAAGGACCACGCCTTCATGCCGATCGTGGTCGAAGCGAAGAGCGACGCCGACTACCGGAAGTGGGTCGAAGAAAAGAAAAAGGAAATGCTCGCCCGGGCCGACGACCCCAACAAGGAGTGGACGGTCGCCGATTTGTCCGCACGCGGCGAAAAAGTGTATGCCGCCAACTGTGTGGCCTGCCATCAGGCAAACGGCAAGGGTGTAGCTGGGGCGTTTCCTGCGCTCGAGGGTTCCAAGCTTGTGCTCGGCAAGCGCGATGACCACATCGCCATCATGCTGAACGGCAAGGCCGGCACTGCCATGGCGTCCTTCAAGGGGCTGTCCGATACCGAGCTTGCGGCGGTCATCACGTATGCCCGCAACGCGTGGGGCAACAAGGCCGAAGACAATCTGGTGCAGCCACAGGCCGTCAAGGCGGCGCGAAAGTAATTGCCGGCCAGCAGCAGGCGTTTCCCGGCAACGATCAAGGATTCAAGCAGGAGTCACACGATGAGCGCAGTGATCGGTCACCACGATGACCATTCCCACGACCATGCCCACGACCATCCCACCGGATGGCGGCGCTGGCTCTATGCCACCAA
>RFXC01000080.1 GCA_009921765.1 Betaproteobacteria bacterium | reverse complement strand
CGCCTACCAAGCGACCAGGCATAGAACGTTTGAAGTCGTCACGGCAGGCCAGATCGAGGCCTGCGCCGATCGCCGGCCCGTTGACGGCAGCAATGACCGGCACATCCAGCGCCCACATGGCCCGCGGAATGCGCTGGATGCCGTGGCGGTATTCATTGCGCACCGCGTCGGCGTCAAGGCCTGGCTCGGCGAACCGGGCCATGTCTTTCACATTGCCGCCGGAGGAGAACACCGGTCCGGCACCGGTGAGGATGATGGCGCGAACGCTCCGGTCAGTGGCGGCGGCCGCAGCGGCCGCCACGATTTCGGCGACGGCTGTGTTGCCGGTGAGTGCATTGCGTGTGGCCGGGTGGTTCATGGTCCAGGTGACGATCGCGCCGTCGCGGCTGATCTGAAGGAAGTCGGTCAAGGGAGGTCTCCTGAACTGGGCGTTGGGAACGGACGGGATGCGAACCGATCAACCCGCGACAACGTCGGTGGTGATCCGCAGCACATCGAGCGAGGTGGTCTTTGGCGACAGCAGCGCGTGGCCGATCTGGTCGTGCCAGGCGGATTCACTGCCTGCGGTCTGCCGCCAGGCATGAAGCCGGCGGGTGAGGATCTGCAGGTCGAACTCATGCGTGAAGCCGATGGCGCCGTGGACGGCATGGGCCATCTGTGCGACCTGTAACGCAGCCTCGCTCGTGCGCGCTTTGGCTGTGGCGACACGCAGCGGTGCGATACCGTCCAGCGCGCCGACCAACCCGGTCGAGGCGGTTGCAGAGGAGGCCCCGTCTGGCGCGGGGAGGCAGGCGATACGCGCCGCCATGGTGGCCGCAAACGACTCTTCTGCCATCAGTGCGAGCTGGTGCTGGATTGCCTGAAACTTGCCGATGGGTTTGCCGAACTGCTCGCGCTCATTGGCCCAGGCGAGCGACCGGCGGAACACGGCATCCAGTGCACCGGCGATCTGAAGCGACAGGACCAGGGCCTGGGCGAGCCGGGTGTCGAGGCTCGCAGCGAGACGGGGCGCCGCAGCCCAGGCGGATTCCGGCCACTCCAGGGTGAGATCGAGTTCAAAGGCGCAGCGCTCGCCGCGGCCGCTGGCGGTGGTGAGCAACCGGGTGTCGCCCGCGGCGGTGACGAGCACAGCGCCCGCCGTGCGGCCGCCGCTGATCCCCACCGCGCGGAGCGTGCCGGCGGGTGTGCGATGCCCGATGCCGAACGCGATCGGAGTATCGGGCACGGTGATCGACTGCTCGGTGAGCATCGCCCGGGCGATCATGGTCTCGGACAAGGGCAGGGGAACAGCGTGCCGACCCGCGAGCATCCAGCAGCCCGACACGGCCTCGGCAGAGAGACCTGCGCCACCTTTCGATTCGCTCACCATGGCGTCGGCGAAACCGGCCTCGGAAATTGCCCGCCAGAGTTCAGTGGAGGAACCGCCCGATTCGATGGCACGCACCACATCGGCGCCGCAGCGATCTGCGAGAAGGGCTGCGAGCGCGTCGCTGATCATCGAATCCATACGTGCGCTCCTTGGGTTGTCGGGGCCGGGTTCAGGGCGGTGACCATCAGCGCAGCCCCAGGCCGCGGGCAATCATGCCGCGAAGAATTTCGCGCGTGCCGCCCCGCAGCGAAAACGAGGGAGAAATCCGGGTGACATAGGCAAGCGTTGCCAGCAACTCGGCGGGCACCTGTGACGGATCGTCGCGGCTCGCCAGATCGTCGGCGATCAGTGCCGGGATCTGTTGTTCAAGGGTGGTGCCCAGGTCCTTGACCAGGGCGGCCTCGACCACCGGGCTTTCGCCCGCAGCCAGCCGTGCGGTCACCGCAATCGACATCGCACGAAGGGGAGCCAGATGGCTGGCGATCCGGCCAGCGAGCCGCGTAGCGCCCGGGCTTTGACCGGCCGACGTGCGGATCCAGGCGAGCCACTCGTCGAACAGCACCATGGAGGAGTAGATGCGTTCGGGGCCGCTTCGTTCGTAGGCCAGTTCGGCGGTGACCTGCGCCCAACCCTGGCCTTCTGCGCCGATCAACGCCTCGGGGCCCAGTTGGACATCATCAAAAAACACTTCGCAGAAATGCCGGTCACCGGTCAGATCGGTGATGGGGCGCACGGTAACGCCAGGTCGGGACAGGTCGACAATCAGCTGCGAGAGCCCGACATGACGATCGGTCGGTTCGCCCGATGTGCGGACCAGGGCGATCATGAAGTGGCTGTGATGCGCGTTGGTGGTCCAGATTTTTCGACCGTTCAGCACCCAGCCTTCGTCGTTGCGGCGCGCGCGCGTTCGGATGCTGGCGAGGTCTGAGCCCGATCCGGGCTCGCTCATGCCGATACAGAAGAACGATTCGCCCTGGCAGATCCGCGGCAGGTGAAAGCGCTTTTGGTCTTCGGTGCCGTACTTGAGGATCAGCGGGCCGCTTTGCCGGTCGGCGATCCAGTGCGATCCCACAGGGGCTCCCGCACAAAGGAACTCCTCCACCAGCACGTAGCGCGCGTAGGCGCTCCGGCCGCCACCACCGTACTCGCGAGGCAGCGTAATGCCCAGCCAGCCGCGAGCGCCCAGGGCCCGGCTGAATGCGGGGTCGTATCCCGACCATGAGCGGGCCCGCGCTTCGGCCGACAGGCCCGACAGGTGGTGAGCGAGGAAGGCGCGCACTTCAGGGCGCAGCGCCTCGTCTTCCGCCGGAATGGCGGCGGGTTCAAATCCGGCAAGTTGTGTCATGGGAGCGCTTGACGAAAGGGGTTGAAGCATAACAGCGCACCGGCAGCCTGGTGGCTCGCGTCTCGCCAGGTGTGTGGCCAGCCTGTCCCTACCCCGATCTCCGGCATACTTGCCGCCGGCAGCGTCAGGGTTCAAGATGTCGCCCCTGACAGACGGAAGCCCTTAAATTTCGGCGCCCTCTCTGCCACCACGCCAGCCATACTGACCTGTCACCTGTCCCACGACCCCAGGAAGAAATCGGACATGAATGCATCTGCCGCCACCCGCCTGATCCGCTCAGGCCTTGCAGCGCTCCTGTTTGCAGCCATCGGCCTGCAGGCCAATGCCCAGTCGGGCGATGACAAATATCAGCCCCAGGTCGGCCAGTCCGGCAAGGACGTGGTCTGGGTGCCCACCAACGACGACCTGGTCCGGCGAATGCTGGAGGTTGCCAAGGTCACCAAGGATGACCTCCTGTTCGATCTGGGTGCGGGCGACGGCAAGATCGCGATCACGGCCGCACGCATTCATGGCGCGCGCGCCGTCGGCATCGAGTTCAACCCCGACATGGCGGCGCTCGCCAAGCGCAACGCCGAGCGCGCGGGCGTGTCGGACCGCGTCACCATCATCAACGGTGACATCTTCAAGGAAGACTTCACGAAGGCGACGGTCATTTCGATGTATCTGCTGCCCGAGCTGAATCTCCGGCTGCGTCCCACTCTGCTCAAGATGCGTCCTGGCACGCGGCTGGTCACGAATTCCTTCACCATGGGCGATTGGGAACCCGATCAGGTGTTCAGCGCCAGTGCCAGCGGGTTCGGTGGCAGCTCTGGCTACTTCTGGATCGTGCCGGCTCAGGTGGAAGGACAATGGAACCTCGACGGCATGGACGGCGTTGTGAACGTCCGGCTGAATCTCACGCAGAAGTATCAGCGCGTGGGCGGAACCATCACCCTGGGCGACAAAACGCAGCCGCTGCTTGACCCGCGGCTTGAAGGGGCCGAGCTGCAGTTTCGCTATCTCGCACCGTCCACCGGCCAGCTGCAGGTCGTGAAGGCGAGCTACACCGACGCGGGCACACTCAAAGGGCAGGTGGGCCTCTACTCGAGCAACGGGTTCGAAGGGCGCCGCGTTCCCAAGTAACGCCTTCTCACCCAACCCGTCATGAATTCGAGTGTTACCGGGGCTGGCGCTGGCCAGCCCGCCAGGCTTTTGCGCCCGTACGCAGCGGTCGCGATCATTGTGGGCATCGTCATTGGTGCCGGCATCTTCAAGACACCTTCCATGGTGGCCGGTGTGAGCGGCGATGTCGGCTGGGCACTCTCCATCTGGGTGGCCGGTGCCCTCATCTCCATTGCCGGGGCGCTCTGCTACGCCGAGCTCTCCACGCGACATGCGCATGCGGGCGGTGATTATCACTTTCTGGAACTCGCCTACGGCCGGCATCTGGCGTTCCTCTACGCCTGGGCGAAGGCCGCAGTGATCAACACTGGCTCGATTGCGCTGCTCGCGTTCGTGTTTGGCGACTACATGAGCAAGGTGATCAGCCTGGGAGCGCACTCGTCGGCCATCTGGGCGATTGGCATTGTCGTGACGCTCACCCTGGTCAATCTGATCGGACTGCAGGCCTCCGGCCGAGTGCAGACCGTGCTCGCGGTATTTGAGGTGGCGGGGCTTTTCGCGGTGGTGGTCGCCGGTTTTTCGGTGAGCGCGCCTGCCGACACCACGCCTCCCATGTTCAGTTCGACGCCGGCGCTGGGCATGGCGGGTTTGGCGCTGGTGTTTGTGTTGCTCACATTCGGTGGCTGGAACGAGGCGGCCTACATCTCGGCCGAAGTGGCGGGCGGGCCGAGACGAATCGTGAGCATCATCATCGTGAGTCTGCTCGTGATCACCGGCATTTATCTGCTGGTGAACCTCGCGCTGATCCACGGCCTGGGTCTGAAGGGCCTCGCGCAATCGAAAGCTGCCGCGGCCGATGTCATGGGAGCGGCGTTCGGGCCGCTGGGTCAGAAAGCGCTCGGACTGTTCGTGGCGCTCGCAGCCCTGACCAGCATCAATGCCACCATGATCGTGGGTGCGCGCAGCAACTTTGCGCTGGGGCTCGACTGGAAAGCGCTGCGCTTCATGGGACGCTGGAACGAGTCGGCGGGCATGCCGATGCCTGCGCTGCTGGTGCAGGGAGCTATCAGCGTTGCCCTGGTGGTCTTTGGCCTGTTGCAGCACGACGGGTTTGAGTCCATGGTGGAATTCACGGCGCCGGTGTTCTGGAGTTTTCTGCTGATGGTGGGTATTGCGGTGTTCATCCTGCGCCGCGAGCCCGGAGGGGGCGATGAATTTCGCGTGCCCTGGTATCCGTTCACGCCCCTGGTCTTCTGCGCCTCGTGTGCATGGCTGGCTTACTCAAGCATCACCTATGCGGCGAGCCGCAATGCCGTTCATGTTTCGCTGGGCGTGATGGCAGTGGGTCTGGTGGCTCTGATCGTGCTTTCGATTGCCGAGCGTCGCCGCTGATGCGGCTGCGAATCGCCGAAAATTTCGAGGCGCTGTTCTATGCGCCACTCTATGCGCTGCAGGCCGGGGGGTTTGCCCAGCAGGAAAACCTGACCATCGATTGGCTGCCCCCAGGGAGCCCCGGGGGCGCCATCGATGCAGTCCGTGCAGGCGAGGTTGATCTCACCTGGGGTGGCCCGATGCGGGTGCTCCGCGACCGCGACTCGCTGCCCGACGATGATGCTTCCCTGATTTGTGTGGGCGAGGTGGTGGGGCGCGACCCCTTCCTCCTCATGATGCGTGCCGAAGATGCCGCACGGCGCAGCGCGCAGATGTCGATGCACGATCTGGCCTCGCTTCGCCTGTCTGTGGTCTCCGAAGTGCCCACGCCCTGGTTGTGTCTGCAGCAGGATCTGCGGGATGCCGGGATTGATCCGGCCGACATGGTGGCTGGCGGACGGGTGGCAACGGGCCTGTCCATGACCGACCAGATCGATGCGCTTCGCGGCGGTGCGGTCGATGTGATTCAGTTGTTCGAGCCCCATGTGAGCCGGCTCGAGCGCGACGGGTTCGCTTCGGTGGTGTACGCAGCGAGCACCCGCGGCGCCTGTTGCTATACCACCTTCATCACCGCGCGGCGCACCCTAGCGCGGCATCGGCAGCCTGTCGCTGCGCTCCAGCGTGCACTCGGCCGCGCACAGCAGTGGATTGCCACCGAGGGACCGGACGCGCTTGCGCAGTGCATTGCGCCCCGTTTCCCGGGCGTGAGCCTGGATGTGCTCCGGGCTGCGGTGTCGCGCTATGTGTCCTCTGGGGTCTGGTCGACATCGCCCCAGGTGTCGCGCCACGGTGTTGACCGCCTGAGAGAGAGCCTGCTCGCGGGCGGGTTTGTGCAGCAGGCCGCGGCGTTCGACAGTATCGTCGCGCCACTTTGAGGGGCGCGGGCGCGCCTCCTGGCGGTCTGATGCTTTGACTTGACGAGGGGCCTTCATGAAATTCATCTCCGACACGCGGCCGGATACATTGCGCCGCCTCACCTTGTCGTTGCCGATTGCAGCCGCAGGCAGCCAGGTCCTGGCACAGAGCGGAGCTTCACCCGGTTTCCCCGACCGGCCGCTCACCCTGGTGGTCCCGTTTCCGGCGGGCGGCCCCGCCGACATCGTCGGCCGTCTTTATGCGCAGCACCTGGCCCGGGTTGCTGGCCAGAATGTGGTGGTCGAAAACCGTGTTGGCGCGGCGGGCGTGATCGGTACCCAGGCGGTGGTGGCCGCAGCGCCCAGTGGTCATACGATTCTCTTCGGATCAACCAGCACTCAGGTGATCAATGAACTGCTGATCCGCAAACTCCCGTATGACGCTGCGCGCGATCTCAGCCTGATCGGTCTGGTGGCGATTGCACCGCATCTGCTCGCGGTGCGAGCAGGCCTGGCCGCGCGGACAGTGGAGGAACTGGTCGCAGCGGCCAAGCGTGAGCCGGGGCGGCTGAGTTTTTCGTCGGCGGGCCCGGGCAGCATCGTGCAGATGGGCGGTGAGCTGCTGAAGCTGCGTGCGGGAATCGATCTGCTCCATGTGCCGTACAAAGGGGGTGGACCCGCCACACTGGCAGTGCTGTCTGGCGAGGCCGATATGACGGTCAATGATCTCACCACGCTGCGCGCCCATATCGACAGTGGCAAGCTGCGAGCGCTCGCCGTGGCCCATGATTCACGACTGCCGCAATTGCCCGAGGTGCCCACCTTCGCCGAGGCTGGCGTTCAGGCGATGTTGTCGAGCACCTGGTGGGCGGTTTCTGTGCCCTCCAAAACCCCGCCCGAGGTTCGCGGTGCGCTGCGTGCGCTCCACGAGCGCGTGGTGACGGATCCCGATTACACCGCGAGGCTCGCTGCCATGGCCTGTCAGCCGCTGGTGATGGATCCTGCACGAAGTGCATCTTTCATCGCCGACGAGGCCAGCAAGTGGCGCGCTGTGGTGTCCGCGGCGAAGATCGAATCGCAATGAGCAACACGCTCGAGCCTGCCACGCTGATCACCGGCGGCACGGGATTTGTCGGCCTCAACCTGGCCGAGGAACTGCTCGGTCGCGGGCAGCGGGTGGTGCTGTTTGGCCCTGGTTTGCTCCCCGAGGGAACGCGTGCCTTGCTGGGCGAGTCGGCCGAGCAGCTCTCTGTGGTGACGGGCGATGTGTTGTCGGCAACCGACCTGGATGCGGTGCTCCGCGCGTTTCCGGTCGATCGCCTGGTGCACGCTGCCGCGGTCACTGCGGACGCGGCCCGCGAGGTGCGTGCGGCGCGCAGCGTCGCCGAAGTGAACGTGCTCGGTACCATCGAGGTGCTCGAGGCTGCCCTCCGGCACCGCGTGCCCCGCGTACTTCAGTTGGGGACCGGATCGATCTTCGGCGCGGGCGGGCTGCTGTCGCCGGAACTGGATGAACAGGCGAGTCCCGTCTGGCCCGAGACCCTCTACGGCATCACCAAGTTCGCGGCTGAACGGATCGCGGTCCGCTACCGCGCCACCCGTGCGCTCGACGTGACCGTCGTACGCCTGGGCATGGTGTTTGGTCGCTGGGAATACGACACCGGCGTGCGCGATACCCTCAGTCTGCCGCTGCAACTGACCCGGCTCGCTGAGCAATCGGCGAGCGTGACAGTGCATGCGGACTGCGCCGACGACTGGGTGTATTCGCGCGATGTGGCGCGCGGTCTGGCGGGGCTGCTTGCCCGCGCCGACAGCCCGCCCGAGCCGGTGTATCACCTGTCGGCGGGGCGGCGGTGGTCGGTGGCGGACTGGTGCCAGCGGCTATCTGCGCGGTTTCCTGGCTTCCATGCCGAGATGGTGGACGACGCCGCGCGGGCGACTGCAGGACGGGGCAAGGTGGCGCGTCGCTCGCCGATGCGCATTGAACGGCTGGTGCGCGACACCGGATATGCCCCGCAGTTCCTGGCCGACCCCGCATTGACCGACTTTATCGCCTGGCGTGAGGCGGCGCGCCGAGCCGGCTGGCCCGGACTGTGACACCAGTTCGCGGAGGTGGCGGGCGATCAGTTCCAGCCGCGTAAGCGGAGGATCTGCACCACCTGAGCGGCCGCCTCGGCATGACCGCGCGGCGTGGGGTGGAAGTCGTCTGCGAACAGATAGCGATCCCACCAGTTGCCCTGCCGTCCCTGTGCGACGTCCGCCGATAACAGAAGTGGGGCCGTGCATTTGCTGAGGTCGTAGGTGGGTGTGGGCGCATTGGGCGTGGCCGGGCAAGCGGGCGTTGTGACCTGCGTGAATTCGGGCGGCGGGTCGGTGACCCAGGCATCGAGCGCGTCAAGCAAGCTGTAAATGGCCACGCGGCTATCGTTGGCGAAACGTCTGGCGAACTGGTCGTTGAACTGCACCGACAGTTCCCGTGCGAACGTGAAAAGGGCCGGCTGCTGCAGCGGGGTGAGCACCGCCTGCAGTTTGGGCGTACGGGTGAGATCGGGGAGGTTGGCAAAGAGAACGCGACGCGCGCCGCTGGCCAGCAGTTGATCGCGCACCGTGTCGGCCAAGGTATTGGCGAGCTTGACCATGTAGAGAATGGCCCGCTTGTTGGGGTCGGCTTCTCCAGCGAGTTCTGCGTCGGTCAACAGTTCCTTGAGGAGCGCCAGGTAATTGGCCGCGGAGGCGGGAGTGTTGTCCTGCGCCTTCAGCCACAGCGCGAACAGGTCGGCCGCGTCGTTGGCACCGCCCGAGATCAGGACCAGGTCGCGGTCGCCCAGGGTGCGACGTTCGCCCACCAGATCGCGGATCTGCTTGAGCACGGAGTAAGGGGTGGAATCATTGGTCTGGCCACTGGGGTTGATGCGCGCGCCACCCACCGCGTAGCCGGTACAGCTGAGTGCTGCCGGATTGGTTTCCACAATGCCTGTGGCCGGGTCGCCCTTGTATCGCGCGCAGGGTTCGGTCATGACCAGCGACGCTGCGACCAGTTCGGGCCAGACCCGGTTGGGTGCAGTAGCGGTGCCTGCAAGGGTGAAGCGAAAGCCAAAGGTGCCCGAGTCGGTCAGGCTGTCGCCAGCGGTGTAGACGTTGAAGCCGACCGACGAGCCGCCGCAACCGGAGAGCGCGCCGATCAGAACCGCAGTAACGAGGACGAACAGTTGTTTCATCGAAAGCCAACCTGTGTGGTCAGTGGGGTTGGAAACATGCATCGTATGGGGCTGGGGCCGCAAGGCTGCGGTGAGTGCGTCTGCTACTGTACCGCCGTTGGTGCCGGCGGGCCAGCAGCCAAGCCTGACCGTTTCTGTCGTCTCCACAGCCGTCCGCTACCTGGCAAGGGTGTTTCAGCCCGTGAGTTTCGATCCTGACAGCCCCTTATCGCAGCCCGCGTTTCGCAGGGTGTGGCTTGCGGGCGTCTGCGGCGGGGTGGTTCGATGGCTGGAGATCGTGGTGGTCGGCATCTATGTGTTCGAGATCACCGGGTCGGCACTGCTTGCCTCGGTCATTGCAATGCTGCGCATCCTGCCTTTTGCGCCAGCGGGCCCCATTCTCGCCATGGCGGCCGACCGCTTCGGTGTGCGCCGCACCTATCTCGTGCTGGTTCGCGTCATGCTCGGACTGACCGCTCTGCAGGCCGCGCTCGCTGCGCTCGGTTGGCTCGAGGTCTGGCATCTGGCGATCGGCGCGCTTGCCTCAGGCGTGTATTGGGCGGCTGAGTTGCCGCTCAGGCGTTCGATGCTGGGTTCGGTGGTGGCCCCCAGCCAGATCGTTCCTGCGATGGCAATCGACACCATGTCGAACAACATCACGAAGATGCTGGGCCCGCTCACCGGGGGCCTGGTGCTTGAATGGGTGGGGCTTACCGGCGCGTTTGTGTTTTCCTCGCTCATGCACGTGGCGACGCTGCGCTTCATGATGCAGCTCGATGACAGTCAGCGTGTTGCGCGACGACGCAGCGGCTTTCTGCGCAATCTCCGAGAGGGAATCGCCCTCGCGCGCAGCAATCGCGTGGCGCTGCTTGCGATCAGCATGTCGCTGGTTTTCAACCTGTTCGGCTTTCCCGGAATGAGCATGATTCCGGTGGTGGGTGATCAGCAGTTGCACCTGTCGGCCGCGATGGTCGGCTTTCTCACGGCGGCCGAGGGGATCGGTGCCACGCTGGGATCGGTGTTGGTTGTTCGCTATGGACACCGGATCCGTTATCACGGCCGATTTTTTGCCATCGGCTGCATCACATTCATTTTGATGATGGCCGTGTTTTCGATGGCGCCCAACGCCGCTTTGGCGTGGCTCGCGCTGCTCGTTTCAGGTTTTGGCGTGGCGGGCTTTGCGTCGATGCAGGCCACGCTGGTGCTGATTGGTGCGCCAGAGTCTGCTCGCAGTCGCCTGATGGGTCTTCTCACGATTTCGATTGGCAGTGGTCCGATCGGATTTCTGCTGCTGGGTTGGACAGCCGAGCGTCTGGGTGCTGCCACAGCGCTGCAACTGATGGTCATTGAAGGGCTGGTGGCCTGGATGATCGTGACGTGGCGGATGCGTGACGTCATCACCCAGCCCACTTCTCGAGATCGCTGACGGGTCCTCGCGCGGCCTGCGTGCCGCTTGCCCCGGATCAATTGACAACCGGGATGGCCCGCGCACGGACCGGCGCGGTGGTGCAGCATCGTCCGCCTCTCAACCTTGGCTGCGCGCCCGTGAATTCAATCGGCGTTTGGCTGCGGGGGGTGCTGCACCGCTGGCTGAAGCTAGGCGGGACGGGGCGCCATCCCATGCAGCAGCGGATGGGCATGCGCGGGTCGATGCACGCGATCTCCCCGGATGCGGGCGCACGCCTTGCCCGCGGCGCGCGGTGGCCGATCGAGCGGCTGTTTGCCGAACTGCACGCGCATCCGCTGGGGCTGACCGCGCGCGAAGCGACGGCGCGTGCGCGCCGATACGGCCCCAATGCCCTGCCGCGCGAGCCCGCGTGGTATCGATGGCTCCAGCCGCTGAGAAGCGTCGCGAGCCCGTTCAATCTGCTGCTTGCGCTCCTTGCAGCGCTCGCCTGGCTGGCCAAGGATGCGCGGGCGGCGGGGGTTATCGGGGTGATGGTGCTGCTCTCGGGCGTTCTTCGGCTCTTTCAGGAGCAGCGGGCGCAGACTGCGCTCGCCCGCCTCGCAAAAATGGTGCACAGCACGTCGACCGTGCTGCGCCGGCCTGCCGCGCATGGGGCCGATGCCCAGCCAAGGTCGATCGAACTCGCGATCGAGGCGCTGGTCCCCGGGGATATTGTGCTGCTGGCGGCGGGCGACATCGTGCCTGCCGACTGCAGGCTGATCGATTCTCGGCAGCTGTTTGTGGCGCAGGCGAGCCTCACCGGCGAATCGCTGCCGGTTGAAAAGGACGCGCGGCATGGCGACCCGCCCGCTGCGGGCCTGCTCACCGAGCCGGCACTGGTGTTTCAGGGAACCACCGTGGTGTCCGGTGCAGCCAGCGCCCTGGTTCTCGCCACGGGTTCCTCGACGCTGTTTGGCTCGCTCGCGCTGTCGGCAGCCTCCCAGCATCCCGCGAGTGATCCCTTGCAGCAGGAGATGAACCGGATCGGGCTCCTCCTGCTTGGCATTGCGTCGGTCATGGTGCCGCTGGTGTTTCTGGTCAATGGATTCCTGCGGGGCGACTGGGGCGGGGCGTTTCTGTTCGCGTTGTCGGTCGCTGTCGGTCTTACGCCCGAGATGCTGCCCATGGTGGTCACGGCGGCGCTCGCGAAGGGCGCGGTCGATCTCTCCCGGCGAGAGGTGGTGGTACGGCGGCTTGATGCGATTCAGGCGCTCGGGGCCATGGATGTCCTGTGCATCGACAAGACGGGCACGCTCACCGAGGACCGGATCGTGCTGGATCGCCATCTGGATCCGGCGGGTAACGAGTCCGACGACGTCTACCAACTCGCCTGGCTGAACAGCAGCTATCAGACGGGGTTGCGCAGTGCGCTCGATCGCGCGGTGCTGGGTCATGCGGATGCACGGTTATCGGCATTGAGAGACACGCGCTGGCGGCCACTGGATGAAATCCCCTTTGACTTCGAACGTCGCCGGCTCTCCGTGGTGCTGGAGGGCGACGGTGCCGGGCGGCGGCTGATCTGCAAGGGCGCAGTGGAAGAGGTGTTGGGCTGCTGCACCAGGGTTCGCCTGGCTGGGTCGGATCGCCCGCTTGACGAGGCCGAGCGGGCTGCGGCGCGAGCCCGTGTGGCGGAACTTGAGCGGGACGGCTTGCGCGTGGTCGCAATCGCCGAGCGCCCGATCGATCAATCACAGACTCGCTTTGGGCGCGATGACGAATCGAATCTGACATTGGCCGGGTTTATCGCCTTTCTGGATCCGCCGCGCGAGAGCGCAGCCCCTGCGCTCGATGCGCTCGCAGCGCATGGCATACGAATCATCGTGCTGACCGGTGATAGCGAGACCGTGACGGCAAGTGTGTGCGCGCGGGTGGGTCTGCATTCGCCGTCGATTCTGACCGGGTCGCAGGTGGATGCGATGCAGGATGAGGAACTGGCCTGCGCCTTCGACCAGGCCCGGGTAGCGGCCAGGCTCACGCCGCACCAGAAGGAGCGGATCGTGACTGTGCTGCGCAACGCCGGGCATACGGTTGGTTTTCTCGGCGACGGTATCAACGACGCGCCGGCGCTGCGTGCGGCCGATGTGGGCATCTCGGTGGATACCGCAGTGGACATCGCTCGCGAGGCGGCTGACGTGGTGCTGCTCCAGAAGAGTCTTCTGGTGATTGATGCCGGGGTGATGTTGGGCCGCGCTGCGCTTTGCAACATGAACCGCTATCTGCGGATGGCAGCGAGCTCCAATTTCGGCAATGTGCTGTCGGTGCTGGTGGCGAGCGCGTTTCTTCCGTTTCTGCCGATGCTGCCCATCCAGCTGTTGGTGCAGAACCTTCTGTACGACCTGTCTCAGGTCGCGCTGCCGTTTGATCGGGTCGAGCCCGAGCTGGTCGCTACGCCTCGCCGCTGGGATCCCGGCGAATTGAAGCGTTTCATGCTGATGTCGGGACCAGTGAGCTCGCTCTTCGACCTGTTCGCGTTCGGCGTCTTGGCTGGGGTGCTGCAGGTGGCCACCGTGGAGCATCAGGCCTTGTTCCAGTCGGCCTGGTTGATGCTTGGGCTGGCCACGCAGGTGCTGGTGGTTCAGCTGATGCGGGCACCGGAACTGCCGCTTCTTCAGCAGCGGGCAGCCTGGCCTGTGACGCTAGCGTCGCTCGCCGTGCTGCTCGCCGGGCTGTGGCTGCCGTTTGGACCGCTCGCAGCGGTCTTCGGCCTGGCGCCCCCGCCCCCCGCCTGGTTTGCCTGGATGGCGCTGCTGCTGGTCGGATATCTGGTGGTGATGATGCCAGTCAGGCGTCGGCTGGCGGCCGTTGCGCACCAGCATTGAGGCCCGCGAGTTGCTCGGCGTGAGCGACGGTGGCGATGTAGTCATCGGATCCCCGGCCGCCAGCGATCAGCGCCTCGTACATCTGCCGCATCTGGGCGGCAAGCGGCACCGGCGCGCGGTATTGCGCCGACGCCTCGAGAATCAGATCAAGATCCTTCGCCATCTGCTCACACGAAAACGTGGAGCGATAGTCGCGGTTGGAAAGCGGGGGCGTCTTGTAGCGCACCATCGGTGAGCCCACAGCGCTTTCACTGATGACGTCCAACATCTGCTGCCAGTCGAGTCCGCCCTTTTCGCCAAGTGCAAGCGCTTCGCCCAGCATGCCGGCCGACACGGCGATCATCAGGTTGATCACAAGCTTGAGCGTTCGCGCCTGCTCATCGGGGCCCACCAGAAAAATTCGCTTTGAGAAATGCGCGAGGAGCGGTTCGACTACAGCGAAATCAGCCGATGCGCCGGACGCAAATGCGGTGAGCTGAGCGGCTTCGGCGAGCACCGGGTTACCCGAGACCGCCACGCGCAGGTAGCGCCGACCGAGCTCGTGCGCGCGCGCCGCGACATCAGCCGACGCAGACGGCGATACCGTGCTGGTATCGACGAAGATCGCGTTCTCTTGCAGGTGTGCGAGCACGCCATCAGGCGATCGACCTACGGCAAGCAAGGCCCGATCGTCGGGCAGTGAACTGAACACGACGTCGGCTGCGCTGCACACCTGCGCGATGGAGGTCGCCGGTTTGGCGCCCTGCATAACGAGTGCTGCGAGCGACGCCTGATCGATATCGAACGCCACCAGCGTGTGGCCGGCCTTCAGCAGATGCGCCGCCATGGGGCGGCCGAGCTTGCCGCAGCCGATCCAGCCGACCCGAACCGACGTCATGCACGCGCCATCGTGAAGTCGTAGTGCGCGACGCTGAAGGGGCTATCGCAACGGCCGCCATCCGGCGTGGCGCCCGCTGGATGGTCAATGAAGTCAACGATCAGCGAATCTTTCACCCCGAAGACCGCATCGGACTGAAGCCACTGGTCGCCCTTGACGAACAGGTGTGTGGTGATGCTCCGGTAGCCTTCACGCTGGAGCATGGTGTGGACATGTGCAGGCCGCCAGGGGTGGCGCCCCATCTTTCGCAGCATGCCGCCTACCGGGCCATCCGACGGAATGGTGTAGCTGATCGGTTTGACCGTACGAAAGGCGTAGCGCCCCTCGCGGTCGGTTTTGACGCGGCCGCGTCCGAACATCTTGCCTTCGGCCGTCTGCACGTCGTAAAGCCCATCCACACCGTCGGTTTGCCAGAGATCGATCACCACGCCTTCCACCGGCTTGCCGTCGGTATCTCGCACGGTTCCCGACACGAAGCACGGCATGCCGGGCAGGCCCTCTGCAATGTTCCCCCAGTGAGGAATCTCGGGGGCGCCCGCCACGAAGAACGGCCCGAAGACGGTGGTGTCGGTGGTACCCGCGGGATTTCGGTGGTTGATCGCATCCACCAGCATCGATACCCCCAGCGTGTCCGACAGCAGGATGAATTCCTGGCGCTTGTCGTCACAGCGTTGTCCGGTTTCGGTCAGAAACTGGATGGCCTGGAACCACTCCGCTTCGGTGGGCTCGATGTCGCGCACAAATGCATGAAGATGCCGGATCAGCGAACTCATGATCTCCTTCAGGCGCGGATCAGTGCATTGGTTCAGTCGGGCGACGGCAGCGTCGGTCAGGGTGGTTTCGTCGAAGTTCATGAGGCAGTCTCCAGGTCGGCAGGCCGGGGAAGACTACCGATCTGGAACCGATCAGGCAAGGCAGCCAAAGCGCCGCGTGCGGGCGCTTCAGCCGCCTTCGTCGACACGGATGCCGTGGCTGCGCGCGAGGTCCTGCCAGCGACGGGTATCGTCGGCAATGAACCGGGCCATGCCCTGTGGGTCAGGCTGAACGAGGTCGAGTGCATCAGTGGCCAGCCGCTCTCGAACAGCCGGCGTGCGGAGTGCGTCGGCCAGCGCGCCAGCGAGCGTATCGATCAGCGCAGGCGGCGTCCGCGCAGCCGCTGCGAAGCCGAATACATTTCGTACCTCCAGACCCGCCAACCCCAGTTCACCCATGCCGGGCACCTCCGGCAGCAGTTGGGTGCGGTCGCGGGTGGAGACCGCGAGCGCCCGGATGCGCCCGTCTTTGATGTGCGGCAGCAGCGCCGGGATGGTGCCGGTCAGCAGGTGAATCTGGCCGCCCACCAGATCGACCACCGCCGGCGCGGTGCCGCGATAGGGAACATGAACGATGGGTGCGCCGGTTTGTGCGTTAAGCAGTTCCAGCATCAGGTGGTTGATGCCGCCCGCGCCGGCCGAACCATAAAGCACTGAACCTGGGCGCTCGCGCGCGCGTCGGATCCAGTCAGGCAAGGTGCGGGCATCGGTCTGCGAGCTTCCGGCCCAGAGCAGCGGCCCCGAGGCAATCAGGCCCACGGGCGAGAAGTCGGCGAGCGGATCGTAGCCCGCTCTCGGGTTGACGGCGGCGACGGTGGTGAAGGGCGACGCGACCAGCAGCAGGGTCGTGCCGTCGGGCGGGCTCTGCGCAACGAGCCGCGCCCCGATTGCGCCCGATGCGCCAGCCCGGTTTTCAACCACCACGGGCCGGGCAAGCGATTGCGCAAGGGCTGGAGCGATCAGCCGTGCGACTGCGTCGGTCCCGGCGCCCGCTGCGAAAGGCACGATGATTCGGATCGGACGGTCCTGCGTCGCGCCCGTCTGTGCGCGGACAGGAATCGCAAAGGGCAGGGCAAGGGTTGCGGCAAGCAGGTGACGGCGGTGGCGGGCGTATGGCCTGTCAGTGCTTGGGTTCATCGGCCAGCCTGTCCTGAGTGGGTGGGGGGCTATCCCCGGAGGGATTGCGGGCAGGGATCTCCGAGTGCGTGGCGGGCAAAGGCTGCGTCGGTGGTGATGCTTGCGATGAAGGCGTGCCAGGGGGCGCGTGGGGGCGGGTGA
>RFXC01000079.1 GCA_009921765.1 Betaproteobacteria bacterium | reverse complement strand
CTGTGACGCCCCGCGCAATGGCGCCGGCGACCGCTTGGTCCAGCGTGCTCGATGCGGTGCCGCCCAGAGACAGGTTCATGACCGAGCGGGCTGGCGCGTTGGCCGCGACCCAGTCAATGCCGGCAACGACGCCGCTCAGCGTTCCGGATCCGCTGCAATCGAGCACCCGAACCGGGACCAGCGTGACCGACTTCGCGAGGCCTGAAACGCTTCCGCCAATGGTTCCGGCCACGTGCGTGCCGTGACCATTGCAGTCTTCTGTTCCTCGACCATCGGCGATCGCGGTGAAGCCTGTTGCGATCCGGCCCGAGAATTGTGCGTGGGAACTCAGGATGCCGGTATCGATGACGAAGGCGCGAACGCCCGTTCCGCTGGCGGTCCAACTGAAGCTGCTGCTGAGGGGCAGGCTGCGCTGGTCGGCGCGGTCCAGCCCCCAGGGGGCCGACGTCTGTGTGACCGCCTGACGGCTCACGATGCTGTCGATCTCGACCCGGTCAACGTTTGGATTGTTGGCGATTGCATCGAGGAACGCATCGGCGGCCGCGGCGGGCAGTGACACGGCGAAGCCGCGCAGCGCGGTGTCGTAGGTGTATTCGATGCGCGCGCCCGCGGCCAATCCCGCCGGACCCGCCATGAACTGGTCGCGAGCCTGGCGGCTTTCGGACGCGCCAAGCGCGGACTTGAACACCACGATGTAGCGGGTGCGCGCCTGAGCCTGATTGGCGGCCTCAAGTGCGGCCACGCGCCCCGGTTGCGGTGAGGAGGGCACGGCTGCCGCTGAAATCGTCGGTTCGCTTTCCCGGCGGGCTCGAACTTCTGCGATCTTTTCGCGGATGCTTCGCGCGCGATCGGCCGGTGACAGCGAAGGCGCGTTGCGCGGATCGGGCAGGAGTTCGCGGACCGCCGAAGCGATGTCCTCACGCTCGCTTGCGATTTTGGCCACGGCAGCCAGCGCAGCGGCGCGCGCGGCCGCCCCAGAGGTGAGCGCAGCCTCGGCCCTGGCGGCGGCGTTGACAGCATCGCCTCCCTCGCGGGTTGCCTGATCGGCAGCCTCGCGCCGGGCCTCGTCAAAGATCTCCTTCCTGACATCGCCAAGCCGAACCGTCATGAAGCTTGCATAGGCTGCGACATCCGGATCGCGCCCCTCGGTGAACCGGGCAAACAGATCCTTGCCCTGCAAACGCCCGTCCGCTTGCCGGATTGCCTCGGCAGCCTCGGCGAGCGTGGCGTGACCGCCGTTCAATACCTCGTGAGCAACCAGTGAAGTCAGGATATTTACCGGCATCTCGGTGCGAAGCGCGCGGACCGAGCCGTCGGCGTTTTGACCCAGCGCCGCAGCGGCTGGCGCGAGGTAGGTAAAGCCCGACTTCCCTGCCTGGGCGAGGGTTTGCCCGTTGTCATCGCGATCACGTGCGGTGGCCGGGACATGGGCAACCAGCATCGCCTCGGCGAGGGCCGCCTGTGCGATCTGAAGGCCTGGCGGGATGACCAGCGCGAACTTGCCCTGGTCGTCCGACAGGCTTGATTCGGGCTCGTTGTCGTCGCGGACCTTGTTGCCGTTAAGGTCGAGGAATACTGTGGCGCCACTGATCGGGCCATCTTCCAGGACGCCATTGAGCGTGACCGCCTGCACAGGGCTTGCGACGGTTGCGTCGGAATTAACCGAGCCGCCCGAGCCGCCGCAGGCGCCAAGCGCGATCAGACACAAGGGCGCCGCGAGTCGAACGGTGGACCTCAGCCGATTCGCGGTTCGTGCAACCGGTATTGCGGAACGGGTGACTTCGATCCAGCGTGAATGTTCGTTCGACAAGTGGACGGTGACAGCCATGAAACGACCTCCTGAGGGCAACCGAGCGCGACGGCAAGTCGCAAACGCCAAGGATTATATGGGAATATTTCCCATCAGAAAGTGACGATTCTCATCGTTCGCCCTTTTTATGCCTTCCCCTGGTTCGGGTGTTCGTTATCGGGCGCGATTTGCGAAAAATGTTCGGATTGCGTGAATAGCCTGATCGATATCGGCGTCGTTCACGTCCAGATGCGTGACCCAGCGTTGCATGAATGCCGACCCGTCGCCGCTCGCCCGGCCGGTGACCTGGACGCCGTGCGCGCCGAGGTGGGCGGCGAGGTCCGTCGCGACCGACCGGTCTACCCGCGCGAAAAAGATGTTGGTCTGCGGCGGCTCCGTGACGCGCAGTGCGCCGGGATGAGAGGCTGCTGCCTCGGCAAGGCCTGCGGCGAGACGCCTCGCGCGTTCATGGTCAAGCGCCATCCGGTCGATGTGGTGCTCGAGCGCGTGGTGGGCGGCTGCGGCAAGCAGACCGGCCTGGCGCATGCCGCCACCCAGCATCTTGCGCCAGCGCCGCGCGCGTGCGATGAAGGGTTTCGATCCCAGGAGGAGTGATCCGACGGGCGCTCCCAGCCCCTTTGACAGGCACATCGAGACCGAATCGAAGTGGCTGCAGATTTCGCGCGCCACGTCGCGTGGGTCGGCGCTTGTGCCACCTTGCATATCGCCCTTGCGCTCACCCGCCGCGCGGCGTCGGCCGAGTTCCACCGCCGCGTTGAAGAGCCGTGCGCCATCGAGGTGGGTGCCGAGTCCGCGGGCGGTGGCGAGTTCGCGGACCGACTTCAGATAATCCATCGGCAGCACTTTCCCACCGGTGGTGTTTTCCATGCAGATCAGGCGTGTTCGGGCGAAGTGCGGGTCATCGGGTTTGATGGCTGCTTCGATCGCTTCCAGGGGAAGGGTGCCGTCAGGGGCGTTTTCGATTGGCTGCGGCTGGATCGAACCCAGCACTGCCATGCCGCCGGCTTCCCAGCGGTAGGTATGCCACTGTTGACCGACGATCGCCTCTTCGCCGCGCTCGCAGTGCGACAGCAGGCCCATCAGATTGGTCTGTGTTCCGGATGGCGCAAACACCGCCGCCTCGAAGCCCAGCAAAGCCGCCGCGTGGGCTTCCAGCTGGTTCACCGACGGGTCATCGCCGAACACATCGTCGCCCAGGGCAGCGGCGACCATCACCTCGCGCATGGCGGCGGTGGGCCGGGTCACAGTGTCGCTGCGGAAGTCGGGCATGATGTCGCCTTGGCGGTTGAAGGTCGGCCGATTATAGGAACCCCGGATGCCTGCCCGCCACTCTCTGATCCCAATTTTTCCGTGCCCCCCGCCAATCCGCTTCTGACCGGTCCGATTCTCCCCACGCTGCTCCGGATGGCGCTGCCCAGCGTGGCAACGCTGGCGCTCGGCGTGATGGTGAGCATCGCCGAAACCGGCTACATCGGCCAACTGGGCACCGTGCCGCTTGCAGCGATGGCACTGGTGTTTCCCTTCGGCATGCTGGTGCAGATGCTGTCCTCGGGGGCCATGGGGGGCGGCGTGTCATCAGCCATCTCCCGCGCGTTGGGTGCCAACGATATCGCGCGCGCCGAGGCGCTCGCGCTTCATGCCTGCGTGATCGGGCTCGTCGGTGGCGTGCTGCACATGCTGCTGATGCTGAGCCTGGGGCCCACGCTCTATGCGCTCCTGGGCGGCCGAGACGATGTGCTGGATGAGGCGATCCGGTACGGCTGGGTGCTGTTTGCGGGCGCGCCGCTGGTGTGGCTCATGAACGCGCAACTGTCGGTGGTCCGCGGTACGGGCAACATGGTGCTGCCTGCCCGACTGGTGGTGGTCACGTCGCTGGTGCAGATTGCAGTCGGGGCTGTGCTCGGGCTGGGGCTGGGACCGTTCCCTTTGCTGGGGCTGGGAGGCGTGGCATGCGGAACGCTTGCCGGCTATGGCCTGGGCGCGCTCTGGCTGGTAAGACGGTTCAGCGCAGGCCGCGAGCGGCTGCGCCTGCGGTTTTCGGGTACGCCGCTCCGGTGGCCGCTCTTTGCCGACATCCTCAAGGTGGGCGCAGTGGCGTGCCTGTCGCCCACTCAGGCGATCGTGACCATGCTGATCTGCACAGCGCTGATCGCGCCGTTTGGCACCGAGGTGCTGGCGGGCTACGGCATCGGGCAGCGGCTTGAGTTTCTGCTGATTCCGATCTCGTTCGGTATCGGTGTCGCGGCTGTCCCGATGGTGGGCATGGCGATCGGGGCGGGCCTCATCGATCGGGCGCGACGGGTGGCCTGGACTGCGGCAGGCGTCTCGCTGGTGAATCTGAGCGTGATCGGACTGCTGGTGGCGGCCTTTCCCTGGGTCTGGACCGACTTGTTCAGCGACGACCCGCGGGTGCTGGCCGCCGCCGCTACCCATCTTCGCTGGGTGGGGCCCGTGTTCGGGCTGTTCGGTTTTGGGCTCACGCTTTATTTCGCTGCGCAGGGCTCAGGGCGGATCGCGGGGCCGGTCATCGCCGCCACGGTACGCCTTCTGATGGTGCTGGGAGTGGGGTGGATGCTCCACCGTGCGCAAGCGCCGCTCTGGACCTATTTCGCGCTGGTGGCCTGCGGCATGTGCGTCTACGCAGCCGGTTGCGCGATTGCGGTCCGGCTTACTCGCTGGCGTTAGGCCAGACCCGCCGCACCGGAGTGCGGCAGGACGGAGACCTCGCCCGAAGCAGTCCTTCGCTGCGGGCATGCGCGCCGCGCCGCGCTTGACGCGTGGGCGCCTCCCCCCTAAGGTGCCGGGCGTTCAAGCATGCCACTGCCTGAGGAGGCTCGATGAGTGATCGTTTCACACTGCCGCGCGATGAGCGTCTGGCGATGTCGTTTGTCGTCAATGTGGAGGAGGGCTCGGAGCAGAGTATCGCCTCAGGCGACAAGGCGCCCGAACCGGTGGATGAACTGGGCGTTGCGCTCAAGATCCCGATCCGAAACTACGGCAACGAAAGCAATTACCTCTACGGCATTCGGGCGGGTGCGCCGCGCGTGATGCGGCTCCTCGACCGCTTCGGGTTTGAATGCACGTTCACCGCTGCCGCCGTGGCGCTCGAGAAAGCGCCCGAGCTCGCTCGTGCGGTGGCCGCCGCGGGCCATGAGGTATGCAGCCACGGTCATCGCTGGGTGCATCAGTTTTCATACAAGGAAGACCGTGAGCGTGAGTTCATTCGCGCCGCCACCGACAGCATCGAGCGCACCACCGGGCGCAGGCCCTATGGCTGGCTGTCGCGGTATCTGCTCACCGACAACACACGGCGCCTGCTGGTCGAGGCGGGCTATGAATACCACATGGACGATTACTCGGACGACCGCCCGCGCTGGGAGTTTGTCGAGACCTCGGACGGCAAGCGCCGTGGCATCGTGATCGTGCCTTACGCGCTCGACACCAACGACATGAAATTCTGGCTCGCGCCCGGCTACACGCCCCAGCTATGGCTTGACTATGCGGTGGATACCTTCGAGCAGCTCTACAGCGAGGGACGTGACCGCCCCGGCATCATGAATCTGGGTCTTCATCTTCGGATCATCGGGCGCCCGGGACGCATCGGTGCGCTCGAGCGCTTCATGCAGCATGTGAAGAGCCGCGGCGACGTGTGGGTCACCAGCCGTCTCGCGATCGCGCGGCATTTCGCAAAGCTGAATCCGGTTGAATGACCCGTGGCGCCCGGGGGGCGCCCGCTTGCCGGACGGGTCAGACCGTGCGCCCGCTTATTGAGCGTCAACCCCAGCCTGGCTGACCTTGAACGCATCGGCCGGGGGGTAGTTGCGTGCGAGCCATTCGGGGCCGCCCATCGCGATCCAGAGCGAGGCGGCCTGCGTGGCGAGTACCCGCAGCATGTCGAGGTCCTGCTGCGAGAACGTGTTGCGTGCCTGCGAGGCCATGATCAGCTGACCGATGAAGCGCCCTCCGCACAACATGGGTGCGTAGATCGATGAGCCCATGCGCGAGGTCTTCAGATACTGCTTGAAATCCCCGTGCTCGTCGGTGTTGGCAAGCAGCAGCGGCGCGCGTGTGTCGCGAACATGAGCGGGATGGCCGCCATCGATCGGAATCATCAGCCGCCGCTGCTCGGGCGGAAAGCCTACGTTGCCCACCAGCATGTGCCAGGCCTCGTCGGGCGTGACGATAAAGCAGCCGCCGACATAGAACTGCCGTTCACCCGCCTTCAGGCTGCCGGGACGCGTCCAGGCGTCACGATCGCCCGCGATCGCGAGGGTGGGCGCGATCAGTGCGCGGATCATGGCCTCGGGATCAGCAGCGCTGGCGGCGGCCGCAGTGGCTTCGGCGAGCGTGTTGAACCATTGCGCGGGGTCGATCACGGCGCGAAGGGCGGCCGCAGGCGTGGCGGTGGGGGTGCTGGAATTCATCGTGATCATCTCCGTGAGATCCGGGAATCGCGCAGGCGGAATGCGTTATCTGCCTGCCAGGTTGCCAAGATCGAGTGCATGGGCGAAATCGTGTGAACGCGGTGCAAGCGAATCCAGGGCGGGCGCGAACGACAACAGCCAGCGGTCGCGACCGGGCGCCGCCATCAGCTGCACCGATACGACGCGATGACTCGCCACGATCGGAATCGCCCAGGCCCCGCATGCATAGAAATTGGCGAGCGCGGTGAGGTCGGCCTGGTTGATCGGCACGGGCGTGTCGTGCGCAAAGCTGGCCTGCGGCGCAGTAGGGAGCGCGATGAGATCCACGCCATTGAAAGCAGACGCCGCGTGGCTGCGCAGGTCATGCAGCACCTGTCGCGCGGCATCCAACTTGTCGTGACCCGCGCGCTCGGCATAGCGCAACATGCCGCCAAAGGTGGTGGACACGCCGGGCAGGTCATGACCAATTTCAGCCCGCCACCAGTCGAGCGCGTCGGCTTCGCTGGCAAGGAGGCCGGCGCGTCGTGCACGGGTGGGATCCCAGTGCGCAAGATCGATGGGGACGACGCGGGCGCCCCGCCGTTTCAGGGCGTCCAGAAATTGGCGGAAGCCCTCCGCCACGGCGGGCTCGAGCGTGACCTGATCGAGTTGGCTGGGCACGCCGATGACGAGACGCTTCCAATCAACCCCCGGCGCGGACTCGACGGCGCCTGGGGGATCGTCGAGCCCCATCATGACAGCCGCCATCGCTGCGCAGTCGGTTGCGGTGGTGGCGAGCGGGCCGGCGACGTCCAGCGTGTGACAGAGCGGCACGACGCCCGCGGCGGGGACCGTATCGTTGCCAGGCTTGTAGCCGAACACGCCGCAATACGCGGCCGGGATCCGGATCGACCCCATGGTGTCGCTACCCACCGCGGCGCTGCACAGGCCGGCGGCCACCGCAGCGCCGGATCCGCCGCTTGAACCGCCCGGCGTGTGGCCCGCGTGCAGGGGATTGATGCAGCGACCAAACGCTTCGTTGTCGGTGGTGGCGCCGAGCGCGCCTTCGTGCATGTTGAGCTTGCCGAGCAGCACCGAACCCGCAGCCCGCAGACGCGCCGCGGCGGGCGCATCGTGTGCGGGAATGCGATGACGAAGCGCTGCGCTGCCGGCCGTGCAGGCAAGCCCCGCCACATCGACGTTGTCCTTGATGGCAATCGGAATGCCATCAAGCGCCCCAAGCGGCCGCCCGGCCCGAATGCGCTCGCGGCTTGCCTCGGCATCGGCGCGAGCGCGGGCATGGGAAACGGTGATGAACGCGTGAAGCTCGGGATTGCGTCGATCGATCAGTGCGAGCAGCGCCTCGGTGACCACGACCGGGTCGAGCGTGCCGGCGCGATAGGCGCGGCCAAGCGCAGCGACCGAGAGGGAATCGATAGCCTTCATGCGGGCACCCCGCTCAGCCTTTGCGCAGATCGAACAGACGCACCGGCTTCTGTCGCGACTCCACGCCGGTGCGCTCGGCGAGCGAGCCGGGTGCGCAGAGCTGCACTTTCATATCGACGCCAAGCCTGGCCCGCAAGAGCGCCTCATAGTCGGTGCGCAGGGTGTCGCTGAGGGCGCTTCGCACTTCGGCGAACACCGTCATCTCATCGCGATTGCCCTCGCGCGAGACCTCGCACAGGAATTCGCCCGCGTAGTCGCTCCGCTCGGCGGTGAGCAGCGCGCCGATCGCAGTGGGATAGACGTTGATGCCGCGCAGCTTCACCATGTTGTCGCTGCGGCCACGGAACCCCAGGATGCGGCGAAACGGCAGGCCGATGGATGACGTGCCGCTCAGTTCCTCGGTGACGTCATGGGTGTTGAACCGGATGATGGGAAAAATGTCGTCTTTATAGAGGCAGGTGCAGACCATGTCGCCACGCTCGCCAGGCGCGGCAGGTGCGCCGCTGTCGCTGTCGATCAGTTCGAGATACTGCGCGTCTTCCATGACATACATGCCATCCATGTCGGGGCCTTCGCCCGCAATCAGGCCGGTGTCACCGACGCCATACCAGTCATAGACCGGGCAGCCCCCCCAGACTGAACTGATCGGGTCGCGGCCCTCGGGACCCAAATGCCCGGTGATCATGCGCAGCCGGATGTCTCGCCCGGGCTCGATGCCGTTCTCGCGCGCCACCTCGGCCAGTCTGCGCAGAAAATCACCAAAGCCCACCAGCACGGTGGCGCCAAAGTCGCGCATCAGCGCGGCCTGCTGCGCAGAGCGGGTTTCAACGCCGGTCCCGGCACTGAGCAGGCGTGCGCCGATCCAGTGTGAAACGGTCTCGCGGATGTAGTGGCCACCGTTGACCATGCCGAAACCGTAGACCGAATGCACCACGTCGCTGCTTGACATGCCCTGGAGGAGATACACGCGCGCAAGGAGCGCGTTCTGCAGTTCCCGGCTCTTGGGACCGTAGAGGAGCGGCTGGGGTCGACCCGTGGTGCCGCTGGTGGTTTGAATGATGATCTGCGGGCGGGCCCAAGCGGGGTGCGCTGCCTGTCCGTCGAAATCGCCGAGTGGCGGGCAACGCTCCACCGATTCCATCAGGTCGGACTTCGAGTAGGTGGGCAGTTTTGCGAGGTCATCCAGCCCGCGGATATCGCCTGGTGCAATGCCTTGAGCGCCCCAGAGACGCTGGTAAAACGGCACCTTCCAGGCGAACTCGAGCACCCGCGAGAAACGCGCTTCCTGGGTGGCGCGCAGTTCATCGCGGCTCATGCCGCGAAACCGCTCGAGAAACGCCGGGCCGATCGGATAGTCGCGACGGATGCCGGGGATGTCCGCGGCGTCGAAGTAATTGAGCATGTTGGGTGAGACCCTGGTGACTACTGCAGTTCGGATGTGACCGCGGCAAGCGGACCGCCCCGGGCGAGCGCGAGGCAGGCGTCGATCACGCGGGAAATTTTCGATTCGGAGTAACCCGAAGCGTCCATCAGCATGCGTGCCTTGTCGAGGAGCGCATCGGTGGTGAGCGGGCACTCGGTGTCGCCCAGTGCATCGGCGCGATGCTCAACCACCATGCTGCCGTCATCGAGTTCAATCTCGAGCGCGGCGCCGAAATGCCCAGGATAGCGGGCCGTGAGCGCCGGGTCTTCAGCGAGTGTGACACGGGCTCGAAGCGCCGTGACATCGGGGTCGCGCACCGCGCCCATGTCGAAGTCAGCGAGCGCAGGGCGGCCGCGCAGCAGCACCACTGCCGCCGCGTGCTGCAGGCTGAATTTGGCTTCGACCGGGGTGGTGGGAGTTGCGTGATCGCAGAAGCCGATCGCGTCGCGATAGCCGACTGCACGCAGGCGCCGGATACGGTTGATGTCGACCCGGTCTCGCAGGGCGAGCGCTGCGTCGATCAGAGGATGGGTATGCCGGCAGGCCGGCCAGGGCTTGAAGCTGCAGTCGTGAATTTGCCAGGCCCCGTCAGGTTCGGCCGTCAGTTCGTGCCGTCGGGCGTCCGGGCAGAGTCCTGCCCAGAACCCCAGCGGTCCTTCGAAGATTCGGTGGGCGCCCGTGAAGCCATGCGCGGCAAGCTGGGCCGCAAGCAGCCCCGATTGTGCTGCGCGGCCGTTGTGGAGCTGCTTGCTCATGGTGTCTTCGAGCCGGCACTGCCAGAGTCCTGCAGCCTGGGTGCCGGCATTGCCCAGCGCATCGAGAAGCTGCTCCGCGTTGAGCGCGAGGAGCGACCCCGCGGCCGCCGCTGCGCCGAACACCCCACAAGTGGCGGTGGTGTGGAAGTGTCGGTAGTGGGCCGGGCCCGTGCTCCGGCCCACCCGGATCATGGCCTCCATACCGCGCACTACCGCATTGAGCGTGGCCTCGGCGCTTGCGCCCAACGCCTGCGCCTGTGCGAGTGCGGCGGGCACCACAACCGGCCCGGGATGAACGATGGCCGCACGGTGAAAATCGTCCATCTCGAGGATGTTGCCGACCGCGCCATTGACGAGCGCGGCGTCACGCGGGTCGAGCGACAGCGCACCGATCGTTTGGCAAGGACCCGCGCCCAGCGTGCGGGCCCAGCTGCGCAGCGCCACGCCGGGTGGCGTGAGCGCGCCGGCCGCCGCACAGCCCACCCAGTCGAGCACATGCAGCGCGGCACGTTCCCGATCGGCGGCCGAGACGGGCCGCGACAGGATGCGCGCGAGCGTCTCGGTGGGCGGGGCAGGATCGGGCGCCAGCATGCGTGGGTCTGTGGCTTCAGTCGAGCGCTCAGTCGCGCGCGCGATGCCCGGGGGCGATGCGTCCCAGCACAGCATCGGTGTGCTCGCCGAGCGCGGGCAGCCGGGTATTCAGGCGGGCGGGTTCGTGGCGAAACTTGATCGGATTGCCGATGTGCAGGTTGCCCTCTGCATCGCGCACCAGCATCTCGCGCGCAGCTGCCTGCGGGTGGTGGAAGGCCTCGTGAAGATCGAGCACCGGTGCGAGACAGACATCGTGATCCTGCATCCAGCGTTCCCATTCATCGCGCGTGCGGCTGCGGAAGATGTCGATGAGGGCGGCCTTGACCGGCGCATGGGCGGGGCCCGGCGGCTGATTGGCCACTGGAATCAGATCGGCACGGCCGACTGCTGTGAGCAGATTGTTGACAAACTTGTGCTCGACCGCGCAGAGCACGATCTGCCTGCCGTCTGCGGTGTCGTAGATGTTGTAGAACGAGTGCCCGCCCCAGGAGCGCTCCTCTGGCACCACGGGCGGCCGGTTCTCGGCAAACACACTTCCCGTGGCATTGGGGAGCCAGGACAGCGTGGCATCGTGCATGGAGATGTCGACGTAGTCGCCCCGGCCGGTTTTTTCACGGCGCAGGAGCGCCATCAGGATGCCCGCGAGCGCCATCATCGAGCCTGTGATGTCGGCGATGGGCATGTGCGGATGCACCGGGCGACCGCTTCGGTCAAGGTTGAGGCTCAACACACCGGCGAGCGCTTCCATGCCGATGTCATGCGCCGGCCGCATTTTCAGCGGACCGCTCTGACCAAAGGCGGCAATGGAGGCGTAGACGATGCGCGGATTGCGTGCCGAGACGGCGTCATAGTCAACGCCCAGCCGCTTGACCACGCCCGGCCGGAAGGCCTCGACCACCACATCGGACTGGTCGGCGAGCGCGAGAAACGCTTCTCGCCCCGCCGACGATTTGAGATCGAGCACGATGCTCTGTTTGCCGCGCGCGATATTGCGAAACCAGACGCTGTGTCCGCCAGCCCGGTAGCCCACGTGGCGCACAGGCTCGCCCTCGCCGGGCGGCTCGATCTTGATGATCTCGGCGCCGTGGTCCGCCATCATGGTGGTGAGGTGGGGGCCGGGCAGAAACAGCGACAGATCGAGTACGCGGATGCCTTCGAGTTTCATGGGAGTTTGCTCAGCACACGCCGCTGCCGCGCAACTCGGCAATTTCGTCTGCGCTCACACCGATTTCGCCCAGCACCGATTCGGTGTCGGCGCCGCAGGCCGGGCCAGGGGTGGCGCCCGGGCGTTTGCCGTCAACGCGGATGGGGCTGGCGATCATTCGCAGCCCCGCTGGTTTGGCAGGATGCGCAAGCGTGAGAATGCCCTCGGTTTCGGCGAGATAGGGATTGTCGAGCGCCTGGGGCAGGGTGAGCACCGGCGCAGCCGGCACGGTGCCCGCCAGCACACCCATCCAATGGGCAGTGGTGTGGGTTCGGAAGATGGGGTCGAGGATATCGACCAGCGCCTGCCGGTTGGCGCGCCGTTCGGCAAAGCCCTTGAAGCGCGGGTCGGTGGCAAGGGCCGGCTGCCCGATGCTCTCGCAGAGCAGCGTCCAGAAGCGGGCGGTGATGCACATGACAAACACCCAGCCGTCGGCGGTGGGCATCAGCTCGCAGGGCACCACCGACGGATGCCCTGAACGTGGCTTGCGGTCGGTGACATGGCCCTCGTTCAGGTACCAGGCGGCGGGATAGGTGAGCTGATGCATGGCGACGTCGTAGAGCGAGATGTCGATGTCGCATCCTTTGCCGCTCCGGTAGGCGCCCAGAAGGGCCGAGGAGAGGGCAAACGCCGCGGTGACCCCGCCCATGAAGTCGATCATGGACAGACCCATTCGCGAAGGCGGTGTGCCGGGCTCGCCGGTGATGTCGAGATAACCGGCTTCGGCCTGGGCGAGGTAGTCGTAGGCGGGCCAGCTTGCACGCGGACCGGTGCGGCCATAGCCCGACAGATGCGCGCAGACGATGCGCGGGTTGACGGCTTTCAGGTCGTCATAGGTGACGCGCAGCCGCGCAGGCTGGTCACCGCGGAGATTGTTGGCCACTGCATCGGCTTTCTCGACCAGCTTCAGCAGCAGTTCGCGGCCGCGCGGCGTTCGGATTTCGAGCGAGACGCTGCGCTTGCCGCGGTTGAAGGTCTGGAAAAACTGGCTGTCGTTGTCGCCCAGGAAAAACGGCCCCGACTGCCGCGACATGTCGCCGGCTGGTACGCCCTCGCGAGCGGGCGACTCGATCTTGATGACCTCGGCGCCCAGGTCGGCCAGATGCATGGTGGCGTAGGGGCCAGCACCGTATTGCTCGATGGCGAGAATGCGGATGCCGGCAAGCGGCAGATGAGGCGTTTCCATGGCGGGGCCCGCTTTGCTCAGACGGGGTTACGCGCGATCAGCTGCTTCGCGATGATCATGCGCTGCAGCTCGTTCGTGCCCTCGCCAATGCACATCAGCGGCGCGTCGCGGTAGTAGCGCTCCACATGGAATTCCTTGGAGTAACCGTAGCCACCATGAATGCGCATGGATTCGAGCGAGTTTTCCACTGCGGCTTCGGACGCAAAGTACTTGGCCATTCCGGCTTCCATGTCGCAGCGCTCGCCCCGGTCGTAGGCGCGGGCAGCCTCATAGGTGAGGAGGCGTGCAGCCTGGAGGCGCGTGGCCATTTCGCCGAGTTTGAGTTGAATGGCCTGATGTTCGCAGATGGGCTTTCCAAAGGTCTTGCGGATCTGCGAGTAGCGCACTGCATCGCGAAGCGCCGCGCTGGCGAGCCCGCAACCGCGCGCTGCAACATTGATGCGACCGAGTTCCAGGCCACCGAGCGCAGTTTGCAGGCCCTTGCCCTCGACGCCGCCGATCAGCCGGTTGGCCGGGATACGGAAATCTTCAAAGACAAGTTCGGCGCTGTCGATACCCTTGTAGCCGAGCTTTTCGATCTTCCGCGATACGCGAAAGCCTGGGCCCTTTTCGGCGAGGAAACAGGACATGCCCTTGTGGGCGGGGTTGGCCGACGTGTCGGTTTTCACCAGCAGCGCGAAGCAGGTGCCATGGATGCCGTTGGAGATCCAGGTTTTGGTGCCGTTGATGACGTAATGGTCGCCGTCGCGTTTGGCGCGGATCTTGATGCCCTGCAGATCGGTGCCGGCGTCAGGTTCGGTGAGCGCAAGGCCACCACGGATTTCGCCAGTGGCGAATTTGGGCAGCCAGGTTTGCTTCTGCTCAGGCGTACCCATCCGCTCCACACACGCCGCCATGATCAGGTGACTGTTGAAGATGCCGCTCAAGGACATCCAGGTCTCGGCAATTTTTTCCACGATCCGGGCGTAGGTGCCCGCCGGGAGGCCCAGTCCGCCATATTCGGCCGATATGGTTGCCCCGAACAGACCCATCTCTTTCATCTGCTCGACCCACTCGAACGGGTATTCGTCGGCGTGTTCCAGTCGCAGCACATGGGGCCGCACGTCGCGTTCCAGCCATTTTTCAATGGCATCGAGAATTTCGGATTCCTGTTCGTGCGACGTGCTGTCTTGGGGGGCGTTGGACATTGGGGACTCCTGCTGCGGAAAATTCGGTGAATCAGTAGTTGGCTTTTTCTTCGTTTTCGAAACCGCGTTTGGCAACCAAAATGGTGCGGTCGAACTCACAGACCAGTTTTCCGTTCTGGTTGAAGCCACGGCTCTTGACGGTGACCAGCCCTGCGTTCGGCCGCGACTTGCTCTCGCGTTTGTCGAGTACCTCGGATTCGGCGGTAAGCGTGTCGCCCGCGAACAGCGGATGCGGCAACCGGATTTCCTTCCAGCCCAGGTTGGCGATGGCCTTTTGGCTTACGTCGGTGACGCTCATGCCCACGATCAGCGCCACGGTGAGCGGCGAGCACACAATGCAGCGGCCGAATTCGCTGTGCTTGGCGTATTCGGCGTCGAAGTGCATGGGGTGGGTGTTCATGGTGAGCAGCGTGAACCAGGTGTTGTCGGTTTCGCTGATGGTACGGCCGGGGCGATGCTCGTAGATGTCGCCGATGTTGAAGTCTTCGAAATAGCGTCCGAAGGATTCGCGGTAGCGGTTTTCACCGACTTTCTTGACGGTTCCGGCCATGGAGTTCTCCGAGGAAAATAAAAAGGAAGGCGTGTGTGGTCAGCGCGCTGCGACTAGCGGGCAGCGCCGGTTGAATCGACCAGCGCAAGAATGCGCTGCATGCGCTTTACCACGGGCAGTTCAACCAGCTTGCCCTGCCAGGTGGCCACTGCACCGCCCGAGGCTTCGAATGCCGCGATGATGCCGCGGGCCTGCTCGATTTCCGCCGCGCTGGGTGCGAAGGCTTCGTGAACGACCGCAATGTTGGAGGGATGGATCGCGGTTTTTCCGGTGAAGCCGAGGGCGCGGGCCACCCGGCTCTGGCGCGCCACCTCCGCCAGGTCACGGAATTCCACACACGGCGCATCAAGCAGCCCCACGCCTGCGCGGTGTGCGGCCGATGCGAGGCGACCGCGGGCCCAGCCCAGCGCCTCATCCGAGAGCGGCACCCCCAGTTCGGCGCAGAAATCAACCGCCCCGAACACCAGAAACGCAAGCCGCGGGCTGGCGGCTGCGATCTCGGCTGCCACCTCCAGGCCGCGGGGGGTTTCGATGAAGGCGCAGAGCGAAAGTCCGCGCTGAGCGCCCAGCAGTTCATCGGCCCAGCGCACCTCGTCTGCGCTTTCCACCTTGGGCAGGCAGATGATGCCCGCGGGTGCGCTGGCCGCCTGCAGCGCCAGCATGTCTTTCAGACCGGTGCCGGTTCGCAGGGAGTTGATGCGCAGCGCGCGTTCGCCCGCTGAGGGGGGCGTGCACATGAACGCCACACCGGTTTCGCGGGCGGCATCCTTGTCGGCCGGGCCGACCGCGTCTTCCAGATCGGTGCATACGATATCGGCGCCGGCGCGGGCTGCTTTTTCAAGCAGTTCGGCGCGCGAGGCGGGGGCAAACAGAAGGCTTCGGCGGGCAGTCACGTGATCTCGCAGGGAAGTCAATATGTCCGGACAAATCTAGAGCGATTCATGCATACTGTCAACGAGACGCAGCCAGGGATTGTTGTGCCCGTTGACCGGCGCCATCCCACGCTGCGCGATACGGTGACCGATCTTGCCCGACCAACCTGCATCGCCCCGTCCGCGCCGGCGCGGACAGCCGCCCCCGGATGCGCGCGAGCGCGCTGCCGGCGCGCGCCGCTCGGGCGCTCGGGCAACCCCCACGATCGCTGCCGACGAGCCTCGGTACGCCCGCATCGCCAATCAGCTGATCGCCGCCATCGCCTCCGGCCGCTACCGGGTGGGATCGCTACTCCCCACCGAGCATGAACTCTGCGAGCAGTTCGACAGCAGCCGCTTCACCATTCGCGAGGCGCTGAGGCTGCTGGCCGAGGGCGGAATGGTGAGTCGCCGACCCCGTGCGGGCACGGTGGTGATTTCTTCCATTCAACGCGAGCCCTACCTGCAGGCGCTCGATTCCATCGATGACCTTCTGCAATATGCGTCCGGCACGCGCCTGCGCCTCCTCGAGCGCGGCTGGGCCACTCACGAACCCGGGCAAGCCGATCCGCCACCGATTCCCGCGGGTGAGGCATGGGTTTTTGCGCGACTCATTCGTCATCTGCCGGGCAACCCCCATCCGGTGTGTGTCACCCGGGTCTACCTGAGCCCGGCTTTTGCGTCCCTCGCGCGCCGAATCGCCTCTCAGGCGGTACCGGTTTACAGGCAGATCGAGGCGCGGTTCGGGGTCAGGGTTGCAAGGGTGGAGCAGCAGATCAGCGCCTGTGCGCTCGCGCGTGACGACGCCTCGGTGCTGCTTGCGCGCGCCGGCGGCCCTGCACTCCGGATTGTTCGGGCTTATCATGGGGATGACGGGCGCCTGCTCGAAGTGTCTGACAGTCTTCATCCGGCGGGGCGGTTTGGATATGCCATGACCATCCGCCGGGCCGGTCCGGGTGACCTGGGCGGGCGCCGCGGCTGATTCCCATCTCCCGCGGCCGTTTATGTCTGGACAAATTGCACGCGCTGATTGACCGCCGTCGATCCGCTCTGCTATGGTCGGATCATTCCCCAAACACGGAGACATTTCCCATGAAGAGTTCCCTCCTCGCCGGCACGGCGATTCTCGCTCTCGGCCTCCTCGCCGCCCCCGTCCTGGCGCAGGGCACGCCGCAGACCGTCGCCCTGATCAAGGTCGACGTGACCAAGCTGGCCACCGG
>RFXC01000078.1 GCA_009921765.1 Betaproteobacteria bacterium | reverse complement strand
ATCGAGCAGCAACGCAGACCCCGCCCGGGTCTGCACCACAGGCTGGATCATGAGTTGACCAGGCGGAATCACCGGCTCGGCACCCGATCCCCCGACCTTGAGGCCTTGCCTGAAGCGGGGCTTGGGCTTGAATTTCAGATGCAGGATGTAGTCGCGCGCAGCAGGCACCAGGCAGACCAGTTTCAGAAGCCCCTGCGCGATCGCTGCACCCGCCACCGACTTCGGCTGCATGAACGATCCGATCCGCAGCGCCATGTTGATCAACGCCCAGGCATGAGGCTTGCGCTCGGCCTCGTAGGTGTCGATCAGGGCAGGCTCGGCGCGCCCCCGCACCACCTCGGCGAGCTTCCAGGCAAGGTTCAGTGCATCGCGCACACCGCTGTTCATGCCCTGCCCGGCAAAGGGCGGCGTCAGGTGCGCAGCATCGCCCGCGAGCAGTACCCGTCCTGCACGCCAACGGGCCGCCACCCGCGCATGAAAGGTGTAGACCACTTTTCTGAGCAGCGTGATGTCGGCGTCTGACGGCTCGCGCGCACGAATCCAGCTGCGAAGCTGCGTCTCGTCGAGCACCGACTCGGCGTCTTCGTCCGGATGCAGCATGAACTCATAACGGACGGTGGCCTGCGGGCCCGGCAGCCGGATTGTGGGTCGCACCGGATCACAGAAGGTTCGCGTATGGCGAAACGGATCGCGCCGACCAATGAGATCTGCAATCAGCCAGCGTTCAGCATAGCTGCTGCCCTCGAGTGCGATGCCCAATGCCTCGCGCACCGTGCTTCGGCCCCCGTCGCAACCCACCAGCCAGTCGGTCTCCACGCTTTGCGGCCCATCGGGGGTGGCGATGGAAAGCGACACCCGATCAGCCGTTTGAGAAAAGCTCAGCAATTCATGGCGAAAGCGCAGTTCAACAGGCGCTTCAAGCGCATCGGCCAACGCGCGTACCAGCAGTTGCTGGCGAAACGCATTTCGCTTCGGATAGCCATATTCAAGAGACCGGGGTTCGATCCGCGCAAAGAGGGTTTGCCGCCAGGAGTAGTAGTGAACGCCGTAGCCCTGCACGACATCGGGCAGCACCTGCTCGAGCACGCCTGCCGCCTGCAAGGTGCGCAGGCTCTCGTCGTCAATGGTGACTGCGCGGGCCTCGCCCACCGTGCTCTCTGACCGGTCTATCACCAACGCCGCAATGCCCTGCCGCGCAAGCAAATGCGCAAGCACCAGCCCCGTCGGGCCAGTACCGACAATCACAACCGGGTAATGGGAGGCAAGCGGCATGGCCTGGCGTCAGCTGCGCATGATCGCCTTGCCCCAGAGATTCAGCGTGCGCTCCTCATGGGGCCACACCCCCGCGGGACGTGCCTCGTCACACACCTCGATTTCAGAGGAGATTTCGGCAAGATTGCCGTCGGGGTCCCGGACCATGAAAAATACGTCGTTACCAGGTCCGTGGCGCCCCACTCCCCACACGATTTCGATCCGCTCGCGCGACATGTGGTCCGCCCAGTCCTTGAGGTCTGACCACGCAGGCGACTCGAACGACTGATGATCGAAGCACGTGACCGGCGCGCCAAATAGCGCAAGCGAGTGATGGAGCGAGTCGGTGCGCAGGAAACACGCGCGCAGCCTGCCATCGCTGTCGAGCACGCGGTCAGACAGATGAAAACCCAACTGCCCGCAGTAAAACGCGAGCATCTCGTCAATCCGGGTGGTGCGCAAGGCAAAGTGCTGATTGCCCGCGGGCGGGAGCGCTTTGATGGCAGGCGTTTGCCCCGCCACCGCAGACATTCCCGGCGGCGCGAACACCATTCGGTTGCCGTCCGGATCGATGCATGAGCGAGCCCCTGGCGGAATGCCTGGCAGATCAGGCAACTCAAGCGACAACGCCGACTCTCCGCGCGCGAGAAACGCCTGCCAGCACGACGCCTCTGCAAACCCGTACAACGCGTAATGAAGCCGGTTGGCTTCGCCCGCTGACACATGAAGCGCGCGGCCATCGCCATGGCAGGTCAGTACGGAGCCCTGCCGCTCAACCCGAAGACCGTAGGCGCGCGAGTAAAAAGCCGCCATCGCCTCGGGCTGCGGCGACTGGAGATGAAGCCAGCCAAGCCTCGCCTGAATCGGCATCAGCGCTCTCCCCGAAAACCGGATGATGGAAATGCCTGGGCGAACCCCTCAAAGCACCACGTGGACATTCTTGTGCTGGGTGTAGGACAACAGTTCATCGAAGCCTTCCTCTCGACCGATCCCCGACTGCTTGTAGCCACCAAAGGACGCTCCGATGAAATGGCTGCTCACATGGTTGACCCAGACATACCCCGACTGCACCCGCGCCGCGGCACGGTGCGCCTGGTCGAGGCGGCTGGTCCAGATGGACGCGGTGAGCCCGTATTCCACCCGGTTCACCTGTTCGAAGAGGGCATCCTCGTCATCCCAGCGAATCACCGAAAGAATGGGGCCGAACACTTCTTCGTTGGCAATCCGCATATCCTGTGAAACACCCGTAAAGACAGTCGGCTCGACAAACCAGCCGTTGGCGAGCCTGGGGTCGCCGGGGACCCCGCCTCCGTATATGAGGTCGGCGCCTTCAGCCTTGGCGATCTCGACATAACCCAGGATTTTTTCCCACTGCGCCTTCGAGACGATCGCCCCCATGGTGGTGGACATCTCGGTGGGAATGCCGGGCTGGTAGTGACGCACCGCTTTCAGCATGCCCTCGATCACCTCGTCATGGATCGAGCGATGCACGAAGAGCCGCGACGTGGAGCCGCAGCTCTGCCCGCACCAGGTGAAATTCATGCCGTTGACCGCACCCGGCATGGCACGCGCGAGGTCGGCATCGGGATAGATGATGCAGGCGTTCTTGCCGCCCAGCTCGAGCGTGACATGCTTCAACCGGTCGGCGGCTGCGCGGGCGATGGCGCGGCCAGTGGGCACGCTGCCGATCAGGGCCAGGCGGGGAACCATGGGGTGCGTGACCAGGGCCTGACTGCCCGGGGTACCGGCGCTGATCACATTCAGGACGCCAGGCGGCAGGATGCCGTCCAGCAGTTCCATCATGCGATAGGCCGAGAGTGGCGCCTGATAGGGCGGCTTCATGATGACCACATTGCCCGCGGCCAACGGTGGCGCCATCTTGCCCGCGGTGAACATGATCGGATGGTTGTAGGCGACGATCCGTGCGCACACACCGTAGGGTTCACGCAGCGAGTAGTTGAGGATGCCCTCGCCCATCGGCAGTGTTTCGCCCTTGATCTCGGTGGCCAGCCCGGCGTAGTACTCGATCTGCACCGCCGCGATCAACGCGTCGCGCTGCATCTCGCTGATCGGGTTGCCGCAGTTGGCAGCGTCGATCATGGCCAGTTCGAATGCGTTTTCACGCAGCACCGCCGCCACCTTGCGCAGCAGCCCTGCGCGCTCGAGCGGCTTCATCCGTCGCCAGGTCTCAAAGCCCGCCTGCGCGGCGCGTACTGCGGCATCGACATCATCGGCATTGGCCTCAGCCACGCGGCCCAGCGACTCGCCTGTGGCCGGGTTCACCGTCTCGAGGTAGCCGCCGCGCGGCTCGTGCCAGGTCCCTCCGTAGTAGAGCTCGCGGCGGCTCGGCAGCAACGCCGAGATCGGTCGGGCGGCAGGGGGAGCATTCATGATCGATTCCCTTCAACGTTTATGGATCGCCGCTTGCGTGCTGCTCTGCCCGCTCATGTTCGAGTCATAGCCCGGCACCACCGATGCGTCGATCACGCACACGCGCCCGGCCCGGACTGCGGCGAGGCCGCCCTGCAGTGCCGGCAGAAGGTCTTGCGCACGCCGCACCGGCCCGATGCCAAGCGCACCCATGGATTCAGCCATTTTGGCAAGATCGATTTCTGGTTCGGTCATGCGCTGGCCGATCCATCGGTTCTCCACTGGCCTGGAGCGCTCGCGCGCCACGCGTTCCTGATGCAGTTCGTCATTGAAAAACGAGTGGTTGTTGCAGACCACGATCAGTACCGGAATGCCGTATCGCACCGCGGTCCAGACCGCCGTGCTGCCCATGAGGAAATCACCGTCGCCCACAAGTGCTATCGGTACACGCGAGGACCGCTCGTCACGCAGGGCAAGCGCAACGCCCACTGCATTACCTGGACCGGCTCCCAGTCCGCCGCCGCCGTCCGCGCCGAGATAGTCCATGGGCGAGCTGAAATCACGATAGCCGCCATTCCAGCCGAGGGGTAGCCGCACGATACAGAGTTCCTCGGGCCGCGCAGCCTGCTCAATCACCGCAGCGAGTTGGCGCAGGCTTACCTGATCGTCGTCCGCCGGGGGCGCCAACGGCGCACGAACCGGCCACTGGCGCGGCGTGCGGCGTTGACAGACCGGCAACAGTGCCGCCACCGCCGCATCGGGTTCGCAGAGCATGAACACATCGGCCGGTGGGAGGCTGCCGCCATCCATGCTCCAGCCGCGGTGCAGATGCATGTCGAGCGACACGTTGATGACCTTTGCGCTGCAAGGCGCGCCCTGCAATGCCTGCTTGAATGCCCCGCCCGGGTCCACCCAGTCGAGCATCAACACCACATCAGCCGTCCGGAGCGCGGCACTCGCCTCCGGGCTCAGAAAGGCACCGGGCGGCCCCACGTGCTGCGGATGCGCGGTCGGAAAGCCTGCCGCGTTCTTCAGATCAGTGATCACCTGCGCCTGCAGTGCCTCTGCAAGTGCCACGCGGTTCGCCCAGTCATGGTCACTTCGCGATACGCGACCCAGCAGGATCACCGGCCGCTCGGCTGCGGCAAGGAAAGCCGCCGCGCGTTCGACATCGGCAGGCGCTGGAGGCGGCGAAGCCGGCGCGGCATAGCGCGCAGGATCCGGCGTGGGCACGGGTACATCGAGCCTCGCCTCCTGGAGCGCCGCGTCGAGATTGATATAGACCGGCCCGCGCGGCGCGGTCTGTGCAATTTGCGCCCCCCGAAGCAGCGCCTCGATCGCAGCGGGAATCGAGCCCGGCTGGTTGTCCCACTTGGTGTAGTCGCGCACCAGTGCGCCCTGATCGCTTGCAGTGTGGATCCAGTCGATCCAGGGACGGCGGCGTGCCGCATCCCAGGGGCCGGTTGCACCCAGCATCAACACCGGCACACGGTCACACCAGGCGTTGAACACCGCCATGGTGGCGTGCATGAGTCCCACGTTGGAGTGCAACACTGCACCCATCATCCTGCCACTCGCCTTCGCATAACCGTGAGCGATGGCAACGGCGACTTCCTCGTGCAGGCAGAGGAGCATCTGCGGTGCTTCGTTACCCAGATGGTTGACCAGGCTGTCGTGCAGCCCCCGGTAGCTCGCGCCCGGGTTGAGCGCAAGCCACGGCACGCGCATGGCGCGCAGGCAGTCGGCGATCGAATCGCTCCCCCAGTGCTGCCCGTTCGCAGTCGAACGAACGGGCTCTTCTCGTCGCAGTGTCATGGTGTATCAGTCCGCCTTAATGTTGGCATCGCGAATCACCTTGCCCCAGCGGGCGTGGTCGTCGCGAATGGTGGCGGCAAGCGCCTCGGGAGTGCTGGTGGAAACCTCGATGCCCTGGCCCGCGAGATTGGCCTTCACCTCGGGTTGGTTCAGCACCCTGGCGATATCGGTGTTGACCTTACCCACGATATCGGCCGGGACCCCAGCGGGCATGAAAACACCCAGCCACACGTCGAGCGCCACCCCCGGCACGGTCTCGGCGATGGCGGGAAGATCCGGGAAAGCTGCAAAGCGCTTGCCACCCGCCCCGGCGAGCAACCTCAGCCGCCCCTCCCGGATATGGGGCAGCAGCGAATTGACCGCCCCGATGAAGACCTGAATGCGGCCGCCGATCAGGTCGGTGATTGCGCCCATTGCGCCTTTGTAAGGCACGTGCTGAATCTGGATGCCGGCGGCGAATTTGAGCTGTTCGGTGGCCAGTTGCTGCGGCGAGCCGTTACCCGAGGAACCGTAATTGAGTGCGGCGGGATTGCGCTTCGCATAGTCGATCAGTTCAGCCACGTTTCGAACCGGCAGCGACGGATTGACCACCAGCACGAAGGGCACCAGGGCGACGGTGGTAACAGGTGTGAAATCCTTGAACGGATCGAAAGGCGTCTTGCCGACATGCGGGTTGAAAACGAAAATATTGTTGGCCCCCAGCAGCCAGGTGTAACCATCCGGGGCGCTTCGCGCCACGAACTCCGCACCAAGATTCATGCCGGCGCCAGGACGGTTTTCCACCGTCACGGGCTGCCCCCACACCTCGGACAGGCGCTGCGCAATGGCGCGCGCCACCACGTCGTTGCTGCCTCCGGTGGTGATCGGCACCACGAAGCGCACCGGTCTGCCGGGATAGGACGGAGTCTGGGCCGACAGTCCGGGCGACAACGCAGCCAGCGATGAGGCGGCAAGCATCTTGCGGCGAAACGGTTGAATCAGGCGCTTGGACATGAACAGGTCTCCTCGTTGTTCCGGTCACCGATACAGGTGTCGGGACCGATCGGGTGAAAGCGCGTCGCCCCCGCTTACCAGGGCATTTTCTCCCCGCTGAAATTCATCGCCGACCCGGTGTCCGCCGCCGTGAGGCCGGCGATGACGCCGCGGAGCAGCCCCACGCGCGGCGCCGGATCGTTCAGCTGGTCCCAGGCAGATTCATAGCGCGTCATGTCGGTGCGGAGCAGGCCTGGGCTGAGCGTGACCGCGATCAGTTCAGGATGATCGACGGCAAAGGAGCGCCACAGTGCGTTGAGTGCGGTCTTGGATGCGCGATAGGAATAATGCCCGCCCATGCCGTTTGAACCGATCGACCCCAGGAGGCTGCTGATTGCGATCAGCTTTCGCTCGCCTCCGGCCGCCAGATGCGGCGCGAAGGCGGCAGCGACCCGAAGCGCGCCCATCGCATTGACCCGGAAGTCGTTGAGCCAGGCCTCATCGGCGATATCAAGCGGATCACTTCGCGGATGGGCCGACATCACGCCGGCGTTCGCGATCAGGATATCGATCGGCTGCCCTGCGAGTGAAGCCGCCAGCGCGCGAATCGATGCGGTGTCGGTCACATCGAGCGCGACCACATCCGCGGCGGGCAGCCGTTCAAGCAGCGCTTTTGCAGTCGCTGGCTCGCGGCACGCCGCAATCACCCGCCATCCATCGGCCGCATACTGGCGGGCAAACTCGAGACCGATCCCGCGGTTGGCGCCGGTGATCAGAACGGTCGGCATGGCATACCTCGCTGAGTCGAAATCAATGGGTTGGCGCTCATTCCCACACAAACGCCGAGGCGGGATCAAACGGATGCGTTGTCTTCCAGTGGCGCGCGATGTCGATCCGGCGCGTGACCCACACCCGGTCATGCGACTGGACATGATCGAGAAAGCGCTGCAGCGCGCGCATCCGGCCGGGCCGTCCGAGCAGTCTGCAATGAATGCCGATGCTCATCATGCTGGGGCGCTCATCGCCTTCAGCCCAATGCACGTCAAAGGCATCGCGCAGGTATTCGAAAAATTCGTCGCCATGGCTGTAGCCCTGCGGCAGCGCAAACCGCATGTCGTTGGCATCGAGCGTGTAGGGCACCACCAGATGCGGGGCCAGCGCGCCATCGGTTCGCCGCACCTGCATCCAGAACGGCAGATCATCGCCATAGTAGTCGCTGTCGTACTCGAAGCCGCCGTAGTCGGCCACCAGTCGCCGCGTGTTGGGGCTGTCGCGGCCGGTATACCAGCCCAGCGACCGCGAGCCCGTCAGCCGGCTGATGATGTCCATGCCAATCCGCATGTGCTCGCGTTCGGTCGCCTCGTCGATGTTTTGATAATGAATCCAGCGCCAGCCGTGACAGGCGATCTCGTGGCCCAGTTCCACGAATGCCGCGGTCACCTCGGGGCAACGCTCGAGCGCCATGCTGATGCCGAAAACGGTCAGCGGCAGCCCGCGTCGCTCGAACTCGCGCAGGATCCGCCACACCCCGACACGTGAGCCGTACTCGTAGATGCCCTCCATGCTGAGGTGGCGCGCGGGATACGCCGCGGGGCTGAACATCTCGGACAGAAACTGCTCGCTGCCGGCGTCACCGTGGAGCACGGAGTTCTCGCCGCCCTCCTCGTAGTTGAGCACGAACTGCACCGCCACGCGGGCATTGCCCGGCCACCGGGCGTGGGGAGGATTGCGGCCGTAGCCGCGAAGGTCGCGAGGGTACGGGGATTGGCTGGGAGCAGCGTTCATGGTGAGGTCCTGATGAAAGACTTGATCAAGCAGCAGCAAGCGGTGCCGGGAACCCGTTTCGGCCGGGAAACTCGGGTGCCAGCACGCGCGCGTTCGGCATCTTGAGCCACAGACGAAGCATTCGCCTTCGAAGTTCCGGCGCTTCATGGTCCTGGAACGCGGTACGCGAATGCAGCACCGCATAGTTGTTGGCGAACTGCAGGTCGCCAGGCTCGAGCATCATGTCGAGTCGGATGGCGGGGTCGTGCATCACCTGATCGAACAGATCGAGCGCCTCGATATCCACCTTCGATAGCGGATAGCCCCGAAGCTCGTGCCCGAGTTCGAGATACTGGCGCAGATAGCGACAACTCAGCTTCCCCTGGTGAAAGCTGAAGATGGGCGACAGGCTGGGCTGGGGCTCGCAGAGATGCGCGAAGTACCAGCAGCGGTAATACAGCGCCAGATACTGCGGGTGATGGAGCAGGATCTGGTTGTAGATGCTCGCCACGCTCACCAGACTGCTGAGACCGCCCTCGCGGGCCTTCCTCACGCACATCAAGCCCACCACATCGGAGGGGTCGGAATGATAGGGGAGATAGAGGTTGGTTTCGTAGACCCGGGTGTGCTTGCTGTTCAGGTCACCCACATTCATGACCTCGCCCAGCAGATCGCCTCTCGGGTTCTGGCGAACCGGCAAGCCGAGGTGGAGCCCGATGCCATAGCAAACGGACTTGAGTTGCTCGTCGCTGTAGCGTGCGACCGGCAGCCCGCGAAGCAGCAGAAATCCGCGGCCGTTCTCCAGCGTTTCGGCAAAGGCTGGCAGCACGGCGCCAAGCGCACCAATCGGGAAATGTTCGCGGCCAAAGTCGGGGAAGCGCCGGCCGCTTCGTGCAACGGCCGCCAGCGCCTCGTCGAGCGCATCAATCTCGGCAGCACTCAGCCGATGGATCCACGACTCGTCACCATCAAAATCCGGCCCACGCCAGGCAGCCGGTCCCGTGATGGGTGTCATCCGGATGAGGCTCATGATGCTCACTCAATCCGGATGCCGGCATCGCGAACCAGCTTCGCCCATTTCTGGGTTTCGGTGCGCATGAACTCGCCAAACGCTGCCGAGGGACCCGGACGGGGCTCGGCACCCTGGGCCGTGAGACGCTCGACCACCTCAGGCGCCGTGAGTGCGCGGGCGAATTCGGCATTCAGCCGGCTGACGACAGGCTCGGGTGTGCCTGCGGGGGCCAGCAGTCCCTGCCATGAACCAGTCATGAAACCGGGGAAGCCCTGCTCGGCCACCGTCGGCAACTCGGGCATGGTGGGCCAGCGCCGGTCGCTCGACAGACCGATGGCGCGCAGTTTCCCTCCCTTCACATAGGGAAGCGTCGCAAGCATGCCGTTGAACATCAGGTCAGACTGGCTCGCGGCGAGATCGTTGAGCGCCTGCGCACCCCCCTTGTACTGAACATAGCCCCAGTCAACGCCCGCGCGCAGGGCGAACAGCGCGCCGGCCAGATGGGGGGCACTGCCCGCACCCACTGTTGCGCAATTCAGCCTGCCCGGCTTTGATCGGGCCAGCGCGACCAGATCGGCCACCGAGCCGGCGGTGACCGCCGGGCTCACCACCATGAGGTGGGGGGACCAGACCACCGGGATGACCGGCGCGAAATCGCGCACCGGATCAAAAGGAAGATTGCGAACCACCGCGGGCGCGCTGGTAAGTCCGCCGACATCGGTAAGGAGCAGGGTGTAGCCGTCGGGCGCCGACTTGGCCACCAGATCGCTGCCCAGCGCGCCATTGGCACCCGGCCGGTTCTCGACCACGATCTGCTGGCCCAGCGCCTCGCCCACTCGCACGCCAAGCGTGCGCGCAAGGATGTCGGAGGTGCCGCCGGCCGCGTACGGCACGATGATCCGGATGGGACGCGCCGGGTAGGCCTGCGCGAACGACGCACGGCTCACCGACGCGGTCATCCCCGCAGCGGCTGCGCAGGCGATCAGGCGGCGGCGGTCCGGGCGATAGGGTGGGTGGTCCATGGTGTCTCCCTTGTTTAAGATCTGATGGTATATGCAGCGGCATCCTCTCACCAACCGCCTCGTTCGACCGTCCCGGAGCGTCATCATGTCCTCGAAGCCCAGTCACCCCGGCCGACGCGGCCATCTGTTCAACCTTGCTGCGCTCGGCGCCTCGGCCGGGGGCGTGACGCCAGCGCGGGCCCAGAGCCCCTGGCCCACGAAGCCTGTCAGGATGATCATTCCCTTTCCGCCGGGGCAGGCCACCGATATCTTCGGCCGGGCCTTCGCGGAGCGGCTCGCGCAGATCTGGGGACAGAGCATTCCGGTGGAAAACCGCCCGGGCGGGAGCAGCATCATCGGCATGGAGGCGCTCAGGCAGTCGCCCGCCGACGGCTACACGCTGGGCATGGTGTCCAGCGGTCCGCTCGCCATCAACCCCTCGGTATTTTCGAAGTTGCCCTACCACCCGGTTCGCGACTTCACAGCGATCTCGCTCGCCTTCGTCGCGCCGCTGGTGCTGCTGGTGAATCGCGAGCTGCCGGTCCGCTCGGTGGCCGAACTGGTTGCGCTTCTGAAGCAGAAGCCCGGCAGCCTCAGCTATGCCTCCGGGGGCCCGGGCACCTCGCAACATCTGGCCTGCGAAATGTTCAAGCTCGCCACGCAGACCTTTGCCGTGCACATCCCCTACAAGGGAAGCGGTCCGGCACTCACCGATCTCATCGGCGGTCAGGTTCAATTCATGATCGACAGCGTATCGGCTGCGCTCACGCACATCCAGGCCGGGCGGGTGCGCGCGCTCGCCGTTACCAGCGCTCAACGCAACAGCGCCCTGCCCGACGTACCGGCGCTTGCCGAATTGCCGGTGGCGGGGCTTGCCAACTTTGAAGCGGTCGGCTGGGCGGGGCTCGTGGGTCCGGCCGGAATCCCGGCGCCGGTTGTAGACAAAATCTCCCGCGACTTTGCCACCGTGCTGGCCGATCCGGCCCTCAATCAGCGCGTGGCCCAGGCGGGTTCGGTGGTTCGCGCGCTGCCTGGCGAGCAGTTCACGAGGTTCATCGAAACCGAAGTTGCCAAGTGGGGAGCGGCAGCCCGGGCCTCCGGAACCCGACTGGACGCCTGAACGAAGCGCAGACGGGGCGTGGCTGCACGCCCCCCGGGCAATCGCGTTCAGGCGCGGCGCTGAAGAGCCCCCGGGCGAGTGCCCGCAAGCCAGGCCTTCGGCCGCGGGGGCTATCATTAAGCCTCCCCCGAATCTGGAGCGTTCGAATGGGTGACCCCCTCACCACCTTCCCGGATCAGGCCCGCTGGGAATCCGACGGCACGCACCGTATTCCGTTTCTCGCCTACACCAGCGACGAACTCTACCGCCGCGAGCTCGAGCGCTTCTTCTACAAGAACCACTGGTGCTACGTGGGACTCGAGGCCGAGATCCCGAACCCGGGCGATTACAAGCGCACTGCGATCGGCGAACGCTCGGTGATTCTCTCGCGCGACCTGAAGGGCGAGGTCCATGTGATCGAAAACGTCTGCGCCCATCGCGGCATGCGTTTCTGTCGGGAGCGCCACGGCAACCGCAAGGAGTTTGTCTGCCCTTATCACCAGTGGAGCTATTCATTGGGCGGTGACTTGCAGGGCGTGCCCTTCCGGCGCGGCGTTCGCCAGGGCAACGAAGTGCACGGCGGCATGCCGGCCGATTTCAAACCCGCCGAGCACAGCCTCACCAAACTCAAGGTGGCGCGCCGCGGCGGCGTGGTGTTCGCATCATTCGACCATCAGGTGGAGTCACTCGAAGACTTCCTCGGCCCGACCATCCTGGGCTATTTCGACCGGCTGTTCAACGGCCGCGCGCTGCGCATTCTTGGCTACAACCGGCAGCGCATTCCAGGCAATTGGAAGCTGATGCAGGAAAACATCAAGGACCCCTATCACCCGGGTCTGCTCCACACCTGGTTCGTCACGTTCGGGCTCTGGCGGGCCGACAACAAGTCGCAGCTGCGGATGGACGAGCGTCACCGGCATGCCGCGATGATCAGCACCCGGGGGGCAACGGGCAAGGCCGAGCAGGTCACCCAGATATCAAGCTTCAAGGAGTCGATGAAGCTGAACGACCCCAGCTTTCTGGATATCGTTCATGAGCCCTGGTGGGGCGAGCCCACCGCCGTGATGACCACCCTCTTCCCCAGCGTGATCCTGCAACAGCAGGTGAACAGCGTGTCCACCCGCCACATCCAACCCAACGGTCATGGCAGTTTCGATTTCGTCTGGACCCACTTTGGATTTGAAGACGACAGCCCCGAGATGACTGAGCGGCGGCTGCGTCAGGCCAATCTGTTCGGGCCTGCCGGATTCGTGTCGGCCGACGACGGCGAGGTCATCGAATTTTCGCAACAGGGCTTCGAGAGCAAGCCATTTCACCGCGCGGTGGCCGAACTCGGCGGGCGCGAAGTGGGCGACACCGAACACATGGTGACTGAAACCCTGATCCGCGGCATGTACCGCTATTGGCGCGACATTATCGAAGCCTGAGGATCACCATGAATACGAGCACTGTGGCCGCCCCCACCTTCGAGGACTGGTTCGCCATCACCCAGCTCTATGCCGACTATGCGAGCGCGGCCGACTCCGGCAACTGGGACCTTTGGCCAGAATTTTTCACCGATGACTGCGTCTACCGCGTTCAGCCACGCGAAAATCATGAGCGCGGCTTTCCGCTCGCCACGCTGTCGCTCACCAGCAAGGGCATGCTTCGCGATCGTGTCTACGGCATCAAGGAAACGCTGTTTCACGATCCGTACTATCAACGCCATGTCGTGGGAACGCCTGTCATCCGCGAGGCAGGTCCCGACCGCTGGCGGTGCGAAGCCAACTATGCCGTCTTTCGCACCAAGCTCTCCGAGGCCACGACCGTATTCAACGTGGGCCGCACACTCGATGTGGTGGTGCGCACGCCTGCAGGGTTCAGGTTTGCAGTGCGGGAATGCATTTACGACTCGGAAATGATTCCGAACTCGATCATCTACCCGATCTGAGGCTATCCGGTGACCAGCACTCCGATGCCCAGGAGTGCGAACACGGCGGCCGCCACCCGATGCACGATCGACACGGGTAAACGCTTGGCGATGGCGTCGCCGAAAAACGCAACCGGTGCGTTGGCGAGCATCATGCCCAGGGTGGTGCCCAGCACCACGGCCGCCAGCGAATCGAAGCGCGCCGCCAGCGCTACGGTTGCAATCTGAGTCTTGTCACCGATTTCAACGAAAAAGAACAGCACGGCTGTGCTCAGAAAAACGCCGCCAATGCGTTTTGATTCGCCGGTGTCTTCATCGAGCTTGTCGGGAACCAGCATCCAGGCTGCCATGGCAAGAAACGACAGGCCCAGCACCCAGCGCATGGCAGACGGGCCAATCGCCGACGTCAGCCACGCGCCCACCGCGCCCGCTATGCCGTGGTTGATCAGAGTGGCCACGAAAATGCCGGCCACGATCGGCCAGGGCTTGCGGTATCGTGCGGCAAGCACCAGGGTAAGCAGCTGGGTCTTGTCCCCGATTTCCGCCAGGGCAACAATGCCGGTCGAGATCAGAAAGGCGTCCATTGTGGCGGCGGATCCTAGCAGATCCGCGTTCGCCCAGAAGGAGAGTGATGATGAGGAAAGCATTGATCGCATTGGCTGGGATAGCCCTCGGCTTGTCGGCTGCGGCATCGGCCTCGGCCCAGACCAAACCCACTCGAATCATCGTCGCGTTCACGCCAGGCGGACCGGTCGATATCGTGGCCCGAACCCTGTCCGAGCCACTGGGCCGCGAACTGAACCGCCAGGTGGTGGTCGACAACAAGCCGGGCGCCAATGGTGCGATCGGCGCGCAGGAGGTGATCCGTTCGGAGGCCGATGGCACCACTCTGTGGCTCACCAGCGTGGGCGCGGTAGCCATCAACCCGGTGCTGTACGACAAGCTCGCCTATGACGTACAGCGTGACTTCGCACCGGTTTCATTGGTAGTGAATAACGAGGAACTGCTGGCCGCCGCACCCGCGTATCCCGCGCGCGACGCTGCCGAATTTGTCTTGCTCGCCACCCGACGCACCGAGCCCACTCCGATGGCCTCCTCCGGCATTGGCAGCATTCCGCACCTTGCCATCGAGCAGTTCGCCGAGGCCGCAGGCCTGCGCCTGCTGCACGTTCCCTACAAGGGCGCGGCACAGGCCATCGCCGACGTCATGGGTGGCCAGGTGGCCGCCTGGTTCGGCGATGTGCCGGGCATGATCACCCTGGTACGCGCAGGCAAACTCAAGCCGCTGGGCATGGCGGCGAAACGCCGCCACCCCGCGCTGCCCGATGTACCCACGCTCGAGGAACAGGGCATCCGCGGGGTGGACACCAACAACTGGTACGCGCTCTTCGTTTCCTCCAAAACGCCGCCGGCTGTGGTTGATTCGCTCAACCAGGCAGTTCGCCGCACGCTCGCCACGGCTGCGGTGCGTGAGCGGCTGATCGGGCTGGGGGCCGACCCGGCTCCATCGTCGCCTGCTGAACTCGCGAGTCTCGTGGCCGAGGACACTGCAAAATGGGGCAAGCTGATTCGAGCGAAAAACATACGCCCCGATTGAGACCGCCCCGCGCTTGGGGAGCGCGGCATCGGGCGCTAGACTGCTTCTTGTCCCGGCCTGTCCCGCGCGCCCGGATCAGCGATCCGATGCGCCAATTCCGTACCAGAAGGACCCGTCACGATGCACCAGCCCGAGCTCACGCCGCAGCGATCCAGCTACTTCAACTACCAGATCCATCCGTTTGTGCAGCCTCCGGAAATGCGGGGCGCGGCGCCACGGCAGCCCGTGGTGGTGGTGGGCGCCGGGCCCAACGGACTTCTGGTGGCGCTTGATCTGGCACGAAACGGCGCGCGCCCCATTGTGATCGAAGCCGAGGCACAGGTATGTGGCGGCAGCCGCGCGGTAGCCTTCACGCGGCGCACCCTGGAAATTTTCGAGCAGGTAGGCGCCTCCGATGCGCTGCTGGACGGCGCGCTGCTCTGGGACAAGGGAAGGAGCTTCTATCGCGGCCACATGGTTCACGCCTTGCAAGTGCCGGGTTCCATCGACGACCGGTTTGCGCCCATGACCAATCAGCCGCAAAACGTCATGGAGAAAGTACTGCTCGAGCGTGCGGCCACCATGGGAATCGAGGTGCGCTGGCAAACCAAGGTGGTGGGGCTGGAGAGCGACCACGCGGGCGTTCACTTGCAACTCGACACGCCGGCCGGCGAATACACCCTCGCCTGCGACTGGCTGGTGGCCTGCGACGGCGCCCGCTCGGCTGTCCGTCGGCTGCAAAACCTGCGCTTTGAAGGCCGTGCCTACACCGGTCGGTTTGCAATCATTGATTTCCGTGTGCCGCTGGGTGCGCCCACCGGCCGCCGGTGCTATTTCGATCCCCCCTGGCTGCCCGGCTATGCGGTCTTGCTCCACAAGGCGCCCTATGGCATCTGGCGACTCGATTACCAGGTCCCCGATGACGTGAGTGATGAAGAAGCGCTCGATCCGGCGCGGCTCCGGTCTCACGTTCAGGCGCACCTCGATTACATCGGCGCAGACCTGCCGTGGGAGATCGAGTGGGTCACGCTCTACAAGCCCAACACGCTGAGCCTCGCCCGCTACAACCATGGGCGCGTGCTGTATTGCGGTGACGCGGCGCATCTGCTGCCGGTATTCGGTGTGCGCGGGGTCAACACGGGTGTGCAGGACGGCAACAACCTTTCCTGGAAACTTGCCAGCGTGATCCGCGGCATCGCGTCCCCGGCCATTCTCGACACCTACACCGAAGAGCGCCTGGCGGACGCCCAGCAAATCTGCTTCGAAGCGGCGCGCAGCACCCGCATGATGGCGCCGCCTTCCCGCGGGTTTCGCATTCTTCGTGATGCGGTGCTGCAGTTGTCGGTGCGCAATGAATTCACCCGGCCGCTCTTGCACTGGCGCACCTCCCGGCCCATAGACTACGCAGAAAGCGCGCTCACCACCGTCGACGCAACCGAGCGTCGCTTCGCCGCGGGCCCGCGTCCGGGCGCGCCCGCACGCAACGTCTGCGTCGACCCTGAAGCGAGCCCGCGCACCTGGCTGTTTGATGTGTTCGGACCAGGCTTTCAGGTCCTGGCTTTTGGCAGCGACGAATCCATGCTCCAGGCGGTCAGCGCAGACGTTGCTGCGCTACGTGCTGACGGAATACCCATCCGAATCGTGCAGATCCGCCGTGCTCATGACACCCGGTCCTGCGTTTCGGCCGACGCCGTCATGACTGATTCGCTAGGGCGTATTTTTTCCGCCTGGGGTGTGACCGAGGGTGCGGTCTATGTGCTGCGCCCAGACCAGCATGTGGCCGCACGCTGGACCGACGATGCCGCCACCCGGGTGTCGGCGGTGGTGCGAAAGGCGCTCTGCCGTGACGCTCCCCTCGAGCGCCAACCCAACCAGCCCTCGGAAGCCCTTGCTTAAACCTAGATCCGGCAGCTGGCCGCTTGAATCCGCATGAACATGTCAATCTTTCAAATGGTTGCGCTCACGTCGAGAGTCACCGGTTTGGTGAAGACGCTGCACGCCTGCTCGGCTGCCGCTTCAGGCCCGGGGCGTTGTTGCTCGCCACGGGTGGACATTGAG
>RFXC01000077.1 GCA_009921765.1 Betaproteobacteria bacterium | reverse complement strand
AGTTCCGGCGAGCGAAAGGCAGTGAGCGCGATCACCGACTGCGCAGCACCCAACGCTGCGCGGGCCACTGCCGGCAAGGCATGGTCGAGCGTGGGCTCGTTATTGAGCAGGAGATAGGCTGCGCGGGGCTGCTCCACCATGGCACGGGCATCCAGCGCCCCGGCATCGGGTACCGCGCCGGCCAGCCAGGCACCCACCGTGTTGGCCCCCTCGGTGAAAACCCCAAGGCGGGCGCCGCAGATCTGGGCCACGGATTGCGCAAGCTGCAACAGCGCCGACTGCTGAGGGTGTTGCGATACCGCATTACCCAACAGGATGGATACCGATTGTCCCGAGGCCAGCAGCTCCGCGACTTGCGTCGCTGCCGCCGAGGGCTCGACCGTCGCGAGATACGCCGGCACCGCCACCGACTTGATCCGGGCAAGCGCCACAGCAACGCCGGCAAGCGCACCGGCCCATTCGGACGGGGCGACAGTTTGTCGAACCGCCACCGGCATCAACAGGTCTTCTGCAGCTGCATGCAAAGACGCGATCCGCGTGCCGCGGCGAACCGCCGCGCGAATCCGGGCCGCGAGCAGCGGATGGTCCTTCCGCAGGAACGACCCAACGATGAACAGCCGGTCAGATTGCGCCAGCGTTTCAATCGACATGCCCAGCCAGGGTACCCCCGCGCGTGCAGCGTCTGCGGACGAATCGAGCTGGCGCAGGCGAACATCGACATTGCCGCCGCCCAGCCCGCGCACCAGCCGGCCAAGCAGATAAGACTCTTCAACTGTGCTGTTCGCCGAACCCAGGGCGCCAATCGCCTGACCGCCTCGCTCGTCACGAACACGAGTGAGCGCATGAGCGGCGTACTCGAGCGCGGTTTGCCATTCGACGGTTTGCCACTGTCCATCCTGACGGATCATCGGCTCGGTGAGCCGGTCGGGGCTGTTGAGCCCCTCGTAGGAAAACCGGTCACGGTCGGAGATCCAGCACTCGTTGACCGCCTCGTTATCGAGCGGCACTACCCGCATGACGCGATCGGCCTTCACCTGAACGACGATGTTGGAGCCAAGTGAATCATGCGGGGCGATGGAGCGGCGACGCGCAAGTTCCCAGGTGCGGGCGCTGTAGCGGAAGGGTTTGCTGGTGAGCGCGCCCACCGGACAGACATCAATCATGTTGCCGGAGAGCTCGGAGTCAACCGACCGCCCCACGAAGCTCATGATTTCGGAGTGCTCACCGCGCCCGGCCATGCCGAGTTCCATCACTCCCGCCACTTCCTGGCCGAAACGTACACAGCGTGTGCAATGAATGCAGCGGCTCATTTCTTCGGCGGAAATGAGCGGGCCCATGGGCTTGTGGAAGATCACGCGCTTTTCTTCGTGATAGCGCGACGCCGAGCCGCCGTAGCCCACCGCAAGATCCTGCAACTGACACTCGCCCCCCTGATCGCAGATCGGACAATCGAGCGGGTGATTGATGAGCAGGAACTCCATCACGCCTTTCTGTGCGGAGATGGCGCGCTCGGAGCGGGTTTGCACCTTCATTCCCGGGGCAACCGGCGTGGCACATGCCGGCAGCGGCTTCGGTGCCTTCTCGACGTCAACCAGACACATGCGGCAGTTGGCCGCGATCGAGAGCTTCTTGTGATAGCAGAAATGCGGTACGAACAGCCCAAGCTTCTCGGCCGCATGCATCACCATGCTGCCGGGGGGAACCTCGACCTTCTGTCCGTCAACTTCGAGCTCGATCATGCTTGTGGAATCCTGATCACAGATAGGTCGGCACCATGCAGCGCCGGTGCTCGACATGCCAGGCGAATTCGTCGCGATAATGCTTGAGGAACGCCCTCACCGGCATGGCCGCCGCATCACCCAGCGCACAGATGGTGCGGCCCTGGATGTTGTCGGCAATGCGGTTGAGTTCGTCGAGATCAGCCATCGTGCCCTCGCCATGCTCGATGCGATGCACCAGTCGCCAGAGCCATCCTGTGCCCTCACGGCAAGGGGTGCACTGGCCGCATGACTCTTCGTAATAGAAATAGGACAGGCGCAGAAGCGACTTCACCGCACAGCGGGTTTCATCCATCACGATGACCGCGCCCGACCCCAGCATGGAACCCGCTTTTGAAATGGAGTCGTAGTCCATATCGGTGGCCATCATGATCTCGGCGGGAAGCACGGGCATGGACGATCCGCCAGGAATCACCATCTTGAGCTTCCGACCACCGCGCACCCCACCCGCGAGTTCCAGCAGTTTGGCAAACGGCGTACCAAGCGGAATTTCATAGTTGCCCGGCCGCTCGACGTCACCCGAGATCGAGAACACCTTGGTGCCACCATTGTTGGGCTTGCCGACTTCGAGGTAGGCCGGACCGCCGTTGCGAATGATCCAGGGCACTGCCGCAAACGACTCGGTGTTGTTGATGGTGGTGGGCTTGCCGTAGAGGCCGAAACTCGCAGGAAAAGGCGGCTTGAAACGGGGCTGGCCTTTCTTGCCTTCGAGCGACTCGAGGAGCGCGGTTTCCTCGCCGCAGATGTAGGCCCCGTATCCGTGGAAGGCATGCAACTGGAACGAGAACCCTGAGCCGAGGATGTTGTCACCCAGATAGCCGGCGGCACGCGCCTCGTCGAGGGCTTCCTCGAAGCGCTCGTAAACGGAAAAAATCTCGCCGTGGATATAGTTGTAACCGACGCCGATCCCCATGGCGTAGGCTGCAATCGCCATGCCTTCGATCACGATGTGCGGGTTGTAGCGCAGGATATCGCGGTCTTTGAAGGTGCCGGGCTCGCCCTCGTCGGAGTTGCACACCAGATATTTGGGACCGGTGTACTGCTTGGGCATGAAGCTCCATTTGAGCCCGGTGGGAAACCCCGCACCACCCCGCCCGCGAAGCCCCGAGGCCTTGACCTCGGCAATAACCTGCTCGGGGGTCAGCCCCTCGGTGAGAATTCGACGCAAGGCCTTGTAGCCGTCGCGCTGTTCGTAGTCCTTCAACCGCCAGCCGTCGGGCGAGGTGAGCCCCGCCAGAATCTGCGGCTTGATGTGCCGGCCATGGAAACAGGATTCCTGGGCACGGGCGTCGATCAGCAGGTCTTTGGCTCCCATGGCCTCTCTTCCTCAGCCCTTCGCCTTCAGTTCATCGATCAACGCGTCCAGCTTCACGTTGTCCATGAAACTGCACATGCGCTTGTTGTTGACCAGCAGCACGGGAGCATCGCCGCACGCGCCCTGGCACTCGCTTTCCTTGAGCGTGAAGAGGCCGTCCTCGGTGGTTTCACCGTAGTTGATGCCCAGACGCTCCTTGAGGTATTCCCCGGCCTTGGCGCCATCGCGCAATGCGCAAGGCAGGCAGGTGCAGATGGCGAGCTTGAACTTGCCCACCGGGCGCGTGTCGTACATGTTGTAGAACGTGGCCACTTCATGCACTGCAATGGGCGGCATCTCGAGCACCGCAGCGACCGCTTCGATCACCTCGGGCGACACCCACCCATGCTCGTCCTGCGCGATGGCGAGCGCCGCCATCACCGCCGACTGCTTCTGGTCGGCCGGATATTTGCGTACCTCCCGGTCGATGCGGGCCCGGGCCTCGGCAGACAGCAGCGAAACCGCGCTCATCGGTCGATCTCCCCGAAAACAATGTCCTGCGTTCCGATGATGGTGACCACGTCGGCAATCATGTGACCGCGCGCCATTTCGTCGAGGGCCTGGAGGTGAACGAAACCCGGCGCACGAATCTTCAGCCGGTAGGGTTTGTTGGCGCCATCCGATACCAGGTAGATGCCGAACTCGCCCTTCGGGTGTTCAACCGCAGCGTACGCCTCGCCCTCGGGCACATGCATACCTTCGGTGAAGAGCTTGAAGTGATGGATGAGCTCTTCCATGTTCGACTTCATGTCGACCCGCGAGGGCGGCGCCACCTTATGGTTGTCGGTCATGACCGGCCCCGGGTGGTTGCGCAGCCACTCGATACACTGCCGGATGATGCGGTTGCTCTGGCGCATTTCCTCGACCCGCACCAGGTAGCGGTCGTAACAGTCGCCGTTGCGCCCCACCGGAATGTCGAAGTCGAGAAGATCATAGACCTCGTAGGGCTGCTTCTTGCGAAGATCCCACTCCACGCCCGAGCCCCGCAGCATGGGGCCGGTAAAGCCCAGGGCCTTCGCCCGCTCGGGGTCGACCACGCCCACCCCGACCAGCCGCTGCTTCCAGATGCGGTTGTCGGTGAGCAGCGTTTCATACTCGTCGACATAGCCCGGAAACCGGTTGGTGAAGTCTTCAATGAAATCGAGGAGCGAGCCTTCGCGATTGCGGTTCAGCGCCCTGATAGCGGCTTCGTTTCGAACCTTGCTCGCGAGATGCTTGGGCATGACATCGGGCAGATCGCGATAAACACCGCCCGGGCGGTAATAAGCCGCGTGCATGCGTGCACCCGACACCGCTTCGTAGCAGTCCATGAGGTCCTCACGCTCGCGGAAGGCGTACAGGAAAACCGCCATGGCGCCGACGTCAAGCCCGTGCGCGCCAATCCAGAGCAGGTGATTGAGAATGCGGGTGATTTCGTCAAACATCACCCGGATGTACTGGGCACGCATCGGCACTTCGATGCCCAGCAGTTTCTCGATCGCCATGACATAGGCGTGCTCGTTGACCATCATCGACACATAGTCGAGGCGGTCCATGTACGGCACGCTTTGAATGAAGGTGCGGGTTTCCGCAAGCTTTTCGGTGGCGCGGTGCAACAGCCCGATGTGCGGATCGGCGCGCTGAACCACCTCGCCGTCGAGTTCGAGCACCAGCCTCAGCACGCCGTGTGCCGCCGGATGCTGCGGGCCGAAGTTCAAGGTGTAATTGCGGATTTCAGCCATGGCGCATTTCCTCAGCGGCCCTGCGCATAACCGTCTTCACGGATGATGCGCGGCGTGATTTCGCGCGGCTCGATCGAGACCGGCTGGTAGATGACGCGCCGCTGCTCGGGGTCGTAGCGCATTTCCACATGACCGGACACCGGAAAGTCTTTGCGGAACGGGTGGCCGACGAAACCGTAGTCGGTGAGAAGGCGCCGCAAGTCGGGATGCCCCTCGAAGACGATCCCGTACAGATCGAACGCCTCGCGCTCGAACCAGCCCACCGCTGGCCACACATCCATGAGCGAACCCACCAGCGGCAGATCATCATCCGGACAGACCACGCGAACCCGCAGGCGCCAGTTGTGGGTGAGAGAGAGCAGATGCGCCACCACCGCAAATCGCGGGCCTTCATGCAGACCATCGCGGTAGGCGCTGTAATCGAGGCCACAGAGGTCGATGAGGGTCTCGAACCGAAGCTCCGGGTGATCACGCAGCAAGAGGCTGGCCTCGACCCAGGAACCTGCCGGCACCACCAGCGTGATTTCGCCCAACCGCTCGGAGAGCGAGAGCACCCGGTCGCCGAGGTGCTCGCGAAGGCGGTTGGTGAGGGTTTCGAGTCGGGTCATGTCAGATGCCGGGCAACGGTCGATTCAACGGGCAATGGTGGCAGTGCGCTTGATCTTGGCCTGCAGCTGGATGATTCCGTACATCAACGCTTCGGCGGTGGGCGGGCAACCCGGCACGTAGACATCCACCGGCACGATGCGATCACAGCCGCGCACCACCGAATAGGAGTAGTGGTAATAGCCGCCGCCGTTGGCGCAGGACCCCATGGAAATGACCCAGCGGGGCTCAGCCATCTGGTCATACACTTTTCGGAGCGCCGGTGCCATCTTGTTGCAGAGCGTGCCTGCCACGATCATGACGTCTGACTGCCGCGGGCTGGGACGGAACACCACGCCGAAGCGATCCAGGTCGTAGCGCGAGGCGCCGGCATGCATCATTTCCACCGCGCAGCAGGCCAGACCAAAGGTCATGGGCCAGAGCGAACCGGTGCGGGTCCAGTTGACCAGCTTGTCGATCTGGGTTGTGACAAACCCCTGATTCAGCACGCCTTCAATGCTCATGTGAGCTCACTCCACCTGCAGCAACGCCCGCAACCGGATCACTCCCAGTCCAGGGCGCCCTTCTTCCACTCGTAAATGAAACCGACCACCAGAATGGCGAGAAACACCATCATGGTAAGGAACCCGGTGAACCCGATTGCACCCATTGAAACCGCCCACGGAAACAGGAACGCGATTTCAAGGTCGAAGAGAATGAAAAGGATGGCGACGAGGTAGTAGCGCACGTCGAACTGCATGCGCGCGTCTTCGAAGGCCTCGAAGCCACATTCGTAGGGGGAGAGTTTGGCCGCATCAGGCCGGGAGGGACCCAGTAGCCTGCCGAGAACCATCGGACCAATGCCGACAGCGATGCCCACGAGGATGAACAGCAGAACCGGCAGGTAGTTGTCGAGCAGCAATTCAGTAACCCATCCCTGTGCACCGGGCCGCTCTCGGTCTGATAGACCGATCAACCCTGATGCCCTGAAATCCGTCTATGCGGATTTGTGTGGTGCCGACGGCGAGACTCGAACTCGCACAGCTTTCGCCACTACCCCCTCAAGATAGCGTGTCTACCAATTTCACCACGTCGGCACGGACCAAAACTCGGAAGAATCCGACTTGCACTTCAGGCACTGAGGATGCCCTTCGAACACACCCAAGACGCTGTCCGTTCAAGAACGGGGCGCATTCTAACCTGATTCACTTGGGAATGTCGCTGGGCGCAGCAGGTTTGTCGCCACTGGCCGCCGGACGCGAGTCCGGAATATCGCTTCCGGCTGCCGGTTTGACGCCTTCCATGATCGACTTCGCAGCCTGCGGCTTCTGGTGGCCAGCGAAGGCTAGGCCCAGGGTAGCCACGAAAAATACTGCGGCGAGCCCGGCCGTGGTGCGACTCAGAAAATTGGCGGAACCGGTCGCCCCGAAGAGACTTCCCGAGGACCCCGATCCAAAGGCGGCCCCCATGTCGGCCCCTTTTCCGTGTTGAATAAGCACCAGAACGATGACGCCCAGGGCGGCAACAACCTGAACGATGGTAAGCAGCGTGGCGAGCCAGGCGGGCATGAGTGACACTCCTTATGAACGGCGGGCCGCCGCAGCGGCCAGACAAATGGCAGCGAATTCGGCAGCCTTGAGCGATGCGCCGCCGATCAGGCCGCCATCGATTCCGGATACTGCGAACAGGGCGGCAGCGTTGTCAGGCTTGACGCTGCCACCGTAAAGAATGCGAAGTCCCGACACGTTGACGCCCCGGCCTTTGAGCGTGGCGCGGATGAACGCGTGAACCTCACCAGCCTGCCCGGGCGAGGCACTGCGCCCCGTGCCAATCGCCCACACGGGTTCGTAGGCAAGCACCGCACCGGTTCCGGGCTGGGAAAGAATTGCGCACAGCGGCTCGAGTTGGCTGGCAAGCGCAGACTCGGTCGCTCCCGCTTCGCGCTCAGCCAGCGTCTCACCGACGCAGATGATGGGCTGCAAGCCCCCGGCCACTGCGGCGGCGGCTTTGGCTGCAACCAGTTCGCTCGATTCCGCGCACAGCGCGCGGCGCTCGGAGTGCCCCACAATCACCCAGCGGCACCCCATGTCTCGAAGCAGACGGGCCGACACCTCGCCGGTGAACGCGCCATCGGGATGCACGCTGACGTCTTGCGCGCCGAGCGCAACAGAGCCGCCGCCGAGCGCGCCGGACAACGCGGCGAGCAAGGGAAATGGCGGACACAGCGCCACCTCAACCTGGCTCTGATGCGAGGCAAGCATGGACACCACCTCGCCCCCCAGTGCAGGCGCACCAGCGGGCGAACCGTTCATCTTCCAGTTACCGACGACAAGCGGGGAGATGGGCATGAGAGCGGGGGTTCCGGCCGAAAGGAAGCAAACCGGAGATTGTAACAGGCGAGACCCTTCGAGACCTCGCTAAGAAGCAGACGGCTTCAGGCTCCGTCTGGCGGCGCCGGCGGACTGTTTCGAGCGTCGCGGTGATACCAGCGCCAGGCCCAGAGCGCATAGCCCGAGACGCCATACACCAGAAACAGCGTAAACAGCACGAGCGGCGGATCGGATGACACCAGCGCGAACACCAGCACCAGCGCCAGCACGAACATGAACGGCACGCTCTTGCGAACGTTGAAGGTCTTGAAACTGTAGAACGGCGCGTTAGAGACCATGGTGATACCGGCATAGACGGTGATCACCCAGGCGAGCCACGCGAGATCAGCGCCGGTCGCGGTGATCCAGCGGGTTTCCCTCAGATCGGTGACGACCCAGATCAGGCCTGCGACCAGCGCCGCCGAAGCCGGGCTGGGCAATCCCTGAAAGAAGCGCCGGTCGACCACACCGATGTTGGTGTTGAAGCGCGCCAGACGGAGCGCCGCGCCCGCTACGTAAATGAAGGCAGCCACCCACCCCCACTTTCCCAGGCCACGAAGGGACCATTCGTAGACGATGACCGCCGGCGCAACGCCAAAGGCCACCATGTCGGAGAGGCTGTCGTATTGCTCACCGAACGCACTTTGGGTGTTGGTGAGCCGGGCCACCCGACCGTCGAGGCCGTCAAGCACCATGGAAATGAACACCGCAACTGCCGCCTGCTCGAAATGCTGGTTCATGGCCTGCACGATGGCGTAGAACCCGGCAAAGAGGGACGCGGTGGTGAGCGCGTTGGGCAGCAGATAAATGCGCCGCGAGCGCCTGGGGGCAAGCCCTTCGCGCGGTGGCTCAGACATTCGCTGTCCCTCGCACGGAGCCAGAACAGTAAAAGGTGGAAGAGGCATCCATCCGCACAGTATAGACGCCCTCCTTCGGCACGGGGCTCGCGCGACTGCCGACGCCGACAGCCGCGCGGGTAAGGCAGCTCAAATCAGTTGCGCGAACGGTCAACCAATTTGTTCGCCTTGATCCAGGGCATCATGGCGCGAAGCTTCTCGCCCACCACTTCAATGGGGTGCTCGGCCATGAGGCGGCGGCGCGACAGCAGCGTGGGCGCGCCCGCCCGGTTCTCAAGGATGAACTCCTTCGCGTATTCGCCGGTCTGGATACGCGCAAGCGCCTCCTTCATGGCGGCGCGGGCCTCCGGGCCCACCACTTTGGGGCCGGTGACATATTCACCAAACTCGGCGTTGTTCGAGATCGAGTAGTTCATGTTGGCAATGCCGCCCTCGTAGATGAGGTCGACAATGAGCTTGAGCTCATGCAAGCACTCGAAGTACGCCATCTCGGGCGCGTAACCCGCCTCCACCAGGGTTTCGAAGCTCGCCTTGATCAGTTCGACAGCCCCGCCGCACAGCACGGTCTGCTCGCCAAACAGGTCGGTTTCGGTTTCTTCGCGGAAGTTGGTTTCGATGATGCCGGCCCGGCCGCCACCGATTGCGCAGGCGTACGAAAGGGCCACATCACGCGCGCGCTTGCTCTGGTCCTGATGCACGGCAACCAGCATGGGAACGCCACCGCCCGCCGCATAGGTGGAGCGAACCGTATGACCGGGCGCCTTGGGCGCGACCATGACCACGTCGATATCGGCGCGCGGCACGACCTGCCCGTAGTGAACGTTGAAGCCGTGCGCGAAGGCGAGCGTGGCCCCCTTCTTGAGGTTGGGCTCGACATCTTTGGTGTAGACCGCGGCGATGTGCTCGTCGGGCATCAGCATCATGACGAAGTCGGCACCCTTTACCGCATCAGCCACCTCGGCCACGTTGAGCTTGGCCTTCTTTGCCTTGTCCCACGACGGGCCGCCCTTGCGAACGCCGACGGTGACCTTCACGCCGGAGTCATTCAGGTTCTGGGCATGGGCATGACCCTGCGAACCGTAACCGATGATCGCCACCTTGCGACCTTTGATCAGCTTCAGGTCGCAGTCCTTGTCGTAGAAAACCTTCATCTGCTTCTCCTTGGAAAATGGTGTGGAGCCGGCCGCAGGCCGGCCGGGGTCAGGCCTTCAGTACGCGCTCGCCACGGGCAATGCCCGAGGAGCCCGTGCGAACGGTTTCGAGAATCGAGCTGCGGTCGACGGCATCGATAAAGGCATCGAGCTTGGCGCCGTCACCGGTCAGTTCGATGGTGTAGGTCTTGTCGGTCACGTCGATGATGCGGCCGCGGAAGATGTCGGCCATCCGCTTGAGTTCTTCGCGCTCTTTGCCTACCGCGCGCAACTTGATCAGCATCAGTTCACGCTCGATATGGGGGTTTTCGATCAGATCGACCACCTTGACGACATCAATCAGGCGATTCAACTGCTTGGTGATCTGCTCGAGCACGTCATCGGAACCCGCGGTGACAATAGTCATTCGCGAGAGCGAACGGTCTTCGGTGGGGGCAACCGTGAGCGTCTCGATGTTGTAGCCGCGGGCGGAAAACAGACCCACCACCCGGGAAAGCGCGCCGGCTTCGTTTTCGATCAGGACGGAGATGAGGTGTCGCATGGTTGAGTTCTCCGTCACAGATCTTCAGAACCGAGCAGCATCTCGGTGAGACCCTTACCGCCCTGAACCATCGGCCAGACGTTTTCCTCGCGATCGGTGATGAAGTCGAGGAATACCAACCGGTCTTTGTATTTGCCGAAGGCATCGCGCAGCGCAGGCTCCACGTCTTCGGGGCGCTCCACCTTGATGCCGACGTGCCCATAGGCTTCGGCCAGCGCCACAAAATCGGGCAGTGCATCCATGTACGACTCGGAATAACGGCTGCCGTACTCGATCTCCTGCCACTGGCGAACCATGCCCAGATAACGGTTGTTCAGGTTCACGATCTTCACCGGCAGGTTGTATTGCTTGCAGGTGGAGAGTTCCTGGATACACATCTGTATGGAGCCCTCGCCGGTGACGCAGGCCACCTGCGATCCCGGATGCGCGAGGAGCGCCCCCATGGCATAGGGCAGCCCTACCCCCATGGTGCCCAGTCCGCCTGAATTGAGCCAGCGGCGCGGTTTGTCGAATCGATAGAACTGGGCAGCGAACATCTGGTGCTGGCCCACATCGGAGGTGATGAAGGCATCGCCACCGGTCACTTCCCAGAGCTTCTCCACCACAAACTGCGGTTTGATTGTTCCGGAATTGCGGTCGTAGGACAGGCAATCGCGGCTGCGCCATTCCTCGATCTGCTTCCACCAGGCGGCAAGCGCTTTTTGGTTGACCGACTGCCCTGCGGAAAAAGCCTGCTCGAGGAGGCCGATCAGGTCAGACAAGGTCTCGCGCACGTCACCCACGATCGGCACATCAACCTTGACCCGCTTGGAGATGGACGACGGGTCGATGTCGACATGGATGATCTTGCGCGGGTTCTGCGCAAAATGCTTGGGATTGCCGATCACCCGATCGTCAAATCGCGCGCCTACTGCGATCAACACGTCGCAGTGCTGCATGGCCATATTGGCCTCGTAGGTGCCGTGCATGCCTGGCATGCCCACGAATTTGCGGTCGCTTGCACGGAAGCCACCCAAGCCCATCAAGGTGTTGGTGATGGGAAAGCCGAGCAGATCGACGAATCGGTTGAGTTCGGGCGACGCATCCCCCAGGATGATTCCCCCGCCCGTGTAGACCATGGGGCGCTCAGCGGCGAGCAGCAGCGACAGTGCCTTGCGGATCTGCCCCTGATGGCCTTTGACCACCGGGTTGTAGGAGCGCATGGGTACCGAATCCGGGTACTCAAACCGGCACTTGTTGCGGGTGATGTCCTTGGGGATATCAACCAGCACCGGGCCTGGTCGCCCGGTGCGCGCAATCTGAAACGCCTTCTTCATGGTGGCCGCCAGATCCTTGACGTCTTTCACCAGGAAGTTGTGCTTCACACAGGGCCGGGTAATGCCAACGGTGTCGCATTCCTGAAACGCGTCTTCACCGATTGCATGCGTGGGCACCTGACCGGAAATGACCACCATGGGGATGGAATCCATGTAGGCGGTGGCGATGCCGGTGACCGCATTGGTCACACCAGGACCGCTGGTGACGATACAAACGCCCACTTCCTGCGTGGAACGCGAATAGGCGTCAGCAGCGTGTACGGCCGCCTGCTCGTGCCGCACCAGAATGTGTTCGAAGCTGGTTTGCTTGTAGATTTCGTCGTAGATGTAAAGCACTGCGCCGCCGGGGTATCCGAAGATGTGCTTGACGCCTTCGGCCTGCAGACAGCGGACGACGATTTCCGCGCCGGAAATTTCCATGAGGGCAGTCCCTTCAAGGCCTGGGGAGCCCGCCCGCCGGTGCCACCGAACAGCGAAACCGCTGCAGCGACACAGACCTTGCAACAGGACCCAGGGGGTTGATTGACTGTCCGTCGTGCACCTCTTGAGCGCACTCGGGACACTGGTTTTAGAACGAAAGGCGCGAGTTTAGCAGCATAATCGCGGCCCTCATGAAAGCAATCGACTCAGTTACTCGGACAGACAGTCCGGCACGGTTTTCATCCGCCACGCCCTGGCGGCGAATGATGGCAATCACGTATGAATCGATCATCCTGTTCGGCGTGATCTGGTTTGCCGACTATGCGTTCTCGGCGGTCACCCAATTCCGAGGCGAACCCGGGCCGCTCCGTAGTGCGTTCCAGGTCTTCACCACGCTGGTACTGGCCGCTTACTTCACGTTTTTCTGGAGTCATGGCCGCCATTCGCTGCCCATGAAAACCATCGCGGTGAGGGTTCTTTCGCTTGACGACAAACCGCTGTCGGCGATCCACGCATTGGTCCGCTTTGCAGCTGCACTCGCCATGCCGATTGCCATTCTCGCCGCCGGCAAATTTGTGTCGGGCTGGTTCTTCCTCGCCCTGCCCCTACCCTTGGTATGGTGCCTGATCGACCGAGACCACCAGAGTCTCTATGACCGGCTGGCGCGAACCCGACTGGTTCACGACCCCAGGCCACCAGGCACCCGCTCGGTGGACGTCTGATTTTCGCCGGAGGCCCGGGGCACGCCGCGAACCATCACTGGGCGTGTATCCCGGCGGTCAGACCTTCACACAATCAACAAAATACTGGTCAACACCATTGTGTTTTTCGACCAGCAAACCGTGCACATCGGTGTCAAACCCCGGGAAGCGGGCGTTGAACGAGCGGGCAAACTTCAGGTACTCAACGATTGAGCGGTTGAAACGCTCACCGGGGATCAGCAGCGGAATGCCGGGCGGATAAGGCGTGACCAGCATGGTGGTGATGCGCCCTTCCAGTTCGTCGATCGGCACACGGTCGACCCTGCGATGTGCCAGGCACTCGAACGCATCGGAGGGCTTCATTGCCGGCTCCATTGTGGAGAGATACATGTCGGTGGTGACGCGCGCCACATCGTGGCTCTTGTACTCCTCGTGAATCTGCTGCGCGAGGTCGCGCAGGCCCACGCGCTCGTACGCAGGATGGCTCTGGACGAATTCGGGCATGACACGCCAGAGCGGCTGGTTGGCGTCGTAGTCGGTCTTGAACTGCTGCAGCTCGGTAACCAGCGAATTCCAGCGCCCCTTGGTGATGCCGATGGTGAACATCACGAAGAACGAATAGAGCCCGGTCTTTTCAACCACCACGCCGTGTTCGGTGAGGTACTTGGTGACGATGGCCGCCGGGATGCCCCATTGCGCAAAGCGGCCGTTGATGTCGAGCCCCGGCGTGACAATGGTGGCCTTGATGGGGTCGAGCATGGTGAAGTTGGTGACCAACTTGCCGAAGCCGTGCCAGCGATCGCTTGAGCGCAGGAACCAGTCTTCGCGGCGACCGATGCCGCGCTCGGCGAGGTCTTTCGGACCCCATACGGTAAACCACCAGTCCTGGCCGAATTCGGCATCGACCTTTCGCATGGCGCGTCGGAACTCGAGTGACTCGAAGATCGACTCCTCGACCAGTGCCGTGCCGCCCGGGGGTTCCATCATGGCTGCTGCAACGTCGCAGGAGGCGATGATCGCGTACTGAGGGCTGGTGGAGGTGTGCATCAGATAGGCTTCATTGAAGCGGTACTGATCGAGCTTGCGGGTTTCAGAGTCCTGCACCAGGATTTGCGAGGCCTGCGACAGACCCGCCAGCAGTTTGTGGGTAGATTGGGTGGAGAACACCATGGAGTCGGTGGAGCGCGGCCGATTCACGCCGATGGCGTGAAACTCGTGATAGAACGGATGAAACGCCGCGTGCGGCAGCCAGGCTTCATCGAAATGAAGATTTTCAATGTAGCTGCCAAGCGATTTTTTGATGGTTTCAACGTTGTACATCACGCCGTCGTAAGTGGATTGCGTGATGGTCATCACGCGTGGCCGGCGGCTTTTGTCGCGAATGAGGGGATTGGCGTCGATTTTTTTCTGGATGCTCGCCTGATCGAATTCCTCGAGCGGAATCGGTCCGATGATGCCCAGATGGTTGCGGGTGGGCTGCAGAAAGATCGGCACCGTGCCGGTCATGATGATCGCGTGCAGGATCGACTTGTGGCAGTTGCGATCGACCAGCACCACGTCATCGGTGCCTACGGTGGAATGCCAAACCACCTTGTTGGAGGTGCTGGTGCCGTTGGTGACGAAGAAAAGGTGGTCAGCATTGAAAATGCGCGCTGCATTGCGCTCGGAGGCCGCCACCGGCCCCGTGTGATCCAGCAGCTGACCCAACTCGTCGACCGCATTGCACACATCGGCGCGCAGCATGTTCTCACCGAAAAACTGGTGGAACATCTGCCCCACCGGGCTCTTCAGGAAGGCCACCCCACCTGAGTGCCCGGGGCAGTGCCAGGAGTACGAGCCGTCGTGCGCATAGTTGACCAGCGCCTTGAAAAAGGGCGGCGCGAGCGATGACAGATAGTTGTTCGCTTCGCGGATGATGTAGCGCGCGACAAATTCCGGCGTGTCCTCGAACATGTGAATGAAGCCGTGGAGCTCCTTCAGGATGTCGTTGGGGATGTGTTGCGAGGTGCGGGTTTCGCCAAACAGAAACACCGGAATGTGCACATTGCGGCGCCGGGTCTCGACAATGAACTGGCGCAACTCCTGCACCGCCTTGCTCTCGGCGCCGTCTTCGTTGATTTCCTCGTCGTCGATCGACACCACAAACGCCGAGGCGCGCGCGGCCTGGTTGGCCACCATCGTGACATCCACGTAAGTGAAGCCGCCCACGACCTCATAGCCCTGCTCCTCGATCGCCTTGGCGAGCGCACGGATGCCCAGACCACTGGCCGACTCGGCCTTCCAGTCTTCGTCGATGATGACAATAGGGAAACGGTATTTCATCGCGTCGCCAAGGTGAAAGTGTTGGAGGAGGAAGAGAGACCCAAGTAGACCACAAAACCGCGTGGGGCCGAGACTCGCTCAGCAGCTACGCAACAGTTGACCGGGCCAATGGTCAACCGGACTCATGGCAACCGGATGACCATGGGCATCGACCACGCGTGTGCCGTTCACCCAGACACCGTGAACGCCTACGGGCGGCGTAAGCAGCCGGGCGCCGCCGCCCGGCAGATCGTTCACGCGCGTTTTGTCTGCACGTCCGACGGTGGACGGGTCGAAGAGCAACAGATCCGCCCAGGCGCCCGGCCGGATCAGACCCCGATCGGCAAGCCCGAAGAGCGCAGCCGGCTCGGCGGTAAGCTTCCTGACCGCACTGGCAAGGCTCAGCACCTGACGCTCGCGTACCCAGTGCCCGAGCAGATGAAGTCCGAAGCCGGCGTCATTGAAAAACGTGAGGTGCGCGCCAGCATCCGACAGGGATACCAGGCTTGCTGGATGGGCCAACATGCGGGCGACAGCCTCTTCGTCCGAATTGAGCAGCACGGCGGAAAAGACGGTATCGAGGTTCTCCTCGATCGCCAGATCGAGCATGAAATCAAGCGGATCGCACCCCGCCTCACGCGCGAGTGCGGCGATGCTGCGGTGCTCAAGATGACGGTGGCTGGCGCGCCGCGTCTCCACCACCTGCACCTTGTCCCACTCGCCGTTGAACAGCCGAAATACGGCGGGCTGCGACAGCTCGCGCCGAATGGCATCGCGTCGCTCGGCCGACCGGAGTGCCGCGATGAACGCCTCGCCCTTCAGCGCGAGGAGCGGTCGCCAGCTCTCCAGGCCCTCCACCGGATAGGGCGAATGCAGGGTGAAGTCGTTGGTGAGGGGGCACGGCGACACTGCGCCCACCATCTTGCGGCCACGCGCACGGGCCGCCGCGATAGCATCCAGATCGGCGAACACCGCACCCGGATTGGTGCTGTTGTGGAGCAGCGCCGCAACGATCACCGGACGATCACTCTGCTCGGCGAGCGTCTCAAGAAAATCGATGCGGGTATGACCACCTTTGGTGAGCATGAAGACCGAGCGGGGGGCATCGCTGAGCGCGCCCACCAGGGCCTGAAGCTCGCTATCGTCCGCCAGCCGAGAGGGCATCGGAATGCCCCCCTCACCATTGTGTGCGGGCGAGGTTGAGGTGGCAAAGCCGATTGCCCCGGCCTTCAATCCCTCGACCAGGAGCGCGCGCATCTGTGCCACTTCAGCAGGCGAGGCCGCCCGCCGGGATGCCTCCTCGCCCATCACGAACGTTCGTAGCGACGAGTGGCCGACAAAGGCAGCGAGGTTGGGCACGGTGCCGCGCCGCTCGATAAACGCCAGATAGTCTGCAATCGACTCGAACTGCCAGTCGATACCCTGGCGCAACACCTCGAGCGACATACCCTCGACCTGCGTGAGGTTGCGCATGATGCGCTCGCGGTCGCCGGGCCGGCAGGGGGCAATGGTAAAGCCGCAATTGCCGATCACCGCAGTGGTCACGCCGAGCTGGGGTGAGGGCGAGCACCAGGGGTCCCAGGTCACCTGCGCGTCATAGTGGGTGTGGTTGTCGACAATCCCGGGCATCAGCGCAAGGCCCTCGGCATCGATTTCCTCGCGCGCCCGACTCAGGCTGCCGGGCGGGCCCACCTCGGCAATCCGCCCGCCCGATAACGTCACGTCTGCGTGCCGAGGATCAGCGCCGCTACCGTCAACCAGCAGCGCGCCACGAATCAGCAGGTCATTCATCGCAAGTCTCCGACTTGACCGTTGACTTCATACTGTAAACAAAGTTTTCTAGCTCATTCTTAGCTTCCACGCGCTCCTTGTTGCGCAAGTCGTC
>RFXC01000076.1 GCA_009921765.1 Betaproteobacteria bacterium | reverse complement strand
GTGTGGCTGCCTGCGGCTCAGACGTCCCTGCTGGCGCGTGGCGCCGGTAAAACCACGCCACTCGATCGCCCGAGCTCCACGCCTTCCTCGACAGTCGAGTAGATGAACCGATCGCCACGATAGTAGGCATCGTGGCACAGCACCACTCTACGACTGGCATCGACTCGACTCGTTCGTATTCTCACGAGCGCCGACAACGGCGAGCAACGCAGCTGTTTCGCCATGTCGTCGTCGGCGTACGTGACCACCATTTCGATATGGCTGCGCCGCAGGCGCAAGCGGCCGCCGCTGAGAATGAGACGAAGAATTTTTGACCGCCGTTCGGCGCCTTTCGGAAACGTTTTATACAGCTCTTCGGCGACCAGGACCGTCATGTAGGCGAACGGCTCGTCTCCCAATAAATGCAGCTTTTCAATTGCCACATACTGTGGGTATTGCCCAGCCTCAGGCGGAACGAAATGGGGGGGCAGGTGGCGTGTGAGGGTTCGTTTCAGTATCCGGATTGAACCGTTGGCTGGAAGATCCAGTCGATCGTTGATGGCAGCGCGAAGACCGGCGCTATGGGCTGCAGGCTCGGTGTCTGCGCAAACAAAGGTACCGCGGCCTCGGGTGCTGGCGACCAGGCCCTCTTCGGATAGAAGGCGAAGCGCCTGCCGTACCGTGACCAGCGCGACGCCGTATTCGCGAGCGAGCGCTTCGATGGTTGGAAGTTGCGCGCCGGGCTTCCATTCCCCCTGGCTGATTCTGCTTCGCAGGCTGTGACCGACCCGGATGTACAAGGCGACCTTGTCGAGCCCCGAGGGCGATTCGGATCGGTGTGCAGTCATTGCGCGCCGACCCCTTGCCGCCAATGCAGACTCAGTCACGCTGGACAGGCTTTCGATGCATCAATGCCGTGCGCAAACACGAGGCGACGATATCGCCATGCTGGTTAAGGGCCACATGTTCGAACTCAACCAGCCCTGCATCTGGGCGGGACTTGCTGTCGCGAAGGCTGCGCACTGTGGTGCGCGATCGAATGGTATCGCCGTGAAACACCGGTTTGGGGAAACGCATATCGGACATGCCGAGGTTCGCAACGGTGGTTCCCAGCGTGGTGTCGTTGATGGATTGGCCGATCATGAGGCCTGCGGTGTAGAGGCTTGCCACCATTCGCTGACCGAATTCGGTTCCCGCGCAGTAGTGCTCATCGAGATGGATGGGCGCCACATTCATTGTGAGCGCGCAGTACATCACGTTGTCCATTTCTGTGACGGTGCGGGTCCATGGGTGGTCAAAGGTTTGCCCAACGAAAAACTGTTCGAAGTAGAGCCCGGCCATTGCGTGATCTTTCTCGGAAGTCGTTCCGAAGAATCTACTCAAAAAGTTCTAATGTTGCAACGTTCAACACTTGCGCCTACGATTGCTTCCCACCCAGGCAATCAGGCTTGGTCACGACAGGACCCTGATCAATGGACTTTTCGCTGACCCAGGAACAGACCGCAATCCGCGACGCAATTGCAAAAATCTGCTCGCGGTTCGATGAAAGCTACTGGCTTCAGAAAGATCGCACTGCTGAATTTCCGCACGAATTTGCGAATGCCTTTGCGGAGGCGGGTTGGTTCGGGGCCATCTTTCCTGAGGACTGCGGCGGAGCGGGCTTGGGCATCACCGAGGCCTCGCTCATCATGCTTGAGGTCGGAAGACTGGGGCTCGCGGCGTGTTCGTCAATTCACATGAACATGTTTGGCGTTCAGCCCATCGTCAAATTCGGAAGCGCCGAGCAAAAGCAACGGTTTTTGCCACCTGTCATCGCGGGAACGGACCGCGCATGCTTCGGAGTCACCGAACCCGATGCCGGGCTCAACACCACCCGGATCCGAACGTTCGCCCGCCGCGAAGGTGATCACTACATTGTGACGGGCCGAAAGGTCTGGACATCCACCGCCCAGCAGGCGAACAAGATCCTGATCCTCACGCGAACGCAGGCGCTCGAGTCCTGTGCGCGCCCCACCGACGGCATGACGCTCTTTTACACCGACCTCGATCGCTCTTGTATTGATGTTCGACGAATCGAGAAACTGGGTCGTGCCGCAGCCGATTCAAACGAGCTGTTCATCGAGTCGCTGCGCGTCCCGGTTGAAGACCGGATTGGCGAGGAAGGCAAAGGGTTCTCCTACCTCCTGCACGGACTCAACGTCGAGCGCATTCTGGTGGCGGCGGGTTTCCTTGGAGCAGCACGCTATTGTCTCGACAAAGCGTCCCGCTATGCAAAGGAGCGGGTGGTGTTTGATCGGCCCATTGGGCAGAACCAGTCAATTCAGCATCCGCTGGCTGAAATCTGGATCCAGATCTCAGCGGCCGAACTGATGCTGTTCAAGGCGGCAGCCCTGTACGATCGTGGCGAAAGCTGCGGCCTCGAATGTAACGCCGCGAAGTACCTCGCTGCGGAAGTGTTCTTCAGTTCGGCCACCCGTGCAGTCCGCACGCACGGTGGTTTCGGGTATGCAAAGGAATTCCACGTCGAGCGCTATTTCCGGGAATCTGTGCTGCCTCTGTTTGCGCCGGTCAGCCAGGAGCTCGTGCTCTGCCATATCGCAGAGCGGGCGCTCGGGCTTCCAAAGTCTTACTGAGCGTCCGCCATGCAATCAATCTGGCCCCTCCGATCGTTTCTGTTCGTTCCTGCCCATCGCAACACCTGGGTTTCGAAGGCGATCCGAAGCCATCCCGACGCGGTGGTCCTTGACCTTGAGGATTCGGTGCCCGAGGACCAGCAAGGCATCGCTCGCCAGCATCTGGCGCAGGAAATCCAGGAACTGGCCGATCACGGTGTCGCGCCTTTCGTCCGCATCCACAGCTGGGGTCAGCAAAGCGCCGACGAGATTGCCGCAATCGTCCATCCTGGGCTTGCTGGCGTATTTCTTCCCAAGGCAAGCGCTCCCGCTGAAGTCGCCGGGCTGCACGATCTGCTGTCCTACCACGAAGGACGACGCGGTATGCCGCATGGTGCGATTTCGATCATGCCGCTGCCTGAAACCGCAGAGGGGTTGCAGCGCGCTGAACTGCTCGCGCGGGCAAGTTCGAGAGTCAGGGGAATCGTCGGAACCGTTTCGGGACCGGTCAGTGCCGATGTCGCCGAAGCATTCGGATTTCGCGCAACGCTCGGAGGCGTCGAGCAGTACTACATGAACTCGAAGCTGGTGCTTGATAGCCGCGCGGGTGGCGCCGCATTTCCGATTGCGGGCGTATTCGGTGTTCCGCTGGATGATCTCCGCGCTGTCGAGTCGCTCCTGCTTCGCGCTCGAAATTTTGGCTATACGGGTAGCCCGGTCATGCACCCGTCACATGTTGCCATCGCCAATGCCGTCTACTCCCCCACAGCAGAGGAGTACCAATATTTCGAAGGACTGCTCCAGGCTTTTTCAGAGGCGGAAGCACAAGGCCTGGGAGCGGTTCGCTATCAGGGCGCAATGATTGATTACGCCATGTTGCCGCGCGCACGTCAGGTGGTCGCCGAGTATCGCCGCCGGCAGTCGCAACCCGGTTGGCGCCAAGAGAACTCCAGTCGATAAAGCCGTTACTCCTCAGCCGGAGAGCCCCATGTCAGACAGCCTCTCGAACCTGCAGGTCCGATTGAAAGCCCGGCCGGTAGGTGTCCCCACCGCCGATCATTTCGAGCTGGCAAGCGTGCCCATCGCCGAGCCTGGTCCAGGGCAGGTTGTCGTACAGATCCTGTTCGTATCGGTCGATCCCGCCATGCGTGGGTGGGTCAATGCGGCCGCCAACTATGCCGAGCCTGTGCCGATCGGCGGGGTGATGAAGTCGTTTGCGGTGGGTCGAATTACCGCGTCGCGCCACCCGCGTTGGCGCGAGGGCGATCTGGTCACCGGCCTGTTCGGATGGCAGCAGTGGGCCGTGATCGATGCGTCAGTGATTGATCGGCGTCTCGACCCCGGCATCATCGGCGGCCTGCCTCTGTCTTTTGCGTTGGGCGTGCTGGGGCTGAACGGCGTTACCGCGTATTTTGGTCTGTTTGAAGTGGCGCAGCCCAAACCAGGTCAGACGGTGGTCGTATCGTCTGGCGCCGGATCGGTGGGTTCATGCGTTGGGCAACTGGCAAAGATTGCCGGCTGTCGAACGGTTGCGATTTCGGGCGGGCCTGAAAAGGCCAAGCTCGCTGCTGACCTGTTTGGCTTCGATGCAAGTCTCGACTATCGCTCGCCGGATTTCGTCGCGCAGCTGGAGCAGGCGTGCCCGAATGGTGTTGATGTCTATTTCGACAACACGTCTGGACCGATTACCGACGCTGTCATCGCCAGGCTCAACGTGCGTGCGCGCGTGGTGATCTGCGGCACCGTTGCCTACACCGACTGGAGCCCGCCGCCGCTGGGCCCGCGCATGGAACGCCAGCTGCTTGTTACCCGGGCGCGGATTGAAGGCTTTATCGCCCCCGACTTCCAGCATCGCTGGGGTGAAGCCTATTCCGTTCTGGCGAACTGGGTTCGTGAAGGGCGCATCAAGGTGCTGGAAGATGTGCTCGACGGCCTTGAAGCAGCCCCCGCGTCCATCGAAGGGCTCTACCGAGGCGAGAACATCGGTAAGCGCGTGATCAGGGTGGCCTCAGAGCACCAAAAGGACAGTTGACGTGACGCATCCGCTTCTTCATGGCGTTCGAGTTCTCGACATGTCCCGGGTTCTGGCGGGGCCGATGTGCGCGCAGTATCTCGGTGATCTGGGGGCCGACGTCATCAAGGTGGAGTCTGTCGATCACGGTGACGACATGAGGGTATGGCCTCCGCTTCGATACAGCGCTGATGGACGGCAGGCTGCAGGCGCCCCCTACCTGGCGTGGAACCGAAACAAGCGTGGTATGGCCCTGAACCTTAAATCGCCCGATGCACGGGAGGTCGTTCGGCGGCTGATTCAACGCGCCGACGTGGTCATCGAGAGTTTTGGTCCAGGGGTGGCCGCGCGGCTCGGCGTTGATGCGAACGCCGTTCGAGCCGTGGCGCCTCGGGTTGTACATTGCAGCATTTCAGGTTTCGGAACGGTCGGCCCATTGAAGGACGGCAAAGGCTACGACATCATCCTGCAAGCGTTTGCCGGGATGATGTCGATCACCGGCGAGACGGCAGGCGGGCCCGTGCGCTCACCTTTTTCTCCGATCGATCAGGCGACCGGCATGCACGCGCTCACTGGAATCCTGGCAGCCCTGCACGCACGCGCGCAAACCGGCGCCGGGGCCGCTATCGAGGTCTCGCTTTTCGACACCGCAACGGCGTTGCTCGGGCATATGTTGCAAAACTACTGGGAGCGCGGTACCGAACCCGAGCGTTACGGCGTGGGACATGAGTCGCTTTGCCCCTACGAAGCATTCGACACCGCCGACCTGCCGATCGTTCTTGGCGTGGCCAACGACCCAATGTGGGTCGCGTTTTGCAAGCTCGCCGGGCTGGAGGCGTTCGCCGCAGATGCTCGCTTTGAGACAAACGTTGCCCGCGTCAAAAACCGCCACGATTGTATTGCTCTGGTTCGCGCAGCGATGGGGCGATATACCCGGGCAGACTGGATCACCAAGCTGGACGCCGCCGGGATCCCGTGCGCGCCGCTCCATCGCCTTGGAGAACTCGCGAATCATCCCCACACGCAGGCATCCGGCATGGTGTTCGAGTACAAGCATCCAGCGTTCGGGACACTGAAGACCGTTTCACAGCCGCTTCGGATTAATGGCGCTCGGGCCGGGCTTGATCGCCATCCGCCGCTCCGAGGCGAGCATACCCATGAGGTTTTGAAAGAACTCGGATTCAACGACGATTTCATCGGCCAACTGGTTTCCGCCGGTGTTGCGCGCGCAACCGGTTGAGTAAAAATCTGACCGCGCTGTTTTGTGGCTCGACCGAGCCTTAACCGTCAAGGAGTGCAGATGACTACACCCTATCGCTCATTGCTTCGCAACGCTCTCCTGGTCGTATCGACATTCGTTGCTGCGTTGTCCGCTCCGTGGCCCTGCGCGTCGGCGCAGGACGTCTGGCCGAACAAACCGGTCCGGGTGGTCATTCCCTTTGGTCCAGGCAGCGCCACCGATATTGTGGCCCGGGCTGTCTCCGAGGAGCTCAGAAACGAATTGGGACAGGCTTTCGTTGTTGAAAACCGTGCGGGCGCGAATGGGTTCATCGCCGCTGAAACAGTCGCCCGCGCCGCACCCGATGGCTATACGCTCTTCATCACCTCGTCCACGACGCACACGACAAATCAGTTTCTCTTCAAGAAGCTCCCTTACGACCCCGTGAACGATTTCATTCCCATTGGCGGCATCATCGAAGCCTACTATGTGATGACAACCCCCTTGAACCTCCCCGTGTCCAACGTGGCTGAACTCGTGAGTTGGTTGAAAGCAAATTCAACCAAGGCGAGTTATGGCTGGGGTGCAACCATCAGCCAGATCGCCGGAACGACTTTCCTCAAAGATATCGGTGTGTCGGCTGCGGGTGTCGCCTACAAAAGCAGTCCGCAAGCGGTGGCCGACCTGATTGGTGGACAACTGAGCTTCGTGGTGCAGGACGTGACCACCGCGCTCGCGCATATCCGTAACGGGCGCGTGAAGGCGCTCATGGTGAGCGCCCCTCAGAGAATTCCGCAACTCGCCAACATTCCTACCGGCGCCGAGGTCGGGATGCCAGGATTTGACGCAAGCACGTACGTTGGCATGTTGGCCCCAGCGGGAACGCCAGAGCCTGTTGTCAGCAAGCTGAGCGCTGCGCTTCAGCGCGTCCTGAAAAATCCAAACATCATTCAAAACATGGATAGCTGCTGCTCGTCGCGGATGTTCCCGTCAACGCCCGCGGAGTTCGACGCGTATCTGAAGCAAGATCGGATCAAGTGGCAGCAGAAGATCAGCAGGGTGGGGCTCGAGGCGCAGTAAACGGTCAATCCTGGCGGATGTTCGCCTCACGAATCACACGCCCCCATTTCTGATACTCGGAATGAATGAGCGCGTTGAGCGCTTCGGGTGTGCTCGTCTCCGCCTCATAGCCCTGCTTTCGAATCGCATCGGCAACGCTTGGGGCGGCCAGGGCCGAGACCAGTGCTTCGCGTACCCGGGTAACGATGTCCGGCGGCGTCCCGATGGGCATCACCATGGCAAACCAGACCGATGCCTCGTAGTCGGGGTATCCCTGCTCCGCAAAGGTTGGAACGTCAGGCAAGGCAGCAATCCGCTTCGGGACGGTCACAGCGAAGGCGCGTATTTTCCCAGACTGAATTTGAGGAACCGCAGTTGGCGCAGATGCGAACAGCAGTTGTACCTGCCCCCCAATCAAGTCCGCCATCGCCTGTGCGCCGCCTTTGTAGGGAACATGCACCATCCGCGCACCGGTCACCGCGGCCATCAACTCGCCTGAAAGATGACCGGAACCGCCGATACCGGCTGAACCATAACTGATCGTGCCGGGCTTTGCTTTTGCCAGCTCCACCAGGGTGCGTAACGAGTCGACACCAACCGATGGATGCCCGACCAGCACATATCCTCCCCTCACCACGAGGCTGACCGCTGCAAAGCTCGCAAGCGGGTCGTAAGGGAGTCGGCGCAGATGCGGTGTGATCGTGAGCGGCGCCGAATCAACGTAGTGCATGGTGTATCCATCGGCGGGCGATCGGGCCGCGTTCTCAGCCGCTAGCGTTGCTCCAGCGCCTGGGCGATAGTCAATGACAATAGGCTGCCCCAGTGCCTTCTCCATTCCCGCGGTAAACACTCTGACAACGCTGTCAGCGCCACCGCCCGCTGGATAACCGAGCACCAGCCGAAGGGGTTTGGTGGGCCAGGCTGCTGGTTGCGCAGCAACCTCTCCGACAAAGCACGTCAGAGCAATTGATAGTAGGGTGGTCAAGAATCTCATCACGTCTCCCGATCGCCACTTGGCCTGTCCGACAGAGGATACCGCCCTTCCTCGATGAACCGGACCCTTCACCATGGGCAGCAACGATAGCCGCAATGACCACAGGCCCGTACACACCGTCACGCTGGCCGCCTTCGAGATCGATCGACTGCGGTGACCAATACCTAATGCGCGGAGCTTCTCGAGTGACGCTCAGCGAGGCCAGGCGGTCAGCTAGCTCTAGACGATGCCTGCACAAAAAGTTGCCCTGATCACCGCCGCCGGATCCGGCATGGGTGCCGCGACCGCCCGACGACTCGCTGACGATGGGTACCACATTGCCATCATGTCGTCGTCCGGCAAGGGGGAAGCGCTCGCGCGGTCGCTGGGCGGCGTCGGAACCACGGGATCCAACCAATCGATTGACGATGTCCGGAAGCTGGTCGACCTTGCCATGCAACGCTGGGGGCGCATCGATGCGCTGGTCAACTCTGCCGGGCACGGCCCGCGCGCGCCCCTGCTCGACATCACCGATGCCGACTGGCACACCGGGCTCGAGGTTTACTTCCTGAGCGCGGTAAGGCCGATTCGCCTGGTTGCGCCCATCATGGCCGAGCAGGGCGGCGGCGCGATCGTAAATATCAGCACGGCCTGGGCCTATGAGCCCTCAGAGATGTTTCCCACCTCTGCCGTGTTTCGGGCGGGGCTTGCTAGCTTTACCAAGATTCTTGCTGACACCTATGCCGCGAAAAACATCCGCGTCAACAATGTCCTGCCAGGCTGGATCGACAGTCTCCCCGCCACCGAGGCCCGGCGCGAGAGCGTTCCCATGAAACGCTATGGACGGACTGAGGAAGTGGCTGCCAGTATCGCTTTTCTGCTCTCTGATGGAGCGGGCTACATCACCGGGCAGAATATTCGGGTGGATGGCGGCATCACTCGCTCTGTTTGACAATTCGGGGCAGGTGAGCGTTTCGAAGCGCAACGGTCTTGGGTGAGGTGAAACCATGAGAATCGTCGTCCTTGGCGCAGGCGTGATCGGCGTCACCACGGCCTACGAACTCGCTCGCGACGGCCATGAGGTGGTCGTTATCGACCGGCAGGACAAGGCCGCCATGGAGACAAGCTTCTCCAATGCTGGCATGGCCTCGCCAGGGCATGCGTATACGTGGGCCTCGCCTCGGGCGCCCAAGATCCTCTGGCAGTCGCTGTTCCGAGACGACGTAGCCCTGCGGCTGCGGCTGCGTCCGGATCTGCGCATGTGGGCCTGGTGCTGGCGCTTCCTGAAAGAGTGCAGCGCCGAGCGCGCGGCCATCAATACGGCGCACAAGGTCAGGCTCTGCCTGTATTCGCTCGAGCGTTTTGCGGAGCTCGAGCGATCCGTGCCGATCGCCTATGACCGCACCATGAAAGGCGCGATCTACATCTATCGCGATCATGACCACTATCAGCGCGGCGTCGGCGCGACGGGTGTGCTCACCGACAACGGCGTGACGCTGAGAGCTGTCAGTACCGACGAGGCGGTCGAGATCGAGCCGGCGCTCGCTCCCGACCGCGACAACATCGCCGGCGCCATTTATTGCCCGATCGATGAATCCGGCGACTGTCATGCCTTCACCAATCAACTCGCCGAGTTCTGCGCCAACAAGCTTGGCGTACGGTTTCATTGGTCCACCGAAATACGCCGGATCGAAGCCGATGGCGACCGTGTTACCGGCGTGATCACCGACAAGGGGCCGCTCGCGGCCGATGCCTATGTGCTCGCACTTGGCAGCTACACCCCGCTGCTCAGCCGGCCAATCGGTATCGACATGCCAATCTATCCTGTCAAGGGATACGCGCTCACGGTGCCCATTGAGGGACACGCAGGCGCACCAACGCTTCCTGGCGTTGACGAAAAGTACCTGATCGCATGGTCCCGACTCGGTCATCGGTTGCGGGTCACCGCAATGGCTGATTTCTCCGGTTTCGATCGCTCGCACAGCGAGCGCGATTTCAGCCACATGCTGTCGACGATTCAACGTCTGTTCCCTGACGGTGCGGCCTACGAGAAGGCCAGCCGATGGGCAGGCCTTCGGCCCATGACCCCCAAGGGCACTCCCATACTCGGCGTCTCTCCGAAGCGGAACCTCTATATCAACTCAGGACAGGGGCATATTGGTTGGACAATGTCGATGGGCTCGGCAAGAGTGGTCGCCGACATCATCGGGGGGCACAAGCCCGCGATCGACCTGGCGGGCCTGACGCTTGAGGCGGCTTGACGGAGGGCGATCAATTATTTGCGATCACTGGCCGCGGTAGCCTCTCGGCGCCAACGTGCCGGGAAAGCCTCGCGTCTTCATGCCTCACGCGGGCGGCCTTGCATCACGCGTCCGGAAACCCGTACAGCCGAGCTGGATTGGCGACCAGCACCTTGTGGCGCATCTTTTCGTCGGGCACCCATTCGGCAAGCATGTCCGCGAGGTCGCCGTCGTCCTGCATCTTTTCGCGGGCGCTCGCATGCGGCCAGTCGGTGCCCCAGACCACGCGGTCAGGCGCGACCTCGACCATGGCGCGAGCGAAGGGCGTGATGTCTTGATAGTGCGGGAACTGATCGGAGATGAAGTAGGGCCCGATCAGTTTGGCGTGGCAGTTGTCACGGCGCAGCAGGCGCAGGACCGCCTGGAACGCGGGGGCTGCAGTTCCCTCAGAGGTGCGAATACGCCCGAAGTGGTCGATCACGATCGGCACCGGCAGGGCGGCGAGAATCGCTTCAACCTCAGGCTGCTCGCGGAAGTTTGCGTAGAACTGCAGGTGCCAGCCCAGATGCCGGATGCGTTCGGCGAGCTTGCGCGCGTCTGTCAGCTTGAGGCCCTGAGTCCAGGATGCGGTATTGATGCGGATACCCCGGAACCCCAAGCCATGCAGGCGCTCGAGTTCGCTGTCGGTGATGTCTGGCGACACCACCGCGACCGCACGCATTTCCATGCCGCTTTGCGCAAGGGCCGCTTCGATGGCGCCGTTGTTGGTGCCATAGACGCTGGGTTGCACCAGAACCGCACGCTCGCAGCCAATGCTTGCGAGCATCTCGCGATACTCCGGCCAGTCGGTCACATGCGGGACGAAGTGGGTGGCAGGCAGCAGGGGATAGCGCTCCTGGGGGCCGAAAACATGCGCGTGGCAGTCGGTCGCACCGGCGGGAAACCGCACCCGCGGCTTGCGCGTGGGGAAGACCGGTGGCGGAATGTCTGGCGGGCGTGCGCTCATTTTTGCTGCTGACGCGCTTCCACGGTCGCCTGTTCGATCTCGTAGTGCGTGGTCAGGTCGATGAGATTCTCGACTTCCTGGCGTGCGTCGACCCACTCCTGGTTGGTCATGCCGGTGACTGCGCCGGTGTCGCGCAGCTCCCGCAGAATTTTCTTGTGGTGGTGCAATGCGCTGCACAGCACGACCTGTGCCTCGATGCAGGCCACATAACCCATATCGAGAAGTTCCTTGCGGGTGAAGATGGGGCGGCCGTCTCGGTTGCCGCGGCTTTGCACGTAAACCAGTGGCAGGCGGCACTTGCGCGGTGCTTGTTCGGCCTCTGCGGGATTGCGCGGGAACAAGAGACCCATGTCGGCGCCGACGTCGGCAGCGCGGTTCAAGCGCATGCTTGCTTCTTCAAGGCCCAGCGCGCGGCAGGTATCGGTGCGGGCGATGATCACGAAATCTGGGTCCGATTCGTTGCGCTGGCGGACTGAGTACTCGATCTTTTCGACGAACTCATCGACCGGAATGCCGTGCACCACATACTTGTGATAATGCGCGCGCTTCGGATAAAGCTGGTCTTCGATATGGATACCGGCGACCCCGTTGCGAATGAACTCGCGAACCGTGCGCATGGTGTGAAGTGGCTCACCGAAGCCGGCGCCCGCGTCGGCGAGCACCGGGATGTTGATGCTTTGCGCGATATCGCCTGCCAGGCGCACCTGCTCGGTCATGGTCAGCAGCGGTTCGGTGACGGCGAGCGCGCCACCGGTCACGTAGCCGCCCACGTAAACCGATTCGTAGCCAAGCGATTGCACCAGGCGGCCGGTGAGGGCGTCGTAGACAGACGGCATGTGCAGGAAGGTTTTGGCGGCAAGCAGTTCGCGCAGACGGGTGGTGGGACGCTTTTGCATGGGGCACGCTCGGGTCGGTAAGAAAAGGGAATTATCAGAACGCCTATTCATGTCGTCCAGTGATAAATTCTCATTGAGTCATTACCAAAAGATATGCCATGAGATCGGGCGAAGAACTGCTTCTGGCGCGTCTGCGCTTTCGTCATCTGCAGATGGTGGCGGAGGTCGAGCGTGCCGGCAGCCTCAGCAAGGCGGCCGCCAAACTCAACCTGACGCAGCCGGCCCTTTCGAAAGCCCTCAAGGAGGTTGAAAGCCTGCTGGGGTTTGCGATTTTCAAGCGCAGCACGCGCGGACTGCAAACGACGCCGCAGGGTGCGATCGTCATGCGCGGCGCCGCGCTGTTGCTCAAGGAACTGCGCCATTTCCACACCGAGGCCGAGGCGGCCGGACCTGAGGGACGGATTGCCGCAGTGCTGCGCCTGGGCGCACCGGCATTCCTCGCGGTTGGCCTGCTGCCCGTCGTGGTGGCGCGGCTCGCCAAGGCGCGCCCGCCAATTACAGTGGGCCTGTATGAGGCCAATGTGCCGAAGCTCTTCGACTCGTTGCTTGATGGCGACCTGGATGCGCTGGTCACGGTCTACAACCCGGATTCGATGTCCGAGGCAGCGGGGCATGGTGTGCGCTTCGAGGCGATTGGCGAGGAGGACTATGTCGTCATCGCGCCATCAGGACACCGGCTCGCGCGTGCGCGCAGTGTCGAATGGGGCGCGCTGGTTGATGAACCGTGGGTCCTTATGCGCATGCCCTCGCTTGCGCGGGGGTTCATCGAGGACACCTTCAGGCGCCACGGCTTGCAACCCCCGGCGCCGGTGTGCGAAACCGACAGTCCGGTCACGAGTGCCCGCATGGTGGCTGAAGGCGTGGGCTTGAGCGCCACCCCGATCTCGACTGCGCGTGAGGCCGAGCGTGAAGGTCGCATTCGCCGGATCCGCATGGCATCGCCACCGCCCTGCGCCACCCTCGGCCTGGTGTACAGGACCGCAGCGTCCGATCATCCGCGCATCGCGATATTGCGGCGGGCGCTATCGCAGCTGCCAGGGATCCGCCTGCCTTGACGGCGAGATACCTGGGCCTGGTTATACCGTGGCTACCGGTGTAACCGCGGAGCCGACGGCGCCGGGCAGGCGCAGCGGCGGGGCGGTGAGCAGGAAGCGGCTACGCTGGTGTGTGTGAAGCCAGTTGGCCAGTTCCGTCAGGTACCAGAGCTCGCCGAGATGGACGCCCAGCTTGAACAGGCAGTGCTCGTGCAGCGGCAGCACGGCGCCCAGCAGGCCGATGTTCTTGCGCACGCCCAGCGTGGAGGATGACTCGACGGCGAGATTGTCAGCGGCGATGGCTGCAACGCCGGATTCGGTGATCCAGTTCAGCAGGGCCTGGTCGGAGCCGTCCAGCACGGCGCACGCCAGCCTGACCGAGGGATCCGGACCCTCGGGCGGACTGTTGACGATCAGCTGGCCCAGCCCGGTATGCAGGCACAGGATGTCGCCTTCGCTCACGCTCAAGCGATCGGCTTCCATGATCTTCAACAGCATCTCGAGGTTCACGTGCGTGCGCGCCTCGCCAAGGTGTCGATGCAGGTCGACCATGACGCCGCGCCCCTGTACGCAGGTCTCGGCCATGTTGGAGATCGAGAGAGCGCGCGCGCCGAGCTCGCCCTGAACGCCCTGGTTGTTGGCGTCGACGATTTGCCAGCCGTTGTAGCAGACGCGCTTGCGCTCCCCGCTGCCGTCCACATCGAACAGCGACCCTTTGTGCGCGAGAGCGTCCCACTGTGTGGAGTACTGGCTGTAAAGAAGGACCGCCTCGTCCGAGCTGACATCGGTGAAGCGCGGGTCGATCTGATTGTGCGGAAAGTTGAACACCCGGTTTCCACCGCGCATGACCGGCTTGAACGCGGGTGCGCACCGATGGTCGTTCAGAATCTGACCACCCGGACGATCGAGCGGCAAGCTCAGGCAGAACACATCGCCTGTGATGACCTCCTTCATGGCTTCCCTGCGGCGTGCGGGGGTCAGGAGGTTCATGCGGCCGCGTTGGTCGTCGGGGCCGAAGTCTCCCCAGTTGGATCCCGGGGGGCGTTGAGTCCAGCGTGGTGTCATTGCGGTATCTGCTTCGATCGTGGGAGTCAGTCTGTGGTGATGCCGGCGTCCTTGATCAGCTTGCCGTACATCAGCAACTCCGACCTGATCAGGTTGGCGAACTCGGTGGGTGAGTTCATGATCAATTCATTGCCACCGTCTTCACCGAGCCTTTTCACGACATCAGGGGCCTTGCCGATTTTCTGGAGCTCTCGGTAGAGCTTGTCGACAATCGCCGGGTCGGTCTTGGCGGGCGCCAGCATGCCCTGGAACTGGGTGATGTCATAGCCCTTGAAGCCCATTTCAGCCAGCGTTGGCAACTGCGGCAGCGTGGATGACCTCTGGCCTCCGGTGGAGGCAAAGGCGCGCAGCTTCCCCGACTTCATCATGGGGGCTGCGGTCACCAGCGCTTCGAAGGTAAAGGACAACTGCCCGCCCAGGAGGTCAGACCAGACCGCCGCGCCGCCTTTGTAAGGAACGTGAATCAACTTGGTGCCGCTGAGTTGCTCGAACAGGACGCCAGCCAGATGACCGCCACCGCCGACCCCGGTTGAACCGTAGCTCAACGTGCCGGGATTCGCCTTCGCGGCGTCGATCAGATCCTGCAGGCTGCGGATGGGGGAGGCCTCCCTGACAACAATGGCGTACTGGAAACGGGTGATCTGACTGATTGGCGCGAAATCGGTCAGCGGGTCATAGGCAATCTTGCGATAGAGCACCGGGTTGATGACGATGGGGCCACTCGCGGCGATCAATAATGTGTATCCATCGGCTGGCGCCTTGGCCACGAGTTCTGCGCCCACCCCGCCGTTGGCGCCGGGGCGGTTCTCCACAACAAAGGGTTGGCCCAGGTTGTCAGCCAATTTCTGGCTGATGGTCCGCGCAGTGATGTCGGCCGCGCCACCCGCGACATACGGGACGATAACCTTGACCGGCTTGTTCGGGTAGGGCTGTTGGGCGCTCGCACCCGCGGTGGCTGCAAGCGCAAGCGCGAACGCGGCGATGCTCGGGGTCAGTCTTGTCTGCATGGTTGCCATCCTGTTTGAGTTGGATTCTTCACTCAGAATTCGATCACCTGCGGCGTGAAGAGCCGCTCGCCCACCACGGTCTCCATGATGTGATAGACGTTGAACTTGTAGGCCTCACCCACGCTGATTTCCGGCGGGGTGAATGGGAATGCCACGTTGCCGCCAGTGGACAGCCTGCCGGTGTAGCCGTAGTGCAGCAGGTACTGCTTCATGGTCTTGACGACTTCGGTCGCCCGATCCGGCGTGGGCGCGATGCATTCGATCAGCAGGCAGACCTCTGCCGGCAGCGGGGAGTGCGCCGCACGATCGGTAACCCCGTCCACACCATACACATGCCAGTGCAGGGTGTAGTCCTCGGGGCTGTCCTCGCACACGAGCTCGCGGACGATTTCCTTCACATCCTCCAGGATTGACTGGTGCTGCTCGATGAAGCGCGGATCAGCGGCACCGCACAGCAGGATGGCACGGTCCCCGACTTTTCTTGCCCCTTCCATCTTGAGGGTGTGTTTCGCAGCTGGCACCCATCTCGCACCACTGATCCTCGTAGTTCGCTCGCCCACCTGCTCGTAGATGGCGTCATGCAATTCGGCCCGCCCTTCAGGCTCGATGATCGTGTAGGGATCGTTTTGCTCGTACAGGCTGTGGGCTGCCACCGAGATTGGCAGTGCCTTGCGCTGCGGCGCCATGCTTTCGAGGATGAAGTGGTCGGCATGCAGCTCGGCGAGGATCGAGTCGCGGCCTCCGGGCGTGCAGCAAAGCGAGGCGCATTCAATGATTTTGGCCATGTGAACCGACAGGCCCGTGGGGAAGCCCAGCATGACGGCCAGCGCGGAGAAGATGGCGGTGTCGCAGGCTCGGCCAGCGATCAGCACGTCGATATCGAGGGCGTAGGCTTCCTGAAATTCGGTCATGCCCATCTGGCCGACCAGGTTGGTCGTGAGCATCAGTTCCTCGGTGGTCAGCGCTGGCATGCCATCGATACCGACCACACGTTTCTGATCGATCGCCCGCTGCAGGACTTCCTTGGGTACATCGCCCGGGATGTAAGCCAGGCGGAAGCGCAGCTGGTTTTCCTGGGCGATTTCGCGGATGAGATCCAGGGTCGTCTCCAGGTGTGGCCTCGCGCCCGCTGATCCGGCCGAGCCGATGACCAGGGGAATATTCAGGCGTCGCGCTCCAAGCAGCACTTTTTTCAGATCACGCTTGGTTGATTGCCTGGAAGTGGCCAGCTGACCGCTGCCCAGATAATAGGGACCGATATCGATCGACCCCATGTCGCAGCCGATCAGGTCGGGCTTGCGTGCGAGGCCCGCCTCGAACGCTGGCGTCGGGATGCCATAGCCAAGTTGCCCAGACGCGCCCAGGAATCGCAGGGGACGGTAAGCCTTGCGGTGGGCGAACTCCTGAATCAACAGCCCTGTGGCGCTCATATCTCGATCCCGAACAGCCGCGCGTGCTGCTGGGCACCATAGACGTCCCGATCGCCAGGGTCGCCGGCGGTGACCTTGCGGGGGATCACGACCTTGATGGCCATGGCCACGGGGTAGTGGATGATCTTCACATTGTCGATCGGGTGGTTGTAGAGCTTTGCCACCAGAGCTTCAGTGATCTTTCCGGCGTTGACGACACGCTGATAGTCCGCCTCGCTGGCGAACATGATGTCCAGCGTCGTGCAACGCGGCCCGGCGTTCTTGCTGCGAATCACCTTGGCAATGTCCGACAGTTGCATGGAACCAATCCTTTCAGGTGTCCGAATTATCAGAACCCATGCTCATGTCGTCCAGTGATTAATTGTCATTGAACCATAACCGGAGGCGATGGGCGGAAGCGCCTCGGCAGCAATGGCACGAAGCCTCACCACCTTCTTCGGCGCCGAATGATGTGGCTTTGGGCGCTTCCTTAAACCTCGCGCGCAAGGCTCAACTACAATCTCTGGCGCCTCGACCGTCAACGCG
>RFXC01000075.1 GCA_009921765.1 Betaproteobacteria bacterium | reverse complement strand
GAACAGCGTGCCGGCAAAGACCGATCCCAGGGTGGAGTCGCGCGAGGAGGTCCAGGTGGTGTTGCGCGACAGCAGGTCGATTTCCCCCGACTGGAGCGCCGTGAAGCGGGTCTGCGCGTTGGTGGGTACGTATTGAACCTTGGTGGGGTCGCCCAGGATGGCGGTGGCAACCGCACGGCAGAAGTCGGCATCGATGCCGTTCCAGCGGCCTGCGCTGTCGGGCGCGGAAAAGCCCAGGAGTCCGGTATTGACGCCGCAGCGAAGGGCGCCGCGCTGTTTGATTGCATCGACGGTGGGGCCTGCCAGCGCCACGGCGGGCGCCGCAAGCGCGGCCGCTAGGGCGATGGTTTTCGCCAGAGTTCGAAACATGAAAAGTCTCCTTGATGGCAGTCGGATATGCGCCGGGAGCAGAGTTTACGGGGCTTCGGCGGCCCTGCCCAGAGCAGGGGAAAAAGTGGGCCCGGCAGCGGGCGCCTGCTCGCGCGGGCGGGTACGATGGCGGACTTTCAGAACCGGCTCATGGAATCCCAAGATGACTACCCACCGCATCGCAGTGCTCCCCGGCGACGGGATCGGCAAGGAAGTTGTTCCAGAGGGCTTGCGCGTCCTTGACGCCGCAGCCCGGCAATTTGGCATCGACCTGCGATTCGATCACTTCGATTTCGCCAGTTGCGACTACTACGCCAAGCACGGCCAGATGATGCCGGCCGACTGGAAGGAAAAAATCGGCGGGCATGACGCGATCTTCTACGGCGCGGTGGGCTGGCCGGCAACCGTGCCCGACCATATTTCCCTCTGGGGGTCGCTCCTCCTGATGCGGCGTGAATTCGATCAGTACATCAATCTGAGGCCGGTCCGCCTGATGCGCGGTGTGCCGTGCCCGCTCGCCGACCGGAAGCCCGGCGAGATCGATTTTTACGTGGTCCGCGAAAACACCGAGGGCGAATACTCATCTGTGGGCGGCAAGATGTTCGCCGGCACCGAGCGCGAATTCGTGCTTCAGGAGTCGGTGTTTACCCGCACTGGCGTCGACCGGGTACTGCGCTATGCATTCGAACTGGCCCGCCGCCGGCCGCGTCGCAAGCTCACGTCGGCGACCAAATCGAACGGCATCTTCATCTCCATGCCCTACTGGGATGAGCGGGTAGCGGAAATGAGCGCCGCTTACCCGGACGTCGCGCTCGACAAATTCCACATCGATATTCTCACCGCGCACTTCGTCCGCAATCCCCACTGGTTCGACGTGGTTGTTGCGAGCAATCTGTTCGGCGACATCCTGTCCGATCTGGGGCCCGCCTGCACCGGCACCATCGCCATCGCGCCATCGGGCAACATCAACCCGGAGCGGAAGTTCCCGTCGCTGTTCGAGCCGGTTCATGGGTCGGCGCCTGATATCGCCGGCCGCGGCGTCGCCAATCCGATCGGCCAGATCTGGTGCGGCGCGATGATGCTCGATCACCTGGGCTATCCGGCGGCCCATGACGCAATCGTGCGTGCCATCGAAACCGTCACTGCGGGCGGACCTCGTACCCCTGACATGGGCGGCACCGCCGGCACCGTGGACGTGGGCCGCGCCATCGAGGCGGCCCTGCGGAGCTGAACCCGGGGGCCGCTTTCAATGCCGGGGCGGCTTCGCGGGGCTTGATCGGGCGCAAGACCTTCCGGCGCCCGTTCGCGTACGACGCTTGTCTGCGCGCAAGGCTTTGGCATACTCGGGCTGATCCCGATCAAGGAGCTATACATGGTTCGTCAATTTTTCATGTCGCTGGGTGCTGTCGCAACGCTGGCCCTGGCTAGCGGCGGCGTTCAGGCCCAGCAGTACCCCACGCGCCCGGTCACCATCGTCGTGCCGTTTGCGGCGGGGGGTCCCACCGATATCGTGGCCCGCAGCATGGCCGATGCCATGGGCCGCTCGATTCCAGGCGCCAACCTCGTGGTCGACAACGCAGCCGGCGCAGGCGGCACCATTGGCGTTGCCAAGGTCGCGCGCGCAGCGCCCGATGGCTACACCTTGCTGGTGCATCACATCGGCATGGCGACTGCGCCCGCGCTCTACCGCAAGCTCGCGTTCGACCCGCTCAAGGATTTCGAGTACGTGGGGCTCATCAACGAAGTTGCGATGACCCTTCTCGTAAAAACCGCGCTGCCTGTGAAAGACGTGAAGGAGCTGATGCCCTACCTGAAGCAGAACGCGGCCAAGGTGAGCCTCGCGAACGCGGGGATCGGGTCGGCTTCGCATCTTTGCGGTCTGCTGTTCATGAGCGCGATCGCCACCGACCTCACCACCGTGCCCTACAAGGGCACGGCGCCTGCCCTTGCTGATCTGCTGGGCGGTCAGGTTGACATGCTGTGTGACCAGACCACCAACACCGTGCCACAGATCAAGGCGGGCAAAGTGCGCGCGCTCGCGGTCACCTCGCCTACGCGGCTCTCCATCCTTCCCGAGCTGCCCACGCTCGCCGAGAGCGGCCTCAAGGACTTCGACGTCTCGGTCTGGCACGGCCTCTATGCGCCCAAGGGCACGCCCAAGCCAGTGGTTGACCGGTTGGTTGCAGCGCTCAGGCAGGCGCTCAAGGACCCGGCCATCGTCAAGCGATTCGCCGAGCTCGGAACAGAGCCTGTTCCCGAGGCCAAGGCAGCGCCCGATGCGCTTCGCGCGCACCTGGCCGCCGAGATCACCAAGTGGGCGCCGCTGATCAAACAGGCCGGCATCTACGCGGATTGAGCGCGGCCGATCCTTCAGGGCTGCTTGCGGCAAGCTTTGCCGCAGCGGTCGCGGCCGCCGACCCGGCAAAGGTGCTGCCTGCGCAGCTGCCTGATGCGCAGCAACTGCGGCGCTTCGGTCGCACGCTGGTTGTGGGTGCCGGAAAAGCCGCCGCCAGCATGGCGCGCGCGGTGGAAGCGCATTGGCCGGCCGATTGTCCGCTGTCGGGCGTGGTGGTGACGCGTTATGGACATGGCGCCGCCTGCGAGCGGATCCGCGTCGTGGAGGCCGGCCATCCGGTCCCCGACGAGGCGGGCGAGGCGGCTGCGCGGCAGATTCTCCGCGAGGCGCAGTCGCTCAACGAAAGCGATCTGCTGCTGGTTCTGGTCTCCGGGGGCGGGTCAAGCCTGCTCAGCCTGCCGGTGGCCGAAGTATCCATGGCCGACCTCCGGTCGGTCACGCGGCAGCTCCTCGCAAGCGGCGCGCCCATCCAGGACATCAATGTGGTTCGCAAGCACCTGTCGCAGATCCAAGGCGGGCGGCTCGCGCAGGCCACCGCGGCGCGGGTGCTTGCGCTGGTGATATCCGATGTGGCGGGCGACGATCTGTCGGCGATCGCGAGCGGCCCATGCGCGCCCGACCCAAGTACCTACGGCGACGCGGGTGCGCTCCTTTCGCACTGGGGGGTGGAGGTTCCTGCCTCGGTGGCCGGCTTTCTCGAGCAGGGCATCGCCGGCTCGGTTGCCGAAACCCCGAAGCCCGGCAACCCGCTCTTTTCCAGGGTCGAGAACCGGCTGATCGCGAGCGCCCATCGCAGCCTGGAGGCGGCGGCCGAGGTGTTGCGCGGGGCGGGGATCCAGCCGGTTATTCTTGGCGACACGATCACCGGCGAGGCGCGGGATGTGGCCCAGGTGATGGCGGCGATTGCGCGCGAGATTGCGGTTCACCAGGCGCCCTTCCAGCGTCCGGTCGCGCTCATTTCGGGCGGGGAATGCACGGTTACCGTACGGGGCCGGGGACGCGGCGGGCGCTGCAGCGAGTTTCTGCTCGCGCTCGCGCAGGCAAGTGCCGGCATCGAGCGGCTCTGGGCGCTTGCCGCCGATACCGATGGCATTGACGGAGTGGAAAACAACGCCGGGGCGAGGCTTGACCCCGGCAGCCTCCCGCGTGCGCGGGCGCTTGGCCTGGATCCGCGGCGCATGCTCGAGGACAATAACGCCTATGAATTCTTTTCACGGCTCGGCGATCTCGTGATCACCGGCCCCACGCTCACCAACGTGAATGACTATCGGGTGGTGCTGCTCGCCTGAGCGGTTGCCGCCCTGAATGCAGAACGCGCGAGCGTGCGGTCGGCCGGTTGACCGCACGCCTGCCCCAGATCCTTCTGGCGATCCCTCTGGAGACCCGCTTGAGTTCCGTCGACAACACCCTCACCCTGACCCGGCCTGACGACTGGCACCTGCATCTGCGAGACGGCGAGGCGCTTGCCGCCGTGGTGGGCGCGAGTGCGCGCCAGTTTGCGCGGGCCATCGTCATGCCCAACCTCAAGCCGCCGGTCACCACGCTCGATGAGGCGATGGCCTATCGGGCCCGCATTGTGGCGGCGCTTCCTGCGGGGGCCGATTTCACGCCGCTCATGACGCTTTATCTCACCGATCGCACTCACCCCGACGAGATCCGACGGGCGGCGCAAAGCGGCATCGTGCATGCGGTCAAGCTGTATCCGGCCGGCGCCACCACCCATTCGGATGCCGGGGTGACAGATCTTGCGCACACCCACGCCGCGCTGGAGGCGATGCAGGCCTGCGGCATGCCCCTGCTGGTGCACGGCGAAGTCACCGACCCGGCGGTTGACGTGTTCGATCGAGAGGCGGTGTTCATCGATACGGTGCTCGAGCCGCTTCGCCGCCGCTTTCCAGACCTGCGTGTGGTGCTCGAGCACATCACCACGCGGGAAGCCGCGCAATATGTCACCGAGGCGTCCGGACCGATCGCAGCCACCATTACTGCGCATCACCTGTTGTGGAACCGGAACGCCATCTTCACGGGGGGCTTGCGCCCGCACTGGTACTGTCTGCCGGTGCTCAAACGCGAACGCCATCGCGAGGCGCTGGTGGCGGCCGCCATCTCGGGCAGCCCGAAGTTCTTTCTGGGTACCGACAGCGCCCCCCATGCGGCACGGCTCAAAGAGCATGCTGCGGCGTGTGCCGGCTGCTACACGGCGCCGCATGCCATCGAGCTCTATGCCACGGCGTTCGAGCGGGCGGGCGCGCTGCACCGCCTGGAGGCCTTCGCAAGTTTCCATGGCCCCGATTTCTATCGTCTGCCGCGCAACACTTCAAAGGTCGTGCTCGCGCGCGAGTCCTGGCAGATTCCCGAGCAGCTGCCCTTTGGCACCGAGACCATCGTGCCGCTCGCGGGCGGCGAGACACTGGGCTGGCGGCTTGCAGCCTGAGGGTGAGGCCCCGCCGTGGCTCGTGGGCTGGCAGCCCTGGGCTGAGGCCCTGGGCTGGCCTGCGGCCGGCACGCTCGACCTCGATCGTGCCAACGCTTTTGCCGCTGCGCGTGACTGCCGGTCCGGATCGGGCCAAGCACTTCGATTCGTGCCTGCGCAGACGCTCTCCGGGCCCGACCTGGGCTACGAGACGATCATCTTTGCGCAAGGCCAGGTGCCCACGCGCATGACGGGCCGGGGCGGCCGGCACGACTTCGCCAATGCGCTCGCGTGGCTCAGCTTTCCGCAACTGAAAGCGCGTCTCAATGCGCTCCATGTCGAGGCGCTGCAGGGGAACAACGGGTCGGGGCGGCGGGGCGGGCTGCGTGATCGCGCCACGCTGTTCGATGAGAGCGGTGCGCTGGTGCTCACCGATGACGAGACGCTGGCCGAGCGCCTGCGCCAATTCAGCTGGTCGGGGCTGTTCGTCGAATGTCGTGATGCCTGGGGTGATCGCATCCGTGTGGTGATCACCGGCCACGCGCTGATCGAGAAGCTTTGCGCGCCCTATAAATCGATCTGTGCCCAGGCGCTGGTGCTGCCCGCCTCGCCCGCCACCGCGCCCGATACGATCGATGCGATCGATGCGATCGCTGCGCGTGCGCTGTGCCCGGCAGCGCTGCAGTCGCTCACGCCGCTCCCGCTCATGGGCATTCCAGGCTGGTCACCGGCCAATCATGACCCGGCGTTCTACAATGATCCGAAGGTCTTTCGAACAGGACGGCAACGATGAATCTGCTGATTACCGGCGGCGCGGGCTTTCTAGGCCAGCAGCTGACCCGTGCACTGCTGGCCCGCGGCGAGTTGGCCGTGTCTGACGAGGGCGCCGCGCGGCCCATCACCCATATCACCTGTTTTGATCAGATCGAGGGTGACCTGGTTGACGCGCGCGTGCGCAACGTGGCGGGCGATATCGCCGATCCGGCCACGGTGTCATCGCTCATCAACGCAGACACCGGCGCGGTGATCCACCTGGCGGCCGTGGTGAGCGGCACCGCCGAGGCCGATTTCGATCTGGGTATGCGGGTCAATGTCGATGGTACGCGGGCGCTGCTCGAAGCCTGCCGGCGCACCGGATCGTGTCCGCGCGTGGTCTTCTCAAGCTCGGTGGCGGTGTTTGGCGGCGATCTGCCCGCGGTGGTCGATGACGCCGTGGCGCCCACACCGCAGGGGTCGTACGGCGTGCAGAAGCTGATCGGCGAGTGGCTGGTTCATGACTACACCCGGAAGGGATTCATTGACGGCCGAAGCGTTCGCATTCCCACCGTGGTGGTGCGCCCGGGCAAGCCCAACGGCGCGGCGTCGGGATTTGCATCGAACATCATTCGTGAACCGCTCGCCGGGCGTGAGGCCGTGCTGCCTGTGCCGGTCGACACCCGGATGTGGATCTCGTCGCCTCGCAGCGCTGTCGCCAACCTGCTGCACGCGGCATCATCACCGTCCTCGGCATGGGGCTGGAACCGGGCGCTCAACCTGCCCGGCTTGAGCGCGAGCATGGGCGAGGCGCTGGCTGCGCTCGAAAAAGTGGGTGGCGCTGCGGCTCGCGCACGGGTGCGTGAGGCGCATGATCCGGCCATCATGCGCCTGGTTCGCACCTGGCCCGACCGGTTCAACACGGCGCGCGCCCAGGCCATGGGGTTTGTCGCCGATCCCGATTTCGAAGCGATCGTACGGGCCCACGCAGCCGACCACCCTCCCGCCTGAAGGGCAGGGCCTAGGGAAACCATTGCGAACCAGGCCTATAGGCCGGATTCTGTGCGCCGGCAAGCCGGCTGGCGATCATTCCTCTGGGCGCGCGGTTACCCGCGCGCTCTAGCCATCTACCCGCACACTCGAGCGGACCGCCCGTCGGGCCCTGGGGCCCTGCGTGTGCCTATTTGATGTTGCTCCGGGTGGGGTTTAGCAAGCCAGCCCTGTCGCCAGGGCCGCGGTGAGCTCTTACCTCGCCATTTCAACCTTACCGTCGCCACGGGTTGCCCGGCGGCGCTTGGGCGGTGTGCTTTCTGTTCCACTTTCCGTCGCCAAGACGCCTTGCGGCGCCCTGGCGCCTGGCCGTTAGCCAGCACCCTGTCCTGTGGAGTCCGGACCTTCCTCCAGCCGGCATGCGCACATGCCGACCAGCGACCGCCCAGCCTGATTCGCCTGTCGATAGTAGCGCATCCGGCGCGCGACATCGGGCTCGCCGAGCGCCCGCAGCAGAGCAGCCGCCAGACCGGCGCCCGGTTATTTTCATGTGAATTGTAGGAAGGTTGGCTAAGTGGCTAATTTAAAGGATTATTTCGATCGAGGCTGTGTTCGATTGCTGCGCTAAGTCCTTGACCCGCCAAAAGAAATTCCCGATTGCCTTGACCATGCCACCCCAGTTTGCGTATAGTGGGAAAAAGTGCAACAAAGTGTTTTTTTATGGGATTTAGACCCGACAACGGGTCGAATTTCAGCGGGCAGGTGGACCGGGCATGTTCCAGGGAAGTTCAGCGCTGTTGCTCGATGCAAAGGGGCGGATGACCGTTCCCAGCCGGCATCGTGACGCGCTCGCCATTCAGTGCGAGGGGCGGCTCACGCTCACCCGCTCGCCGGACGGCTGCCTGCTGCTGTTTCCCAGGCCGGTCTGGGAGGTGCACCGTGAACGGATCGCGGCACTGCCCATGAACGCACGCGCCTGGACCCGGATCTTTCTTGGCAGCGCCTGCGATGTCGACATGGACACCACCGGCCGGATCTTGATCGCGCCCGAGTTGCGCCAGGCGGCGCGGCTCGACAAGGACGTGATGCTCCTCGGAATGGGCAGCCACTTCGAAGTCTGGGATGCGCCCACGCTGGTCGAGCGTGACCAGCAGGCGATCGCAGCCGGATTGCCCGATGCGCTATCCAATTTCTCTTTCTAGACCGGTGCGAATTGATCGACTCAGCGCAGGCCGTGGACGGGTCTCCCCCGAACGGTCACCAGCCGGTCATGCTGGCCGAGACGCTGGCGGCGCTCGCGCCCCGACGCGATGGCTGCTATCTCGACTGCACCTTCGGTCGGGGTGGGCACAGCCGCGCCATTCTGGAGCGGCTGGGTCCCGGCGGCGCGCTTTTCGACGCTGGCGGCGGTGCTCGATCAGCTGGCGGTGCCGCTTGTCGATGGCGTGCTGCTGGACCTCGGCGTCTCGTCGCCGCAGCTCGACGAAGCCGCGCGTGGTTTCAGTTTTCGCGCCGAGGGACCGCTCGACATGCGGATGGACCCCGGCAGCGGACTATCGGTGCGGCAGTGGTTAGGCGAGGCAAGTGAGCAGACGATCGCAGAGGTGCTTGCAGAATATGGGGAAGAACGGTTTGCTGTTCCGATTGCAAAGGCGATTGCAGCTTGCGTGCGCCGCGACGGCGATGGCGCGCTCACAACGACCACCGAGCTTGCCCGGCTCGTTGCGACTGTCCTGCGCGGTCGGCGCGGCGCGACGGTCCCCGGACGCGACCCGGCCACCCGGACCTTTCAGGCTCTACGGATTTTCATCAATCAGGAGCTTGATGAGCTCACGCACGGGCTCGCCGCAGCGTGCGATCGCCTTGCGCCTGCGGGACGGCTCGCGGTGATCAGCTTTCATTCCCTCGAGGACCGGATCGTGAAGCGCTTCATCGCGCATCAGGCCGGGCGCGATGCACCGCGCCACCCGGTGACCGGCGCCGTGGTAGACCATGCACAGACGCTGCGGCCGCTCGGCCGCTGGCTCGCCAACGAAGCCGAGATCGCCGGCAACCCGCGCGCCCGCTCCGCGGTATTGCGTGCGGCTGAAAAATGCTGAGCCGCTGAGCCAAACCATGCGTCGCCTCAACATTGTCCTCATTGCCCTGCTCGCGGCCTGCGCGATCGCACTCATCACATCGCAGCACCACGCCCGCCGGCTGTTCGTTGAACTGGAGCGGGCACAGGCGCAAAGCCGTAGCCTCGAGGTCGACTGGAACCAGTTGCGCGTGCAGCAGACTTCGCTTGCCACCGCGGCATTGATCGACGCCAAGGCGAGGCGCGACCTGGGTATGGAGTCAGTGAGCGCCGACCGCACGCTGCATCTGCTGCGCGATCCGGAAACCCGTGCATTGCAGGTCGGAGCGCTGCCGGCGGTGCTGTCGCGCAAGCCCGGCGCACAGCAGGCGCCGCGTCGGCCGGACGGAGCGCGCTGATGGCCTCGCGCAGTCGCCGCAACGTACCCTTCTCGTCGAATCCGCTCCTGCGGGTGACGTTGCCCGCCTATCGTTCGCATCTTCTGATGGCGCTGGTCGCGCTTGCTTTTCTGGCGCTGGCGGGTCGAGCGGTGTATCTGCAGGTGTTCTCTCAGGACTTCCTGCAGCGCCAGGGCGAGTCACGCTATGCGCGTACCCTCGACTTGCCCGCCTCGCGTGGCGAAATCCATGACCGGAATGGTGTGGTGCTGGCGTCCAGTCTGCCCGCCCGCGCGATCTTCGCCGTACCGGGTGAGGTCGATGTCAATCATCCGCGCTTTGGCGAGCTCGCGCGTCGCCTCGGCCTCGATGAATCAGACCTGCGGCAGCGAATCAGTGGTACCGAGCGAACTTTCATTTTTCTGCGTCGTCAGCTCGATCCCGATGACGCGCGGCAGGTGCTGGACCTCAAGGTACCGGGCGTACACAGCCAGCCCGAGTACAAACGCCGCTATCCCGAGGGTGATCGCCTGGCCCACATCGTGGGCTTCACCAATGTCGAGGACAGCGGTCAGGAGGGGATCGAGCTCGCGCAGAACAAGCTCCTTGCGGGCCGCCCGGGCAGCCGTCGGGTGATCCGCGACCGCCTGGGGCGTGTCATCGAACAGGTGGAGGCGATTCGTGAGCCATTGAACGGCAACAACATCGCGCTATCGATCGATGCCAAGGTGCAGTACCACGTTTACTCGGCGCTTCGCGATGCGGTCGCCGAACACCGTGCCCAGGCGGGGGGCGCGGTGGTGCTCGATATCCGCACCGGCGAAGTGCTCGCGCTGGTGAACCTGCCGACCTACGATCCCAACCAGCGCGGTGAATTGAGCGGCGCGCAGCTGCGCAATCGCGTGCTCACCGATACCTTCGAGCCGGGTTCGACCATGAAGCCCTTTACCGCGGCGCTTGCGCTCGAGCTGGGCAAGGTCACCGCGCAGACCGTGCTCCCCACCTACGGCGGTCGTATCACGATAGGTACCCACACGCTCTCCGACGTGAAGGGCCACGCTTCAATGACCGTTGAGCAGATCATCCAGAAGTCCTCCAACGTCGGTACGGTTCAGATGGCGCTCAAGATGGCGCCCAAGGACATGTGGGAAACCTTTGCCGCGATCGGGCTGGGTCAGGCGCCGCAGCTGGGCTTTCCCGGCGCGGTGGCGGGGCGGCTGCGCCCCCATCGGAACTGGAAGCAGATCGACCAGGCAGTGATGTCTTACGGGCACGGGCTTTCGGTCTCGCTCATGCAGCTTGCGCGCGCCTATCTGGTGTTTGCCCGCGATGGCGACATCATCCCGGTATCAATCTTCAAGCACGAGGGCGAGATTCAGCGCACCCAGGTGTTTACGCCCGAGACCACGCTGATTGTTCGTCGCATGCTCGAGCTTGCGGCCGGGCCCGGCGGCACTGCCCCCCAGGCGCAAGTCGCGGGCTACCGGGTGGCGGGCAAGACCGGCACCGCGCACAAGATCGAAAACGGTCGGTACGTGAACAAATACGTGTCGTCGTTTGTGGGATTCGCGCCGGTATCTGAGCCGCGCTTTGTCGTGGCGGTGATGATCGATGAACCATCGGCCGGTAAACACTACGGCGGACAGGTGGCAGGGCCACTGTTTTCACGCGTGATGGGCGAGACGCTGCGAACCCTGCGTGTACCACCCGACGTGCCCGGTTCGGGCTTTGCCGATGCGACGGCCGTGACCCGGGGACGCATGTGAGCCGCGCCGCTATCCGAGCCCGTGCGCGTCCGGCGCTGTCGCGTGAGGCGCTCGATATCGCCGGCTGGCTGCGCTCACGAATTGCGCCGCAGGCCCGGCTCTGCGCTGACAGCCGTCGGGTGAGGCCAGGCGATGCATTTTTTGCGTGGCCAGGCCATGTATCAGATGGCCGCGCGTATCTGGTCGATGCGCGCGCGCGCGGCGCAGCTGCACTCGTGGTAGATGACGCACCGCCCGCCCCTTCGGCTGCACCGGATCTGCGTAGCGTCACGGGCTTGCGCGATCTCGCAGGTGAGATCGCTGCCTCGTGGCATGGTGAGCCCGCCGCGCACATCGACCTGATCGCGGTTACCGGCACCAACGGCAAGACCAGTTGCTCGCAGTGGATCGCGCAGGGCCTCGCCCGGGGCGGACGGCGGGCGGCGGTGATCGGTACCCTTGGCAGCGGCCTCCTGGACGCCCAAGGGGAGGCCGGGCTTGATTCGTTCGGACTCACCACGCCGGATGCACTTACGCTCCATGCCCTGCTCGCAGCGTTTGTGGCGCAGGGTGCCGACAGCGTTGTGATGGAAGCCTCATCGATCGGGCTCGATCAGTCGCGGTTGTCGGGCACTCAGCCAGCGGTTGCTGTCTTCACCAATCTGAGTCGCGACCATCTCGACTATCACGGCAGTCTGGAGGCCTACGCCCAGGCGAAGCTGCGGCTCTTCCGCATGCCGGGCCTGGCCGCCGCGGTGCTGAATGCGGGCGATGCGCTTTCGGTTGAGGCGCGCGCGGCACTGCCCGTCGGCTGTCGCGTCATCGCCTACGGCGAGGCGCCGTTCAGTCTGCGGGCACAGGGCGTCGAGCAGCTGCTTGCCGAACAGATCATCGAACATGCCGAGGGGCTCACCCTCACGGTAGGGGGCGACTTCGGTCGTGCCCGGGTGGACTTGCCACTTCTCGGCCGCTTCAACGCGTTCAACGCGCTGGCAGTGGCGGGGGCCTGGCTCGCGTCCGGCGTGTCCTTTGATGAGGCCATGGGTCAACTGGCCGAACTCAAACCGGTCCCTGGGCGGCTCGAGCGCGTGCGTGCCACTGACGGCGCAGTCCCGGGCTCGGACCCCCTGCAGCAGCCATGTGTGGTGGTCGACTATGCGCATACCCCGGATGCGCTTACCCAGACGCTTGCCGCGCTGCGGCCGGTGGCACGCGCCCGCGGGGGCAGTCTTTGGTGCGTGTTTGGCGCGGGCGGCGACCGCGATGCAGGCAAGCGCCCGCTGATGGGTGCGGCTGCCGAGGCGGGAGCCGACCATGTCGTGCTCACGAGCGACAACCCGCGCAGTGAAGATCCCGAGCGCATCGTGGCGGCGATCGAGGCCGGCATGGTGCACGCGCCCAGGGGGAAGGAGCTTGACCGGGCGCGAGCCATCGGCAACACGCTGTCGCTCGCCGGTCCCCGCGATGTGGTGCTGATCGCTGGCAAGGGGCACGAACGCTGGCAAGAGCTCGCTGGGCAGAGAATCGAATTCAGCGATGTCGTCGAAGCGCGGCGGGCGCTGTTGCAGGGTCTGTCGCTTGCCCCGGATCATTCCGCGATCTCCAGCCGGTTGACCGTACCCGGCGAAGACCAGGGAGCGCAGAATGCTTGAGCTGCGCCGAATATTCGAATGGCTCTCGCAGGCAAGTTTTCATGGAGCGGGTGGTGAACGCGTGAGCGGTATCTGCACCGACTCCCGAGCCGTCGATCGTGACAGCCTGTTCGTTGCCTTGCGCGGTGACACCTTCGATGCGCATGAGTTCGTCTCGCAGGCACGGGCCGCCGGTGCTGCCGCGGTGATGGTCGAACGCTGGGTGCCCGGGCTCGTTGCGCCCGCCATCCGCGTGCCCGATACGCGTCGTGCGTTGGGTGAGCTCGCGCGTGGCTGGCGCAGCCAGTTTCGCCTGCCCCTGGTGGCTGTCACCGGCAGCAACGGCAAGACCACGGTGAAGGAAATGATCGCCGCAATCTTCGCGGCCAGTGCCTCGGACGACACCCGGCTTGCAACTCGCGGCAATCTCAACAACGAGGTCGGCGTTCCGCTTACGCTCTTGCGGCTCACCGCTACGCATCGGTTGGCGGTGGTCGAGCTGGGCATGAACCATCCCGGCGAAATCGCCTGGCTTGCCTGGGTGGCACGGCCAACGGTGGCGCTGGTCAACAACGCGCAGCGCGAGCACCAGGAGTTTCTCGCGGGCGTGGCCGCCACGGCGCGAGAAAATGGCTCGGTGCTGCAGGCGCTCGACGCTTCGGGCTGCGCGGTGTTTCCCGGCGATGATCCCGCGCACACGCCCATCTGGCGGGAACTCGCGGCGGAGCGCCGCAGCCTGGAGTTCGGGTTGTCGGCTGATGGCTTGGGGCTGGCCGGTCGGCCGCTCGCGGTCAGTGCGAGTCCCGACGCCAGGCCCGAGGCGTTCGAACTCAGGCTGGGTGAGGTGTCGCGGCGGGTTGCGCTGTCGATCGATGGCGCACACAACGTGAGAAACGCACTGGCGGCAGCGGCCTCTGCCCTCGCGGCCGGCGTTTCACCCGATGCCATCATCACCGGGCTTGAACGGTTCCGGCCCGCGCCGGGTCGGCTGGTTCGGCATGCGCTCGCGGGCGGTGCCACGCTGATCGACGACAGCTACAACGCCAACCCTGATTCGGTGCTGGCTGCGATCACGCTCCTGTCCGAGCGGCCGGCGCCCCGCGTGCTGGTGCTGGGCGACATGGGCGAGGTGGGCGACAACGGGCCGGTATGGCATCGCGAAGTCGGTGAATACGCCGCCGGGAAGGGGATCGAGCATGTTCTGCTCGCGGGCGCAGCCACGCAGGCCACGGCACAGGGGTGCGGTGCGTGCGCCGAGCATTTCGGGGCGGATATCGATGCGCTCATCGCGCGCGCCGAGCATCTTGCAAAGCCGGGCGCCACCCTTCTCGTGAAGGGTTCGCGTTTCATGCGGATGGAGCGCGTGGTGCGGGCGCTCACCGCCACCCAGACAACGGAGGCGCACTGATGCTGCTCGAACTGGCGCAGTGGCTCGCGCGCGACATCCGGGCGTTCTCGGTATTCAACTACATCACGCTGCGCGCTGTACTGGCTGCGCTCACCGCGCTTCTCATCGGGCTTGCTTTTGGGCCGCTCGTGATCCGCAAACTCGCCCAGATGAAGATCGGCCAGGCGGTGCGTACCGACGGTCCGCAGACCCATCTGGGCAAAAGCGGTACGCCCACCATGGGCGGTGCGCTGATCCTGATTGCGGTGGCCGCAGCGACCCTGCTGTGGGCTGATCTGGAGAACCGGTTTGTCTGGGTGGTGATGCTGGTGACGCTGGGATTTGGCTGCATCGGCTGGGTCGACGACTATCGCAAGGTGGTGCGTCGCGATCCGCGTGGCATGTCGGCGCGCGAAAAATTCTTCTGGCAGTCGTTGATCGGCATGGCGGCGGCGATCTACCTGGCTTTTGCGGTGTCGGCCTCAAGCAGCACGCCAGCGTTCTCGCTCTTTGTCCGCTGGCTGGAGAGCGGCCTCACCATGGAGTTGCCGGCCCGCGCCGAGCTGATCGTGCCGTTCTTCAAGAACGTGGCCTATCCGCTGGGTGCGTTCGGATTCATCGCGCTCGGCTTCTGTGTGATCGTGGGCACCAGCAACGCGGTCAACCTGACCGACGGTGCCGACGGTCTGGCGATCATGCCCTCGGTTCTGGTGGGTTCTGCGCTGGGTGTGTTTGCCTACGTCGCGGGCAATTCCGTGTTTGCGCGCTACCTGCTGATGCCCTATATCCCCGGCGCGGGTGAAATGGCGGTGGTGTGCGGCGCCATCGCAGGCGCCGGTCTCGCCTTCCTCTGGTACAACGCCTACCCCGCTCAGGTCTTCATGGGCGATGTGGGTGCGCTTGCGCTGGGCGGCGCGCTGGGCACGATCGCGATCATCGTCCGGCAGGAAATCGTGCTCTTCATCATGGGCGGCGTGTTTGTGGTGGAGACGCTGTCGGTGATGCTCCAGGTGGGTTACTTCAAGTACACCAAGCGGCGCTATGGCGAGGGCCGGCGAATCTTCCGGATGGCGCCACTGCATCACCATTTCGAGGTGGGCGGGGTGAAGGAAACCCAGGTGGTCGTGCGCTTCTGGATCGTCACGATGATTCTGGTGCTCGCGGGTCTGTCGACCCTGAAGCTGCGCTAGCGAGAAACCGATGAGCCCACCCGCCGCCGATCACGAACCCGCGCAGATGCAGCTCTTCGATCTGTCCGGGCGGACGGTGCTCGTGCTGGGGCTGGGCGAGTCGGGCGAGGCGATGGCGCGCTGGGCGGCATCACGCGGGGCTCGGCTGCGGCTTGCCGACACCCGCAGCGCCGACGGCAGCACGCTCGAGCGACTCGCGAGCTTGCGCCAAGCGCTGGGAGACATCGCGTTTCATGGGGGCGCGTTTGATGCGGCTTGGCTGGATGGCATCGACCTCGTCGCCTGGAGCCCAGGTCTGTCGATTGAAATCGGCGACTCAGCGGCGTTTTATTCGCTGGCCCGCGAGCGCGGCATCACCGTGCTGGGTGAGCTCGACCTGTTCGTGCAAGCACTCGCCATGCTTGCCGAGACCGGCTATCGGCCCCAGGTGGTGGCGATCACCGGCACCAACGGAAAAACCACCACCACGGCGCTTGCTCGGCATCTCTTTGCCGCCACCGGTCGCGCAGTGCGCGCGGCCGGCAACATTGGCCCATCGCTGCTTGCCGCGCTTGCCGATTCGCTCGACGAGGAGTCGCTGCCCGAGATCTGGGTGCTTGAGCTCTCGAGTTTTCAGCTTGCGCTTTCCCAGGGCTTTGAGCCCAGCGCCGCGACCGTGCTCAACCTGAGCGAAGACCATCTGGACTGGCATGCCGACATGGCGCGTTATGGCGAGGCCAAGCGCCGTATTCACGGCGCCCACGCCTGGGCGGTGTTCAATCGCGATGACCCGGCGACCGTGCCGCGACCTGCGCCTGCGCTCGCTCGGGCAACCGGTGCAAGGTCGGGGCGGCGGCAGGCGGCTGATGCGCCGCCCGCCCGCCGCAGCTCGAGCTTCGGGCTCGATGCGCCACGCGCCCCGGGTGACTTCGGCATCGTCCACGACGGCGGGCTTGCCTGGCTGGCCGCTGCCGAGGCTGATGATCCCCTGCCTGGCCGGTCCCGCGATACCGATTCGACCATGACGGTGCGAAAGCTGATGCCTGCTGAAGCGCTCGCGCTCAAAGGTCGACACAACCAGGCCAACGCCATGGCTGCGCTCGCGCTGGGGTCGGCGATTGGCCTGCCGCTTGCGCCGATGCTGCGTGCCATTCGGGATTTTGATGCGAACGAGCACCGCTGCGAACCGGTGGCCACCATCGACGGCGTGAACTTCGTGAACGACAGCAAGGGGACCAACGTGGGGGCGACGGTGGCTGCGCTCGATGCGATGCCGCCAGGCTGCGTGCTGATCGCAGGCGGCGTTGGCAAGGGCCAGGACTTCGCCCCGCTCGCGCGCGCCCTCGCACGGCGCAGTGGGTGTGCGGTGCTGATCGGACGCGACGCGCAAGTCATCGGCGAGGCGCTTGCCGAGCAGTCGGTCGCTTTTGAAAGCTGCTCCGATCTCACGATTGCGGTCAAACGCGCCGCCGTGCTCGCGCAGCCGAACAAGACCGTGCTCCTCTCGCCCGCCTGCGCGAGCTTCGACATGTTCAAAAGCTATGCCGATCGTGGCCAGGCGTTCCGTCGCGCGGTTCGCGAACTTGCACTCGATGCCGGGCAGCCGCTGGAGCTCGCATGCTGAGCCAGACAATCGGACGGGTGAGGGCGGGTCTCGGCTCGGTGACCGGGCGCACACAGACCGCAGTTCCGCTCGGTAGCGTCGATACCGGGATCATCTGGGTGGCAGGCATCCTGATGGCGATTGGTGCGGTGATGGTCTATTCCGCTTCGATTGCGCTGCCCGACGCGCCGCGCTTTGCGAATTACAAACCCTGGCACTTCCTGGTGCGGCATCTGTTTGCGATCGCGGTCGGGGTCGGGCTGTCAATCCTTGCTTTTACGGTGCCCATCCGCGAGTGGCAGCGCTGGTCGAAGTGGCTGTTCCTGTTCGGCCTCGTGCTGCTGGTGATCGTACTGATCCCGGGCGTGGGCAAGGTAGTGTATGGCGCGCGCCGCTGGCTCTCGCTTTATGTGCTCAACCTCCAGCCGTCGGAGCTGATGAAGATCTTCGTGATCCTTTATGCGGCCGACTACACCGTTCGCAAGCAGGATGTGATCCTCAGTTTTTCGAAGGGTGCGCT
>RFXC01000074.1 GCA_009921765.1 Betaproteobacteria bacterium | reverse complement strand
AAAGAGGGCAGGGTCGGGTGTGCGGGCGGTATGCCCAGCACCTTGTCGCCGTGGGCGTTGGCGATTGGCTCTTCGGCGGCCCCGCGCAGCCGGTATTGCCAGCGCCCTGTAATCAGCGCAAAGCGGGTGGGCGAGCACACCGCGGAATTGCTGTAGCCGTGGGTGAACCGCACCCCCTCGGTGGCCATCTGGTCCAGTCGCGGCGAGACGTTGGCGGGCCTGTTGTCGGCGAGCTTTCACGGCGGCACCGATATCGCCGACCCGATCGAGGCGGCGATGGCTGACCTCGGGGAGGCGCAATGGGCGGGGGCCGATCTGCTGATCGTCTCCGATGGCGAATTTGGCGTGACCGCCGATGTACTGGCTGAGATTGCGTTTGCCCGCGAGCATCAACAGCTTCGTGTGCAGGGGATTCTGATCGGCGACCGGGAAACGCTTGGACTGCGGGAACTATGCGACAGCATTTTCTGGGTCTCTGACTGGCGACGCTTTGGCAGCGAGCCGGCACGTGGCGACTCGCCGGTGCACGATAGCGCGCTCACCCGGCTGTTCTTTCCGGCGGCCTCGATGCGGGCGCCGCCCTCAGCCTGATGCGCGCAGGCGGAAGACCGAAGCGGCGCAGCCGCGAGATTCATTGTTCGCACGCAAGCACGGACGTATCATTACCGTCTGATGCCAAGGGCCTGCGCGGTCGGCTTGCCTGCCGCAGTTTTTCCACCCGTTGCTGATCGCCTCTCGAATGAACGAACAGGAAGATTCCGAGACCATCCGTCGGCGGATCGTCGAGCTTCAACTCGAGCATGAAGGGCTGGACGCCATGATTGACGCGGTCAGCCCGCAAGGCGATTTTGATGATCTGCAGTTGCGCCGCTTGAAGAAGCGTCGCCTGCAGATTCGCGACACCATCACCCTGCTTCAGATGCGGCTGGTGCCGGACGTTCCGGCCTGACGTGAGCGATCTTCGCGCGGCTTTCTTCGAGCGGATTGTTGCGGCCTTTCACCCGGATGGCGAGGTGGCCCGGTCGCAACCTGGCTACCGGCTTCGGCCCAGCCAGGTGGCCTTCGCCCAGGCGGTGGGCGAGGCGCTCGAGGCGCGCTCCACGCTGGTGGCCGAAGCGGGAACCGGGATCGGGAAGACCTTCGGCTACCTGGTGCCAGCACTCCTGTCCGGTGGCATGGTGCTCGTGAGTACCGGCACTCGAACGCTTCAGGATCAGCTGTTCCGGAGAGACCTGCCGCGGGTGCGCGATGCGCTGCGGGTGGGCACTCGGGTGGCGCTCCTGAAGGGGCGCGCCAACTACGTCTGCCGCTATCACCTCAGGCGAAATCTTGAAGACGGGCGCTTTGACCGGCGCGAAGACGTGGTCGTGCTTCATCGCATTGACCGGTTCGCTTCGGTGACGACGACCGGTGATCGCAGCGATGCGCCTTCCATCCCGGAAGACGCGCCCGCCTGGGCGCGCGCCACCTCCACCCGCGAGAACTGTCTGGGTCAGGACTGTCCGGATCTGCGCGAATGTTTTGTATTCAAAGCGCGTCAGGCAGCGCAGGAAGCTGATCTGGTGGTGGTCAACCATCATCTGCTGTGCGCCGATCTGGCGTTGCGCGATGAGGGCGTGGCCGATCTGCTGCCCACGGCGCAGGCCATTATTTTTGACGAGGCGCATCAGCTCCCCGAGATTGCCAGTCAGTTCTTTGGACGCTCGGTATCCAGCCGTCAGCTGGTCGAGTTTGCCCGCGACGCGATGCGCGAGGGCCTGTCCGAGGCGGCGGATGCGGCCGACTGGATCACGCTCAACCGTCGCCTCGAGCAGTGCCTTCGGCAGTGGCGGCTCGCGGTCTCGGGCAGTGGTCGACTGGACCGTGACAGGCTGATTGCCAATCAGGAGTTCGGCGAGGCGACCATTGATGTCATGGCCGCCTTGCGGGCGTTTCGCGAGCCACTGCAGGGGGCGGCTGAACGTGGACCGGAGGTGGGGCGGCTCGCTGCGCGGGCGATCGAGCTGGAGCGCCTGCTTGGCCAATGGAGCGATGGTCTCGCTGGCGCAGAAGGCAATGCCGACAGCGCGTCTGGCGGTGGTGGATCGGTGCTGTGGGCCGACGCGGGCGCGGGCGCGCTGGTGCTGCATGCCACGCCGTTATCGCTTGCCGAGGTGTTCAAGCGGCATCGCGAGGCGGTGCCGCGTGCCTGGGTGTTTGTGTCGGCCACGCTGGCGGTCGGCCAGGATTTCAGCCACTTTACTGGCCTTCTCGGGCTCGGCGAAAGTCGTTGCGAGGCCTGGCCCAGCCCCTTCAACACGCCTCAGCAGGCGCTCCTGTACGTGCCGCCCTGCGGTGATCCGGCTGCGTCGGAATTTGCCGACCGGGTCGCCGCTTCGATCACGCCGCTACTCGAGGCCAATCGGGGGCGCGCATTCATTTTATGCACCAGCTTGAGAATGGTTGAACAGCTCGCCGAGCGGCTGATGCGGTTGGCTCAGTCCTCGCGCACGCCCGTTGAATGGCTGGTTCAGGGGCAGTTGCCGCGAAATGAACTGCTGTCGCGGTTTCGCGAGGCGGACGCGCCCGTGCTGATCGGATCCGCGAGTTTCTGGGAAGGGGTGGATGTGGTCGGGGAACAGCTGTCGCTTGTGGTGATCGACAAGCTTCCGTTTGCTCCCCCCGATGATCCCGTACTCCGGGCGCGGAGCGACGCCCTGCGTCGTCAGGGCGGGGATCCGTTCAGCCTGATTCAGCTGCCCGCGGCAGCGATGGCGCTCAAACAGGGCGCCGGTCGGCTGATCCGCTCCGAGCGGGATCGCGGGCTGCTTGTGATCTGTGACGAGCGTCTGGTGTCAAGAGGCTATGGGCGCACGCTGAGGAGCAGCCTTCCCGCCATGCCGATCACGCGTAAACCCGAAGAAGCCCTCGCCTGGGTGAGGCGCGGGCATCAGCCTGCCGCGCCCGTTGGCGCGGAGCCCGCTGGTGCGGAGCCCGTGGGTGCTGAACCGTGCGTGCAGAACCCGCGGCTTTAGCGCCAGAAGCGCCACCAGCGGGTGGGCTCGGCGGGAGCCGATGATGCCGTTTGCGGAAAGCTTTTCTGCAGCACGCGGCGGGTGTCGTCACGCAGGTCGGGCATGCCCAGCTTGTCGTAGGCATCAGCGAGCATGATCAGGGCCTGCTCGGTGGATCGTGCGGACGGAAACTGGCGGACGATGGCCTGCGCCCGGTTGGCGGCGGCCACGTAAGCGCCGCGACGGAAATAGTAGCGGGCGACAGCGAGCTCGCCCGATGCCATTGCATCAACCAGGTACACCATGCGCTGCTGCGCATCTGCCGCGTACTGGCTTTGCGGGAACCGGTTGATGAGCGTTCGGAAAGAATCGAAGGCGTCGCGGGCTGCGGTGAGATCGCGCTCAGCCAGATCCTGCCGGCCGAGTGCCGCGAACAGGCCCTCCTGCTCGTTAAAGTTGACGACGCCCTTCATGTAGAGGGCGTAGTCGAGCGCGGGATGGCTGGGGTGGAGCTTGATGAAGCGGTCAAGCGCAGCGATGGCGAGTACGCGTTCGTTGTTGCGATAATGCGCGTAGGCGATTTGCAGCTGCGCTTGCTCGGCCCAGCGGCCGAACGGGTAGCGTGATTCCAGTTTTTCGAGCAGCTTGATGGCCTCGGGCCAGCTGCGGCGATCGAGGTCTTTGCGGGCTTCGCTGTAGAGTTTGTCTGGCGGCCAGCCGACGGTCTCGTCGGGTTGGTCGAATGTGCCGCAACCCGAGAGCACGAGCATCAGCCACACACCCAAGAGGCGGACGGCGTTCAGGATATGTCGATTCATCGGAGCATTATAGCCAACGAAGGCGAACCGGCTGCCGTGTCTGTGGCACGCGAGGCAGATCATTCCGAGCGGTCATCGTCGCCGGCGGATTTGGCAGCGGGCACCTACGAGCTGTCGGCCGCGGGGGCGCATGGCGAGCGCCTGGATCGGTTCCTGGCGCAGGCAGTATTCCCGATCGCGGTTGCAGCGCTGGATCGAGCTCGGAGCGGTCAGTTGGGACGAGCGCGTGCTGGGGCGTCGGCACCGACTGTCTGGAATCGAAACCCTGCTGGTCGAGGCGCAACCGCTGGAGGCCGAGGCTTCGTTTGCGCCCGAAGCGGTCGCGTTCAATCTGGCCCACGAAGACAATGCGCTCCTGGTGATCGACAAGCACGCCGGCCTGGTGGTGCACCCCGGTGCCGGCAACTGGCATGGCACCCTGCTGAACGGCCTGCTCCATCGCTTCGTGAGCCAAACCGCTTTGCCGCGCGCGGGGATCGTGCATCGGCTGGACAAGGACACCAGCGGCCTGATGGTGGTGGCTCGAACCGAGGCCTCCATGGCCCATCTCGCTGATCAGATAGCGTCGCGACGGATGGGGCGTCGCTATCTGGCGCTGGTGCAGGGCAACGCAGCGGATCGGACAGAGGTGGATGAGCCCATCGGGCGGGATCCTGCGCAGCGAATCCGAATGGCGGTGGTCCGCGGCAACGGCGGTCGCGTGGCGCGCACGGTATTCCGAAAGCTGGCCGAGGGGCGCCTGGGCGCCCGCGCAGTGAGCCTGGTCGAGTGCCGGCTTCATACCGGCCGAACCCATCAGATCCGCGTGCACGCGCGCCATCTCGGCGCACCGATCGTGGGCGACGCGCTCTATGGCGGACTGGCCGACTCGCTCGCGCCGAGGCAGGCGCTCCATGCCTGGCGGCTGGAACTGAAGCACCCGGATAACGGCCGGACCCAGGTCTGGACCTCGGCCTGGCCGCACGAGCTGCGCGCCTTGCTCGAGTCGGCGGCCATTGATCTGGACGAAGCGATGCGGCTGGCCGATCGCCCCTTCGATGACGCGGGGGCGCTTTGAGTATTGCCCTGGTGCCGGTGGATTGGCCGCGGCCCGGAACGGTATGTGCCGCTGTCACGCCCCGCAGCGGCGGCGTCAGTGTTGGCGCCTGGGGGCTGCCCGATGGCCTGACGGGGGGCTTGAATCTGGGCTCGCGCTGCGGTGACCATCCCGATTCGGTGATCGAAAACAGGCGCCGGCTGCGTGCCGCGCTGCCCGCGGATCCCCACTGGCTTGAGCAGGTGCATGGCGTGGTAGTTCATCGTGTCATGCCCCCGGTTGAACGCCCCGAAGATCGGCTCGAAGTCCGCGCCGACGCGTCGGTCACCGACGTCGCGGGGTGCGTGCTTGCGGTGCTGAGCGCAGACTGCCTGCCGGTATTGTTGTCCGATCGGTCGGGGCGTCGCATTGGTGCTGCGCACGCAGGTTGGCGCGGCCTCGCGGGGGGCGTGGTTGAAAACACGGTGGCTGCGCTTCGTTCGCTACCAGGCGAAGACGAGTCCCTGAGTGCCTGGCTGGGGCCTGCGATCGGTCCTGCTGCCTTCGAGGTGGGGAACGAAGTCAGGCAGGTGTTTGTCGAAGAAGATCCCCTATCGGCGCTTTGCTTTCGTCCCGCCTCGCAGCCGGGCAAGTGGATGGCCGACCTGTTTTCGCTTGCGCGGCAGCGACTCGCGCGGGTGGGTGTGACCGAGGTCTGGGGCGGTGGGGATTGCACGGTGGCGGACCGCAACCGGTTCTATTCGCACCGGCGCGACAGGGTCACTGGCCGGATGGCCTCACTGATCTGGATCAGGCCCGGGTCATGACGGGGGCGGAGGAGCGTCAGACGCCTCGCGCTGCTGGCGGTTGCGTCGGCGCTGGGGCGTTCCGATGAGGTACAGCAGAACCGACAGCGGGAAAACGCCATAAAAGAAGAATGTGGCGATGCCTGCCACCCACGATGTTTCGGTGAGCGACATCAGAAGAACGACATAAAGCCAAGCGATAGCAATGATGTACATCGGCGCCCAGTAAGGTCGTGTTTTGAAAAATCAGCGTCGCAGGGGAGAATGCCTGAAAAAAGTGTTAGCCGGCAGAACCTGGGGAAATCATGGCAACAGCCAAGCGCAGCAAGGCCACCGTGGCAGGCGGGAGGAAACCCGCGGGGCGACAACCGCCCAAGGCACCGGTACGGTCAAAGTCCGCGCCGCGGGCGAGAAAGTCTGCAGCCGGAAGCGCCGCCCGGGGTGGCGCCGCATCGGGCACCGCAAACCCGGGCGCTGCGTCAGGGCGAACCGGGGCAGCGTCAGGCCGAACCGGGGCTGCGCCCGAATCCGCTGCTTTTTCGGCTGGAACGCTGCCGGCCGGCCTTCATATCGCGCCTGAAGCCATGTCCGGTTTGCAGGCCGAGTACCTCAAGCGCCTGACCGACCTGATGTCGTCACCCAATCCACCGGCTGCGCCGGACCGGCGTTTTGCCGATGCGAGCTGGCAGACCGGACCGTTTGCCTGGGGCGCGGCGCTCTATTCATTGAACGCCGAGTTTCTGCAGAAGATGGCCGATGCGGTGGAGGGGGAGTCGAAGTCGCGCGAGCGGTTGCGTTTTGCCACCCAGCAGTGGGTCGACATGATGTCGCCGGCGAATTTTCTGCTCACGAATCCCGAGGCCCAGAAGAAACTCCTCGACACGCGAGGCGAGAGCCTGTGGTCCGGCATCCAGAACATGCTCACGGATCTGCAGAAGGGACAGATTTCCCAAACCGATGAGCTCGCCTTCGAGGTGGGGCGCAACGTGGCCACCACGCCGGGCTCGGTGGTGTTTCAAAACGATCTCATCCAGTTGATCCAGTACACGCCCACCACCGATCGCGTGGGCAGTCGGCCGCTTTTGATGGTGCCGCCCTGCATCAACAAGTTCTACATCATGGACCTGCAGCCCGACAATTCGCTGGTCGCCTACGCAGTGTCGCAGGGCCATACCGTATTCATGGTGTCGTGGCGAAATGTGCAGGCCGATCAGAGTCGGCTCACCTGGGATGACTATGTCGAGCGCGGCGTCATCGATGCCGTCCGCACGGTCCGTGAAATCACCGGTCAGCCCACCATCAATCTGCTGGGCTTCTGCGTGGGCGGCACGCTGGTTGCCACCTCGGCTGCGGCGCTCGCAGCGCGCGGCGAGCGCTGGATCGAGTCGCTTACCCTGCTCACCACCCTGCTTGATTTCTCGGACCCGGGCGTGCTGGGCATCTTTGTTGATGAAGCTTTCGTGTCCTACAAGGAAGCCACCATCGGTGGTGGCGGACTCATGCACGGCCGCGAACTCGCCACGACCTTCAACTTTCTGCGTCCCAATGATCTGGTCTGGAACTATGTGGTGAGCAACTACCTCAAGGGTGAGCCGCCTCCGGCCTTCGACCTGCTTTACTGGAACTCCGACAGCACCAACCTGCCTGGCCCCATGTTTTGCTGGTACCTGCGCCATATGTACCTGCAGAACGAACTGCGCATTCCGGGGCGCCTCAACTCGGCCGGCGAGTCGATCGATCTGGGGTCCATCGGCGTACCCACCTATGTTTACGGGTCACGCGACGATCACATCGTTCCCTGGCGCGCCGCGTACGAGTCCACGCAACTGATGAAGGCGCCGGTCCGGTTCGTGATGGGGGCGAGCGGGCATATCGCCGGCGTGATCAATCCTGCGCACCGCAACCGACGCAACTACTGGGTCGGCGCGAGCTGTCCGCCGTCGGCTGAACAGTGGTTCAGCCAGGCCGAGGAAGTGCCCGGGAGCTGGTGGCCCGACTGGGCGCAGTGGCTTGCCAGATTCCAGGGGGAGCGAAAGATTGCGCCCCGTTCACCCGGATCGGCCCGTTTCACGGTGCTGGAACCGGCCCCTGGCAGCTATGTCAGGCAAAAAGCTTGAACCACACTGTTTCGCATCACAACAAGGAGATCGGCTCATGAGCAGGAAAATCGCTTACGTAACAGGCGGGATGGGTGGAATTGGCACTGCCATTTGCCGCAAGTTCCACGACATGGGCTATCTGGTCATCGCCGGGTGCGGGCCCACGCGCGATCACGCCAAGTGGCTGGCGGAACAGAAAGCCGATGGCTACGAGTTTCATGCCTCGGTGGGTAACGTGGCAGACTGGGACTCCACGAAAGCTGCGTTTGACCATGTGAAGGCCACCTTCGGCAATCCCGATATTCTGGTCAACAACGCGGGCATCACGCGTGATGGGGTGTTCCGCAAGATGTCGCTTGACGACTGGCGCGCAGTCATCGACACCAACCTCAATTCGCTCTTCAATGTCACCAAGCAGGTGATCGATGGCATGCTCGACAAGGGCTGGGGCCGCATCATCAATATCTCGTCGGTCAACGGTGAAAAGGGCCAGTTTGGCCAGAGCAACTATTCGGCTGCCAAGGCCGGCATGCACGGATTTTCGATGGCGCTTGCACAGGAAGTGGCGAGCAAAGGGGTCACCGTCAACACCGTGGCGCCCGGCTACATTGCCACCGACATGGTCATGGCGGTTCGTGAAGACGTTCGCGAAAAGATCATTCAGACCATTCCGGTTCGGCGGCTGGGTCGCGCCGAGGAAATCGGATCGATCTGCGGTTGGCTCACGACCGATGACGCAGGTTTCACCACCGGTGCAGAGTTCTCCTGCAACGGTGGCTTGCACATGGGTTGATGGGCAATGAGTGCACCGATCCGGCTGATCAAGAAGTATCCGAACCGCAGGCTCTATGACACCCGGACCAGCGCGTACATCACGCTGGCCGACGTCAAGCAGTTGGTACTCGATAACGAACCCTTCCGCGTGGCCGATGCCAAGACAACGGAAGACCTGACGCGCAGCATCCTGCTGCAGATCATTCTTGAGGAAGAAGCCGGCGGTGCGCCGCTGTTCACGTCGCCCATGCTCGCGCAGATCATTCGGTTTTATGGTCACGCAATGCAGGGCATGATGGGCGCTTACCTGGAGAAGACGATGCAGTCTTTCGTCGAGATCCAGGACAAGCTCCAGGAGCAGTCCAAGTCAATCTACGACCCCGGAACCATGCCGAGCGCCGAGGTGTGGGCGCAGTTCATGGCCATGCAGGCGCCCATGATGCAGGCCATGATGGGCAACTACATCGACCAGAGCAAGACGCTTTTCATGCAGATGCAGGAGCAGATGGCAGCGCAAACGCGTAGCGTCTTTCAAAACATGAACTTCCCCGGCGCTGCGCCGCGCCAGAAGTGAGCGCGGCCCGCAGGAAAAAGTCGGTCCCCAAGGTCGGCTTCGTTTCGCTGGGTTGCCCCAAGGCGCTGGTCGACTCCGAACGCATCCTCACGCAGCTTCGCGCCGAGGGCTATGAAGTGTCGGGCTCCTACGACGGCTCCGATCTCGTGGTCGTCAACACCTGTGGATTCATCGACGACGCCGTGCGCGAGTCGCTCGATGCCATCGGCGAAGCCCTGGCAGAAAATGGCAAGGTGATCGTCACCGGCTGTCTGGGTGCGAAAGCGGGCAGCAGCCCTGGATCGACGCTCGTTGAGGAAGTGCACCCCAGCGTGCTCGCCGTGACGGGTCCTCATGCCACCGAGGAGGTGATGGCACACGTCCATCGGGCGCTGCCCCGGCCGCATGACCCCTTTACCGATCTCGTCCCCGAGGCGGGTATCAAGCTCACCCCCAGACACCGCCCGGTTCGCACCCGCGTCCATGAGCTCGCGCGCGAGTTGGGGATGGCTGCCCGGGAGCATGATGCCTGGGTTCGGATGCACTATGTCTATCCGTATCCGCATGTGGATCAGCTCGTTGAATTGATGGCCGAAGGGCTGGTGCTGCCTTACCTGGATGTGCCTTTCCAGCATGCCCATCCGCGAATTCTGAAGCTCATGAAGCGGCCGGCCAGTGGCGAGCGCAATATCGAGCGCATCCAGGCCTGGCGGGCGATCGTGCCCGACATCACGGTACGGAGCACCTTTATTGCAGGCTTTCCTGGCGAGACCGAGGCGGAATTCGAGTCGCTGCTTGAGTTCCTGCGCGAGGCGCGGCTTGATCGTGTGGGGTGCTTTGCGTACTCGCCCGTGGACGGCGCCACCGCCAATGACCTGCCGGGGGCGTTGCCGGAAGCGGTACGCGAGGCGCGCCGCGAGCGGTTCATGCAGGTCCAGGCCGAGATCTCCGCCGAGCGACTGCAACGCTTTGTGGGCCGCACCATGCGGGTGCTGGTTGATGGGGTCGAAGAGTCGGAGGATGGTGCCTATGCGGTCGGGCGCACGCAGATGGACGCGCCGGAGATCGACGGCGTGGTTCGGTTTGGCGGTAGCGGCCCCTTGCCAATCGGCGGCTTTGTGCAGGTGCGAATCACGGGCGCCGACGAACACGATCTCGAGGGCGAAATGGTGAACGCAGCCTGAGGCCGGCTGTGCTGCCCTCAGCGAGTGTCCTCGAACAGACCCAGGAGCGAATCGAGCCCGCCGTGATTGATGGCGTGAGTGGTTTCGTTGCGAACCAGCGGTTTGGCCCGGTATGCGACCGACAACCCGGCCACAGACATCATCTGCAGATCGTTGGCGCCGTCTCCCACAGCAATGGTGCGGGCGAGTGGGCAGCCGATCCGTGCTGCCGTGTGTTCCAGCGCCACGCGCTTGGCGGCGGCATTGATCACCGGACCCACCAGGTGTCCGGTCAGTTTCCCGCGGCTGACCTCGAGCCGATTGGAATGAACATGCGCAATGCCGAGCCGCGCCGCGAGCCGATCGGTGAAGAAGCTGAAGCCACCGGACACGAGGAGAAGTTGCAGACCACTCGCCTTCATCCGTCGCACCAGTGTCTCGGCGCCCGGGCTCAGTTCGACACGCTCATCCCAGACCCGCTGCAGCACTGACTCCGGCAGGCCTTCGAGCAGGGCCACGCGACGTCTCAGACTCTCGTCATAGTCGCTGATTTCACCACGCATCGCTGCTTCGGTGATGGCAGCGACCTCGGCCTTGCGGCCGGCGAAATCCGCGATTTCATCCACGCACTCGATGGTGATGAGGGTGGAGTCCATATCGAATGCGGGCTGCGGCCTCGAGCGTCTCGCCCTCGATGGATACGCGGCGCCAGAGCGCGAGCCGGTCGGTTGAAAGATCGGGCGGATGTCCGGCGAGCGCGGTGAATGCGTCGACCGCAATGCGCGACAGGCAGGGGTGCTGAACGATCAGCGTGCTCACGATTTCTTTTTGCCCGGCGGAGGCGGCACGGGCGTAGCCAGACCCGTCAGGATGTCACGAATTGCACGTACCCGCGATTTGAGATCGGGCGTGGCGAGCGTGAAGCGGATACGGTCCTGGCCGCTCATTCGCGCGTCACGACGGCGCTGGATGAGTCCGATGATCTGGCCTGGATCGATCGGTGGCCGTTCGGTGAACTGAACCACGACCGCCTCGGAAGCGGCGTCGATCTTGATGATGCCAAGTGGTTTGCAGGCGATTCTGAGCCGATGGGTCTCAAACAAGGCCACGGCGGGTTCGGGCAATTTGCCGAAGCGGTCGATCAATTCTTCCTGCAATTCACGCAGCCGGTCGTCGCTGTCAGCGCCAGCGAGCCGTTTGTAGAGGCTCAGTCGCTCGTGCACGTCGGCACAATAGTCGGCGGGCAGCAGCGCCGGGACATGGAGCTTGATTTCGGTGGTGGCTGCGAGTGGCGCACCGGGGTCGGGGTCGCGGCCTTCTTTCAGCGCGCGTACGGCCTCGGTGAGCATGTCGGTGTACATCGAGAAACCCACCTGCTGCATTTCGCCGGATTGCGAATCGCCCAGCACCTCGCCTGCGCCGCGGATCTCGAGATCGTGCATGGCGAGATAAAAACCTGAGCCGAGCTCTTCCATCGCCTGAATCGCATCCAGCCGCTTGCCCGCGTCGCGGGTGATGGCCGATTCGTCGGGAATGAGCAGATAGGCGTAGGCCTGATGGTGTGAGCGACCCACGCGTCCGCGCAACTGATGGAGCTGTGCTAGACCGAAGCGATCGGCACGATGGATCACAATGGTGTTGGCGGTGGGCACATCGATGCCGGTCTCGATGATGGTGGTGCAGAGCAGGACATTGAAACGCTGTTGATGGAAATCGCGCATGACGCGCTCGAGCTCACGCTCGGGCATCTGCCCGTGGGCGACTTCGATGCGCGCTTCGGGCATGAGTTCGGCGAGCCGGTTACGGCGGTTGTTGATGGTTTCAACTTCATTGTGGAGAAAGTAGGCCTGGCCACCGCGCTTGAGCTCGCGCAGCAGTGCCTCGCGGATGGTGGCGTCAGACTCCCGCCGGACGAAGGTGCGGATGGCGAGACGCTTCTGCGGTGCGGTTGCGATCACGGAGAAATCGCGGATGCCTTCCAGGCTCATTGCGAGCGTGCGCGGGATGGGCGTGGCAGTGAGTGTGAGGATGTCGACCTCGGCCCGCAGCGCTTTCAGCGCCTCTTTCTGGCGGACGCCGAACCGGTGTTCTTCGTCGATGATCACCAGCCCGAGATTTCTGAATTTGATATCGGCGGACAGGAGCTTGTGCGTGCCGATCACGATGTCGATCTCACCGCGGTTGATTTTCTCAATGGCCTCGCGGGTTTCCGCGGCAGAACGAAACCGTGAGAGCTCGGCCAGTCGCACCGGGAAGTCGGCAAACCGGTCGGAGAAGGTGCGGAAATGTTGCTCGGCGAGAAGCGTGGTGGGGCACAGCACCGCCACCTGACGACCATCGGCGGCAGCGATGAAGGCCGCCCGGAGCGCAACCTCGGTTTTGCCAAAGCCCACATCGCCACAGACCAGCCGATCCATGGGTCGCGCGGCGATCAGGTCCTGCACAACGGCATGAATCGCTGCGAGCTGATCGGGCGTTTCCTCGAAACCAAAGCCTTCGGCGAAGGCCTCGTAGTCGCGTGCGGCAAAGCCGAAAGCGTGACCGGCGCGAGCGGCCCGCCGGGCATAAAGATCAAGGAGCTCGGCTGCGGCGTCACGCGCATGGCGGGCGGCCCGGGCGCGTGCCTTTTCCCATTGGCCGGAGCCCAGCTGGTGCAGTGGCGCGTCCTCCGGTGCTGCGCCGCTGTAGCGACCGATCACATGAAGCTGCGCAACCGGTACGTAGAGTGTTGCCTCGCCCGCATACACCAGGTGCAGAAATTCGGTGGGACCATCGCCCAGATCCATGGTGACCAAGCCGTGGTAGCGGCCGATGCCATGTTGAACATGCACCACTGGATCGCCGATTTTCAATTCGGCGAGATCGCGGATCAGCGAGTCGACATTCGTTGCGCTTTCGCGTCGTCCGCGCCTGGAGCGTCGTGCCGTGCCTGCGAAGAGTTCGCCCTCCGTGATGACCGCAAGGGTGCCGTCAGCGAGCGAGAAGCCTTCCTGGAGCGGACCGACCACCAGTGCCGAGGCAAGCGATTGTTCGGTGAACTGCTGCCAGCTTTCAACGACCGGCGCATCGATACCTTCCTGCTGCAGGAGCTCGGCGATGCTTTCGCGGCGGCCGGGCGACTCGGCAACAATCAGCGTGCGGCCCAGGGTGCCATCCAGCCAGTCCACCAGACGTCCGAGCGGGCGCTCGGCGCGGCGGTTGACTTCCAGGTGGGGCAGGGGTGCGGCATAGCGCTCGCGCTGCGGATCCGGGCTGCCCGGGGCGGCGTTCGCCTCGACGGCGGTGGCAACGACGTCGGTGGCAACGGCGGCATCCTCGGTTGGCGACTGCCCGCTTGTGATGCGGGGCATGGTCCAGCGCCCAAGCCGTCTGGCGAGCGCGAAGAAGTCGTCAACCGTGATGAAGAGTTCGGCCGGCGAGAGCAGCGGCCGCTCCGGGTCGTGCGCGAGAAAACGGTGCCGCTGGCCGGCATCGAGCAGAAAGCGCGCGGCGGACTGTTCGACATCGCCATGCGTGAGCACAAGTGAGTTGTCGCGCAGATAGTCGAAGACGGTGGCCATGGTGCCGTGAAAGAGCGGCATCCAGTATTCGATGCCTGGCGCCAATACGCCGTTGGCGATGTCACGGTAGATGGGGCTTCGCGACGGATCGCCTTCGAAACGTTCGCGCCAGCGCGCCCGAAAGGCGTTCCGCGCCTCGTCGTCGACCGGAAACTCTCGCCCGGGCAGAAGACGAACCTCCTGGGTGGCGTAAAGGCTTCGCTGGCTGTCGGGATCAAAGGTGCGGATCGATTCGAGTTCGTCGTCGAACAAGTCGAGCCGGTACGGCAGCGTCGCGCCCATCGGGTAGAGGTCGATCAAGCCGCCGCGGACGCAGTATTCACCAGGATGCACGACCTGGCTGACGTGCTCATACCCCGCGGCCGTGAGCTGGGCCCGAAGGCGCGCTTCGTCGAGTTTCTGGCCCTTTCTGAAGCGGAAGGTCCGGGCAGCGACAAAGGAGGCTGGGGCGAGCCGGTGCAGCGCCGTGGTCGCAGCGGTCACCACCACATCGAGTGCGCCCGCCGAGAGCGAATGAAGCGTGGACAGTCGCTCGGAGATCAGGTCGTCGTGCGGCGAAAATGCGTCCCAGGGGAGTGTCTCCCAATCAGGCAGCAGGGCGATCCGCAAGGTCGGCGCAAACCATGCGAGTTCGTCGCGCAGCCTGGGCGCATCGGCAGCCGAGGCAGTCACCAACAGCAGCGTCCGTCCATGTTCGGCCTCGCGCATGGCGAGCGCGGCAATCAGCGCTGCGTCAGACGACCCATGACAGGCGGGTAGCGACGAGATATGACCGGTACGGGGCGGCGCTGGCAGGGCAGCAGGGGCGACGGACCGGTGAGTGGGGGAGAGGGGCGAAGGGTTCAAGCGTAGAATTTTAGCTTTACGCGCGAATGACCATGCTGGACGACAGAGAACGCTACTGGGCGGTGGTGCCAGCGGGGGGCACAGGCTCGCGCCTGGGTGCCCAGGTGCCCAAACAGTATCTGTTGCTGGGCGGCCAGACCATGATCGAGCGCTCGGTCGCTGCGCTGTCGTGCGCACGCTGGATCGAGCAGGTGGTGGTGGTTGCGGCCCCCGGTGACGCGCAGGCGGCTAGCCTGCTTGCGGGGGATGCTCGGGTCCAGGTGCTGGCCCGTGGTGGGGCTACGCGTCGTGACAGCGTGCTTGCCGGGGTGAGTTTTCTGCTCGATTCCGTCGGCGCGCGCCTGAACGACTGGGTGCTGGTGCATGATGCGGCGCGTCCCGCCGTGTCGCTGGCTGCGCTCGAGCGGTTGAAGGCCACGCTGGCGGGCGGCGCTGGCGGCGGGTTGCTCGCTTTGCCGGTCGCCGATACGGTCAAGCGTGCGCACCCCGAAGATAGCGGGACGATCGGCGAGCGGGTGGCTGCTACGGTTGATCGGCAAGGCCTGTGGCTCGCCCAGACGCCTCAGATGTTCCGATTGGGGGCGCTCGCTCAGGCGCTTGCCCGATTCCCCGAGGTCACCGACGAGGCGTCAGCGATGGAGGCGGCCGGGGAACCGGTACGGTTGGTCGCGGGCGACCGGATGAACTTCAAGGTCACCACGCCTGACGACCTCGATCTGATGCGCAGACTGCTGGGAGACTGACCATGGGGTTTCGAATCGGCCAGGGCTTTGATGTGCACGCTTTGGTGCCGGGCCGCAGACTGGTGCTGGGGGGGGTTGAGATCCCTTATGAGCGCGGCCTGCTGGGCCACTCCGACGCTGATGTGCTGGCGCATGCAGTCACCGATGCGTTGTTGGGTGCGGCCGGTCTGGGTGACATTGGCCGCCACTTTCCCGATACCGATGCCCGCTTCGCGGGTGCCGACAGTCTGGTGCTGCTCGCAGAGGCCGTTCGGCGGGTGAGGGAGGCGGGCTATTCGGTCGGAAACGTGGATGCCACCATTGTTGCCCAGGCGCCCAGAATGGCTCCGCACATTGATGAAATGAATGCGCGCCTGGCCAGGGCGATCGGTGTCGAGGTCGGGCAGGTCAACGTGAAGGCGCGCACCACCGAGCGCCTCGGTTTCGAGGGGCGCGGCGAGGGAATTTCCGCGCATGCAGTGGCGCTGCTGGTGGGTTGACGACCATGAAGGTTCGCATCCGCGGCGGCGCGTTCAAGGCGGGGGAGACCGGGAATCATGGTTGATGCGGTGACACACAATACCCAGGCGGGCCGGTTCGAACTGAGGGTGGAGGGCTGGCTGTGCCGAGCCGACTACCGTCTGGATGGCGCGGTGATGAATGTTCATCACACCGAAGTGCCGCCGGCCCTGGAAGGGCGGGGCCTCGCCTCGAAACTGGTTGCGGCGGTGTTCGAGCACGCGCGTCATCACGCCCTCAAGATTCGCCCCAGCTGCTCTTACGTCCGGGCCTGGGCGCGGCGGCATCCGGAGGTGGCAGATCTGCTCGAGCGGTGAGGCGCGTGTTGCCTGAGTCAGCGTGCCCGGCTACAGATATTCACTGATCTCGATCAGATTGAGGTCGGGGTCGCGCAGGTAGACCGACCGAATCGGGCCGGTTGCGCCGGTTCGTTGCACAGGCCCCTCGATGACGGGCCATTGCACCGCTTTCAGGTGTTCGATCACGCGCTCAAGCGGGCGGTCGGCGATCAGACAGACATCGATCGATCCCGGAACGGGCAGATGCGCCCTGGGTTCGAATTCAGCGCCCTTTACATGCAGGTTGATTTTCTGTCGACCGAAGCGAAAAGCCATTCGCTCCACCGGCGGGGTTCCGCCACGAAAGCGCTCCAGCGTCATGCCCAGGACCCGAACATAGAAATCGATACACGCCTCGGGATGCGACGTGGTGAGAACAAGATGGTCGATTCGGTCGATCATGGCTGGCGTCCTGGATGAGTGACTCATTGTCATTCTGGCCGATTCAATGATTCGGCTTGAAATGGGAAAATATCCCATGTACACTCACTTCCGTTGGTTCGGTTATCCGCCATGACTCATTGGTCCGCATCCCACCCACGGAGGTCGCTGTGCTTCAGACAAGACAGATTCTTCTCGCAGCCCTGGCTGCACTTCCCCTCGCAATGGCCGGTTGCGGCGGCGGCTCCGGCGGCAGTTCCGCGACCGCGCCCTTGACGTCATCAGACAGCCCGCTCCAGGCAGCAACCCTGCAGGTTGCAAGCGGCGTGGTGACCGGATTCGGCTCGGTTTATGTCGATGGTGTCCGGCTCGACGACAGCGAGACCGGCGCGGTCACGGAGCAGGCTGATGGTTCCACCCGGCCCGTGGCGCTGCAGATCGGTCAGCGTCTGCGCGCCACGCACGACGGCACGGGCAAGGTCTCCAAGCTGGTGGTTGACGCGGCCGTGATCGGGCAGGTTGTGTCGGTTGACGCCGCGGCGGGTGCGCTTCAGGTGGCTGGGCAGGCGGTGTTGATCAACCTCGATGCCGCTGTGGGGTCGCTCACGCAATTTGGTGGCGACGGCGCAGATTCGACCACCCGGTACAGCAGTCTCACCGACGTGCAGCCGGGCGATTTTGCCGAGGTGCATGGCAGTCCGGTGTTGAGCGGTGGGCAGTGGGTGGTTCGCGCCACGCGCATCGACAAGCGCGCAGCCATTGGCGCGGTGCGGGTAAGCGGGGTGGTCTCCAATCTGGTGAATACCGATGCCGCAAAGACCTTCCAGGTTGGCGCA
>RFXC01000073.1 GCA_009921765.1 Betaproteobacteria bacterium | reverse complement strand
GAACTCCATCAACCTGAGGCTTCCCGACCCGGGCTCGCCGTCGTAGCGACGCCCCTTCTCGAGCACCAGGTAGCGGTCGCCATTGGGCATGACTTCGATCTGGCCGCGCTGAGACACCACAATCACCTCGCGCTGGGGGTCGATCTGCGAGACAAAGACATTGCGGACCTCGGTGTTTTCGTCGTTGAGCGACTCCACATAAAACACCCGACCGGCGGAGGCCGATTCGCGAAACTGCCCCGCCGACACCCGCGAAATGTCTTCCCGCTGCGAGAACCGGGTCTGATATTCGTTCGACTGCTGGGTGGCCCACGGGCCCCCCACAAAAGCGACCAGCGCAACCAGCAGCGCGACCGGCGCCACAAAGCTCAGCACCGGGCCCACCCAGTCGACCAGGCTGCGTCCGCTCGAGAACCAGATGACCATTTCGGAATCGCGATAGGCGCGGGTGAGCGCCATCAGCACCGACACATAGACGGTGAGCACCAGCAGCACCGGCAGCAGGTTGATCGCCCCGAAGGCAATCATGGGCAGCACGCTGGCGGTATCGGTCAGGCCATTGGCGGCGCGCCCCAGCCAGCGGATCAGGGAGGTGGTGACCATCACCGTGAAAAGCGTGGCAAAGACAACACCGGCCAGGTTCGACAGGTCGCGCCGCAACGCTGTCTTGAAAAGCATCGCGCGAACCCCTCGCTATAATCGATCGGTTGTGAGCAAAGGCCGAGGAAGACTCAATGCAATTTAGCACAAAGACCCTGTCCACCGACCGTCTGAAAACCGGTTGCGCAATCGTGCCGGTCGTGGTCGGCGAACCCCTGGCGGGCGATGCCCGCGCCATCGATCAGGCGCAGGGCGGGAGACTTGCCGCGGTCATCGCCCGAGGAGATCTGCAGAAAAAGGCGGGCTCCACGGTCATGCTTCACCTAGAAGGCGCACTGCAACGGGTGCTCCTCGTATCGGTGGGCAGCAGCGCCGAGGTCACGGAAAAAAGCTACACCGATGCGGTGGCCGCGGTCTGGCGGGCACTCGGGAACGCAGCGGCCGACGAGGTTGTATCGCTGCTCCACGAGGCGGCGGTCTCCCAACGCCCGCTCGAATGGAAGCTGCACGCGCAGGTCATGGCCGGCCGCGAAGCCGCCTATCGTTTCGAATCGATGAAAAGCCGCAAGGAGTCCGCACCGCGACGGCCCCGACAGGTGGTTTTCGCCGTGCCCCGCGCCCAGCAGGCCGCCGCTTCGAAGGCCGTGGCGCGCGCGCAGGCGCTTGCCAACGGCATGGATCTCACCCGCGACCTCGGCAACCTGCCGCCCAACATCTGTACCCCCACCTATCTCGCCGATCAGGCGAAGAAGCTCGCCCGCGAATTCGGTCTGAAGATCGAGGTTCTCGACACCCGGCAGATGCAGGCGCTCAAGATGGGGGCGCTCCTCGCAGTGGCGCAGGGCTCCGAGCAGCCGCCCAAGTTCATCGTTCTTCAATACAACGGCGCGTCAAGCCGCCAGCAGCCGGTGGCGCTGGTGGGCAAGGGCATCACCTTCGACACCGGCGGCATTTCGATCAAGCCCGCGGCGGGCATGGACGAAATGAAGTTCGACATGTGCGGCGCGGCGTCGGTGCTCGGCACTCTGCGCGCCGTGGCTGAAATGAAGCTCAAGATCAATCTGATCGGCGTGGTGCCCACGTGCGAGAACATGCCAAGCGGCCGCGCCACACGTCCGGGCGACATCGTGACCTCCATGTCAGGCCAGACCGTTGAGATTCTCAATACCGACGCCGAAGGCCGTCTGATCCTGTGCGATGCGCTCACCTATGTGGAACGTTTCAAGCCGCGCACGGTCATCGACATTGCCACCCTGACCGGCGCCTGCGTGGTGGCGCTCGGCCATCACCACTCGGGGCTGTTCACCCCCCAGGATGCGCTCGCCGCCGAACTGCTCGATGCCGGCCGCGATGCGGGTGACACCTGCTGGCGCATGCCGCTCGACGAGGCCTACCAGAGTTCGCTCAAATCGCGTTTTGCCGACGTCGCCAACGTGGGGGGGCGCGACGGCGGCGCCATCACGGCGGCATGTTTTCTCGCGCGATTCACCAAAAAATACGACTGGGCCCATCTGGACATTGCCGGCACCGCCTGGAAATCAGGTGCGGCCAAGGGTGCAAGCGCCCGTCCGGTGCCGCTTCTCACCCGCTTCCTGATCTCGCGTGCCGAGGGATGACGCGGGTCGATTTTCACTTCAACGCACCCGACCGGCTGCAATACGGCTGCCGGCTGGTGCGCAAAATTCACCGCAGCGGCGCGCGTATCCTCGTCTGGTGCGAAGACCCGGTCGCGCTGGCGCAGTTCGACAGCCTGCTCTGGACCTTCTCTGACGCCGATTTCATCCCGCATGTGGTGGCAAGCGATCCACTGGCGCCCGAAACGCCCGTACTGCTCACGGCCGAAGCGGTCGACACGCCGCATCACGAGGTGCTGGTGAACCTGGGGCGTCAGACCCCGCCCATGTTCAGCCGCTTTGATCGACTGATCGAGGTGGTGAGCGGCGATGATGAAGACCGGACCCTCGCCCGCGAGCGGTGGCGCTTCTACAAGGACCGCGGCTACCCGCTCAACGCGCACGATCTGGCTCGCGCCGCCTGATGAAAGAGCTCAACATGACCACTGCCCAAGACCCTGCCCAGGCTTCGCTCGCCAAGAGCTTTGAGCCGGGTGACATCGAAGCCCGCTGGTATCCGCTCTGGGAAGGGCGCGGCTGCTTTCGCCACCAGGCGTCGGCTTCGGCAGCCGGCAGCTACTGTATCCAGCTTCCGCCGCCCAATGTCACCGGCACGCTGCACATGGGTCATGCGTTCCAGCAAACCCTCATGGATGCGCTGATCCGCTATCACCGCATGAAGGGACTGGACACCAACTGGGTGGTGGGCACCGACCACGCCGGTATCGCCACGCAGGTGGTGGTCGAACGGCAGCTGCAGGGCGAAGGGCTCACGCGTCACGATCTCGGTCGCGGACCGTTCCTCGACCGGGTCTGGCAATGGAAGCGGCAGTCGGGTGCGACCATCACCCGCCAGATGCGAAGGCTGGGCGCCTCGGCCAATTGGGAATACGCCGACACCGAGGGCGAGCGGGCAGGCTACTTCACCATGGATGACACCATGAGCGCAGCCGTGCTCGAGGTGTTTGTTCAACTGCACGAGCAGGGTCTCATCTATCGCGGCAAGCGTCTGGTGAATTGGGATCCGGTGCTGATGACCGCAGTCTCCGACCTCGAGGTCGACAGCGAGGAGGAAAAGGGCCATCTCTGGGAAATCCGCTATCCGCTGGCCGACGGCACAGGCTCTCTCACCGTGGCCACCACCCGCCCGGAAACCATGTTGGGTGACACTGCGGTGGCAATTCATCCGGATGATGAACGCTACCAAGCCCTGGTCGGAAAGCGGGTAAGACTTCCGCTTTGCGATCGCGACATTCCGATCATCGCCGACGACTATGTCGATCCCGCATTCGGCACGGGCTGCGTCAAGATCACGCCCGCTCATGATTTCAACGACTGGAAGATGGGCGAGCGCCACGGGCTCGCCGCAATCAGCGTGCTCACGCTCGATGCGCGTATCAACGACCAGGCGCCTGCCGCCTATCGCGGCCTTGATCGCTATGACGCCAGAAAGAAAATACTGGAGGACCTGCGCGCCGCCGATTGTCTGGTATCGGAGAAGCCGCACACGCTGATGGTGCCGCGTTCGGCGCGCACGCAGGTGGTGGTCGAGCCCATGCTCACCGACCAGTGGTTTGTCGCCATGAGCCGTCGTGATCACGGCAACACGTTCTTCCCCGGGCAGTCCATCGCAGATGTCTGCCTGCAGGTGGTCGGTGACGGGCAAATCCGCTTTTATCCCGACCATTGGACGAGCACCTACAACCACTGGCTCGAGAACATCCAGGACTGGTGCATTTCGCGGCAACTCTGGTGGGGCCATCGCATTCCGGCCTGGTACAAGGCCGACGCGAACGGCCAGCCGATTCACGACGGCACGGTGTTTGTCGCGCGTAGCGAGACCGATGCCCAGGCCCGGGCCCGCGCGGCGGGCTACCAGGGCGCATTGGTGCGTGACGATGACGTGCTCGACACCTGGTTCTCTTCAGCCCTGGTGCCCTTCACCTCGCTCGGTTGGCCGAAACAGACCGCTGACCTGGATCGCTATCTGCCGTCAAACGTGCTGGTGACAGGCTTTGACATCATCTTCTTCTGGGTGGCCCGGATGGTGATGATGACCACCTTCTTCACCGGCAAAGTGCCTTTCCATCACGTCTACATCAATGCGATCGTGCGTGACTCCGAAGGCCAGAAAATGTCGAAGTCGAAGGGCAACACCATCGACCCGATCGATCTGGTGGACGGCATCACGCTGGAGGCGCTCCTTGAGAAGTCAACGGTTGGCCTGCTTCGGGCCGACCACAAACAGCGCATCGACCGCTACATCCGCAGCAATTTCCCGCAAGGAATTCCGGCGTTCGGTTCCGACGCGGTGCGCTTTACCTTCGCGTCGCTTGCCACCTTCGCCCGCACGCTCAACTTCGACCTCAGCCGCTGCGAGGGCTATCGAAACTTCTGCAACAAGCTCTGGAATGCCTCGCGATTCGTGCTGATGCAAACCGAAGGGCGCGACTGCGGTTTCGAGCCCCACGAGGCGGGCGCCTGTGTCCCCGGTGGCTATCTTCACTTCAACGCGGTAGACCGCTGGATCGTCTCGGCGCTGCAGCGCACCGAAGCCGAGATCGAGCGCGCGTTGTCCGACTATCGCTTCGATCTTGCCGCGCGCGCGCTCTATGAATTTGTCTGGGACCAATACTGCGACTGGTATCTGGAGCTCGCCAAGGTCAATCTCCAGGCAGATGATCAGGCTGTGGTGCGCGCCACGCGGCGCACGCTGCTCCGCGTGCTCGAGGCGGTGCTGCGGCTCGCGCATCCCATCATTCCTTTCATCACCGAAGAGTTGTGGCAAAAGGTCGCGCCGATTGCCCAGCGCTATGGCGAACGCGGCGTGCAGAAGCTCTCCGGAGAGGCGCTTGCGCAGGCGGTGGCCGAGCAGCGCCACCTGCTCATGCAGCAGCCCTATCCGAAGAGCGAGCCCGGAAAAATCGACGAAAAGAGTGAAGCGTTCGTCAATCAGTTGAAGCAGCTGGTCGATGCGTGTCGCGCCTTGCGCGGCGAAATGAATGTTTCGCCCGCGCAGAAGCTCCCGCTGATCGCACAGGGGTCGCGCGAACGGCTGGCGGAATTCGCGCCCTACCTGAAGACGCTTGCAAAGCTCGAGGCGGTTGAAATCGTCGACGCGCTGCCCGCCGGATCGATCGCGCCGGTGCAGATCGTCGGAGACGTTCGGCTGATGCTGCGTGTCGAGATCGATGTGGAGGCTGAACGCGCGCGCCTCGATCGGGAAATTGCCCGGGTAGCGGGCGAAGCTCAGCGCGCCGGCGCCAAGCTTGGCAACGCGAGTTTTGTCGAGCGGGCGCCCGCCAATGTGGTGGCACAGGAACGCGAACGGCTGGCCGGATTTGAGGCCTCGCTCGCGCGGCTTCACGAGCAGCGCGCCAAGCTCGGGTGATCGGATTCGCGGGGTGCCCCGCGAATCACAGAAAGGCGCTCGCCGTTGGGGCGATGCGCCTTCAGCCCATCGACATATACCCGCCGTCCACCGCCATGACCGTGCCGGTCATGTAGCGGGCAGCGTCCGAGCACAGAAACAAAATGGGATCGGCGATTTCGGCGGGCTCGGCCCAGCGGCCAATGGGCGTGCGAGACATGATCATCGCGTTTCGCTCCGGGTTTTCGCGAGCGCCCCGAGACAGATCGGTGATGACCCAGCCGGGCGCTACCGCGTTCACGCGAATGCCATCGGCTGCATAGGCCGCGGCGAGCGACATGGTGAGATTGCGCACCGCGCCCTTGGATGCGGAATAGGCCGGCTGTTTGGGCCCACCGAAAAACGACATGACCGAACCAATGAACACGATGCTGCCACGGCTCTGGGAGAGTAGCGGTCGTGCGGCCGCGCTCACCCGCATGCCGCCGTTCAGATTCACGTCAATCACGTGCGCGAACACGTCGGGATCATGTTCGGCATCGCGGCGAATCAGGCCGGCGCTGTTCACGACCGCATCCAGCCTGGACAACCCGCCCACGAGCGCATCGACCGCCGCACGATCGGTGACGTCGAGCTGACGCAGCTCAATGCCTTCGAAGCCGGGATTCGCGCGCGCCGCCGACAGTTCCTGATCAGTCAGACCGCAGGCAATCACGTTTGCACCCGCCTCGCGGAACGCAATGGCGGTGGCAGCACCAATGCCGGATGTGCCGCCCGTCACCAGGACATGGCGCCCCGAGAAGTCAAAGCTCGCTTTCATGGGCTATCGCCTCTGAAGAAAAAAAGTCCATTGCCGGTCGTGCTCGTCGACGCGCAGCAGCGAGTGTCCTGTTTGCCGCGCAAACGCCTCGAAGTCGCGCTTCGAACCCGGGTCGGTCGACACCACCTTCAGCACCTGGCCACTGCCCAGATCGGTGAGCGCCTTCTTGGCCCGCAGAATCGGCAGCGGACAGTTGAGTCCGCGCGCATCCACTTCGCGATCACAGGAAATTGCTTCATCAGCCATACCACACCCTCATCAATCGACACATTCCATCAAGGCAGAACCCAGGGCCCCAGCGCTGCGCCCAGCGCAATCAGCCAGAGGGGATTCAACTTCGACACCAGACACACCAGCACGGTGACGACGCAAAGCGCTGCGAGCGCCCAGTGCGTCACCGCACCCTCCGCAATCACCCAGCCCGCTGACAGGGTGAGCCCCACCGCAAGCGGCGACAGGCCCAGCCGGATGGCACGCACCGCACGCGTATCGAGGTTGCCGCTTCGCCAGCGGTTCGCATGATAGGTGATGACGCTGGACGGCACGAGCAATCCCAGCGTCGCGAGCACGGCTCCCACCAGCCCGGCGGTCTGCCAGCCCAACAGCGTGACGAACAGGACGTTGGGCCCGGGCACCGCCTGGGCCACGGCAATCGCTTCGCTGAACTGCGCGGCAGTGAGCAGCCCCTTCTCGTCGACCATGTAGCGGCTGATGTCGGGCACCATCGAGACTGCGCCGCCCACCGCAATCGCCGAGAGCATGGCGAAGTGCGCAAGCATCTCCAGCTGATCCCAGAATGTCATGGCGACTTCCCCTCTTTCCACCAGGCAAGCAGCACCGCAATCGGAACGGTGAGCGCAAGCACCTGCAGCAAGGGCCAGCGAAGAAGCGCGAGCCCGATGAAACCCGCGAGCCCGAACGCGAGCCACGGCCAGCGCCGGCGCTGCGCCCACGCGAGCTTGAGCGCCATTGCAATGATGAGACCCGCGGCCACCGCGGCCATGCCCGACAGCGCCTTCTGCACGGCCGGCACACTCACGAATTGCGAATACACCAGGCCCGCGGTCAGCACGATGACGGCTGGAAACAGGACCAGACCGGTGACCGCAACCACCGAGCCCCGCCAGCCGAAATAGCGGTGACCGACGATGATGCCCACGTTGATGATGTTGGGGCCGGGCAGCAACTGACCGAAAGCGAGCACCTCCAGGAACTCTTCCCGACTCAGCCAGCGGCGATCGTCGACGAGCGTGCGCTGAGCCCAGGGCAATACGCCGCCAAAGCCGTGCAGCGCGAGGGTCGTGAACGCGACGAACAGATCGGCGAGCGTCCGGGGGGCTGGGCGCTCGGGCGCGGGCCGGGGTTCCGTGGTCTCGCCATCAGGGGGTTGAGCGCCGACGGTCATATCGGCCCCTTCCGGTCGGTGCCACGGGCCACATAGAACAGGCTCCCGCCCAGAAGCAGCGCCATGCCCCAGAACAAGGTCGCCACACCAAACACGCCCCCAATTGCACCGAAAGCGCCGGGCAGCAGGGTTTGCGTTCCATTCACCAGCACCATCCTGAGACCCACCGCCTCGCCCGTGCGATCGGGCGGCGCGAGCCGGTGCAAAAGCGACAGGACGATGGGCTGCGACACACCCAACCCCATTCCGAGCACAAACGACAGCATCATCATGACCGGCAGCGATTCGGTGAGCGGATAGAGGAGATAGATGATGCCGCCCACGACATGCGACGCGAGAATCATTGGCCATTCGGGCACGCGCCTCGCGAGCCAGGGCACCGCGACCCGGATGACGAAGGTGGCAGCCGAGTAGGAGGCCAGCAGAATGCCGATGGCGGACGCCGACATGCCGATCGCAGAGCCGTAGATCGGAACAACGAACTGGTGCACATCCCAGGCGGCCGAGATCACACCCACCGACAGATAGACCTTTCGCAGTGCCGGGTCGCGCAGCAGATCGAACACGCTCTGCTCACCCGCCGACTCGCGCGAGCCGCCCGCCAGGCTCGGTCGCTCCTCGAACTTCACCCTGCTCAACCACCATGCCGTGCCAAGCGGCAGCAGCAGCAGTGCGAAAAACGCCGCCCGGAAGCCGGCGAAATCGATGATCGGCCCCACCAGCAGTGGACCGATGAACGATGAGATGGAGAAGCCGACCGACAGCAGGCCGAAATTGGTGGCCCGGGCCGCCGGCCCGCCCAATTCGCCGCCCAGCTTCTGAATGGCGACGTTGATCCCCATGAAACCCAGGCCGGTGGCGGTGCTGGCCAGAAAGAGCGAGCCCACCTCCCAGGACAATGCCGGCGCAAGAATGGCTACCGCGAGCACAGCCAGGCCCCAGAACATGGGCTTGCGGGTGCCGATACGGTCGACCAGTCGGCCAGCCGGCACCGACAGCACCATCGGGAGCAGCCCGAAGAACGCCATGAGCAGCCCGATGGTGAACGCCGAGGCGCCAAGCTCGATGCCCCCCAGCGTGACCGCGATCCGACAACCCACCAGCGCTGCATGCGACAGTACCGACATCCCGACCAGCGTCAGGAGCACACGGCGGTGCCCCGACCCCGGATCGGCGCTGGCGCTGTCAGTCATCAGGCGCGGGCAGCCACCCAGCCCGAGACGCTGGCAAGCGCTGCCGGCAGCTGATCGGGGAGCGTGCCGCCCGCCTGCGCCATATCCGGGCGGCCCCCGCCCTTGCCTCCCACCTGCTGGGCCACGTGGTTGACGAGATCACCCGCCTTCACCCGACCGGTGACATCGGCCGTCACACCGGCAATGAGGCTCACCTTGCCACCATCGACCGCGGCCAGCACGATGGCTGCGGTGCGCAGTTTGGATTTCAGTTGGTCGACCGTGTCGCGCAGCACCTTGACGTCGGCCCCATCAAGCGTTGCGGCCAGCACCTTGATGCCGTTGACCTCCACTGCGCTTGCCGCCAGGTCGTCGCCCTGGGAGGAGGCAAGCCTGGACTTGAGCCGCGCGACCTCTTTTTCGAGCGCGCGCACCGAATCGAGAACCTGCGCGAGCTTGGCAGGCACCTCGGTTGCAGACACCTTGAGTGCGCCCGCTGCGCTGCCCAGCGTGGCCGAGGCCTCCTGGATCCAGGCGAGCGCGTTGTCGCCGGTGACCGCCTCAACCCGGCGGATGCCCGCTGCGACGCCTGATTCCGCGACGATCTTGAACGGTCCGATATCACCGGTTCTGCGCACATGCGTGCCGCCGCACAATTCACGAGACGATCCGATGTCGAGCACCCGAACCGTGTCGCCGTATTTTTCGCCGAAGAGCGCCATGGCACCCGCACGAACCGCGTCGTCAAACCCCATGACCCGCGCCTCGGTCGCGGCGTTGGAAAGAATCTCGTCGTTCACGCGCGCCTCGACCTGACGGATCTCTTCGTCGGTGACCGGTGCATGGTGGGAAAAATCAAAACGCGTGCGCTCGGCATCCACCAGCGAGCCCTTCTGCTGAACATGGGCGCCCAGCACCTCGCGCAAGGCCTTGTGCATCAGGTGGGTGGCTGAATGGTTGCGTACGGTACGCCCGCGCCGCACGGTATCGACCTGAGCGGCGAGCGTATCGCCCACTGCCAGGCGCCCAGCCATCAGCGTGCCATGATGACCGAACACATCGGCCTGGATCTTGCGCGTGTCTTCCACCGCAAAGCGTGTGGCGTTGTCAGCCGAGCGGAGCAGGCCCGCATCGCCCACCTGGCCGCCCGACTCGGCATAGAACGGCGTGCAATCAAGCACCACGACCGCCTGCTCGCCTGCCGAGACCGATGGCGCGGCCACGCCATCCAGATAGAGCGCGAGTACCCGCGCCTGGGCCACCTCAAGGTGCTCGTAGCCATCAAAGCGAGTCTGCTCGCCACTGTATTCGAGTCCGGCCGCCATGCGGAACTTGCCGGCCGCGCGCGCCTGCTCCCGCTGGCGCTCCATCGCCACCTCAAAGCCCGCTTCATCAACCGTGACCCCGCGCTCGCGACAGACATCGGCGGTGAGATCCAGCGGAAAACCGTAGGTGTCGTAGAGCCTGAAAGCGGTGTCGCCGTCGAGCAGCTTTGCGCCACCACCAAGCGCCTGCTCGAGAATGGCCATGCCATGCGCGAGCGTCTCACCGAAGCGCTCTTCTTCCTGGCGCAGCACATCGGCCACCCGCTCGCGCGCCGCGGTGAGTTCGGGATAGGCACTCCCCATGACCGCATCCAGCTCCGCCACCAGGCGGTGAAAGAACGGGCTCGACTGCCCCAGCTTGTGGCCATGCCGAAGCGCCCGCCGGATGATCCGGCGGAGCACGTACCCGCGCCCCTCGTTACCCGGAATGACGCCGTCGACGATCAGGAAGGAGCAGGCGCGGATGTGGTCGGCGATGACACGCAGCGACGGGTTGGCAAGATCGGTGCAGCCGGTTTCGCGCGCGGCGGCACGAATGAGGTCCTGGAACAGATCGATTTCATAGTTGCTGTGCACATGCTGCAGCACCGCAGCGATGCGCTCGAGCCCCATGCCGGTGTCCACGCAGGGCTTGGGAAGCGGGGTGAGTGTTCCCGCCTCGTCGCGCTCGAACTGCATGAACACCAGGTTCCAGATCTCGATGTAGCGATCGCCGTCCGCTTCGGGCGACCCCGGGGGCCCACCCCAGATGCCGGGCCCGTGGTCATAGAAAATTTCCGAACACGGGCCGCAGGGGCCGGTGTCGGCCATTTGCCAGAAATTGTCGGATGCGTAGCGCGCGCCCTTGTTGTCGCCGATCCGAACAATGCGCTCGGTCGGCACGCCGATTTCCTTCGCCCAGATGTCAAAGGCCTCGTCGTCTTCGGCATAAACGGTGATCCAGAGCCGCTCTTTGGGCAGCGCATAGACCCCGGTGAGGAGCTCCCAGGCGAAACGGATCGCATCACGCTTGAAATAATCGCCAAACGAGAAGTTGCCCAGCATCTCGAAAAACGTGTGATGACGCGCGGTGTAGCCCACGTTTTCAAGGTCGTTGTGCTTGCCCCCGGCACGGACACTGCGCTGCGACGTGGTAGCGCGACGATAGTTTCGATGCTCCTTGCCCAGGAACACGTCCTTGAACTGCACCATGCCACTGTTGGTGAAAAGCAGCGTGGGGTCGTTGCCCGGCACGAGCGGGCTGGAGGCCACGATGGTGTGGCCCTTCGACTCAAAATAACGCAGGAATTTTTCTCGGATATCGGCCGACTTCATGGTGAGCCCGGTTCAAAGTGCGCAACCCTCCATTTTACGTTGCGCCATGGAATCCTGTAATTTTCGCCCCGCTCCCCCGGGCAGCCGCCCGCCGCATCGTTGCTCAACACGGACATTCCCATGAAGGCGATTCTCGACGGTATCCGCGTGCTCGATCTCACCCGGGTTCTGGCTGGGCCCTGGTGCACCCAGAACCTGGCCGATCTGGGTGCCGACGTGATCAAGGTTGAAAAGCCGGGAGACGGCGACGACACCCGGAGCTGGGGGCCTCCTTTCCTCAGGAATCGCGACGGCAGCGACACCCGCGATGCTGCCTATTTTCTGTCGGCCAATCGCAACAAGCGCTCGATCGCGGTCGATATCGCCAGCCCGGCCGGGCAGAAGGTGATCCGCGATCTGGCCCGGGTGAGCGACGTGGTGGCGGAAAACTTCAAGGTCGGGCAACTGCGCAAATACGGCCTCGACTACGAAAGCCTGAAGGCGATCAACCCCCGCCTGGTGTATTGCTCGATCACCGGCTTTGGTCAGACCGGACCGTGGTCACACCGCGCGGGCTACGACTTCATCATCCAGGGGGTCGGTGGCCTGATGTCGGTCACGGGCGAAGCCGACGATCGTCCCGGCGGTGGCCCGCAGAAGGCCGGCGTGGCGGTCGTGGACCTGTTCACCGGCATGTACGCCACCCAGGCAATCCTGGGAGCGCTCTTTCACCGCGAACGCACCGGCGAGGGACAGTACATCGACGCGGCACTCCTCGATGTGCAGGTGGCCATGATGGCCAACATGAACACCAATTTTCTGGTGAGCGGTCAGCCACCCAAGCGCTGGGGCAACGCCCACCCGAACCTGGTGCCCTACCAGGCCTTCAAGGCCTCCGACATGTGGATCATTCTTGCTGTCGGCAACGACGATCAGTTCCGGCGTTTCTGTGAGGTCGGCAACTGTCTCGAGCTCACGACAGACCCGCGCTTCGTCCGCGTGCCCGACCGGATCCGCAACCGCGAGCAACTGATCCCGCTGCTGGCCGAGATCATTGCGCAGCGTACCGGCGAACAGTGGATCAGCGGATTGGAAACCGCAGGCGTACCTTGCGGGCCGATCAACAACCTGGCCCAGGTCTTCGAAAACCCGCAGGTAAAGGCGCGCGGCATGCGCCAGTCGATTGAACGCGAAGACTCCGGCCCGATCGAACTGGTCACCAACCCGATCCGTTTCAGCGAAACGCCCACAACGCTCCGCCGCCCCCCTCCGAAGCTGGGTGAACACACCGAGGAGGTCCTGCGCGATGTGCTGGGCTACGAGCTGGACACCATTCGGGAACTCGCGCCACGCCAGCCTTGAACGCAGGCCTGACCGGGCAATGAACCGCCCCGGCCGGGCCCCTTCGATACGCGCCCCGTTTACGCGAACCACCCCATCGGCTACCATCGCGGCTCGTCATAACCACAGTTCGAACGGGTTGGCCTGCCAATCCGGTCCAGATCGACGTCCGAAAGTGCAGTGAAAGGAGACTACTGGTGAAGCTACGCAATCATCAGGATTTTTGGTCGGGAATGATGTTTGTCGTCCTCGGCGTGTTGTTCATCGCGCTCTCGCGCCAGTATCAACTCGGCACCGCAGCCAAGATGGGCCCCGGGTATTTCCCAACGGTGCTGGGCGGCATCCTTGCGGTGCTTGGCGTAATGATCGTCCTCAGCGCCTTCTCCAAGTCCAACCCCGAGACCAAGCTCTCGCCGGTGGGCTGGCGAGAGCTGTTCCTGCTGCTGCTCGGCGTGCTGCTGTTTGCCATCCTACTACCCAAGCTGGGTCTGATCATCTCGCTCTGGATCCTGATCTTCGTCTCGGCGCTGGGCAGTCACGAGTTCAATTTCAAGGAAACCTTCCTGTCCGCGATCGTGCTGAGCGTGCTCGGTTGGGGTGTGTTCGCCAAGGGGCTTGAACTGCAGCTGGCAGTCTGGCCCAAGTTCCTCACGCAGTAACCGGAGCGCGACGATGGATGGATTATTCGCAAATCTTGCGCTCGGCTTCTCGGTCGCAGCCACAGTCACCAACCTGTTTTACTGTTTCGTCGGCGTGTTGTTTGGCACGCTGGTGGGGGTGTTGCCGGGCATTGGACCGCTCGCCACGATCGCCATGCTGCTGCCCATCACCTACAAGATGACCGACCCGACGACGGCGCTCATCCTGCTGGCGGGCATCTACTACGGCGCACAGTACGGCGGTTCCACCACCGCCATTCTGGTCAAGCTGCCGGGTGAAACCTCATCGGTGGTCACCACGCTCGATGGCTACCAGATGGCCAGGGTCGGTCGAGCCGGCCCGGCGCTGGCCACCGCAGCCATCGCGTCGTTTTTTGCCGGTACGGTCTCTACCCTCGCCATTGCGGCGTTTGCCCCGCCGCTTGCGGAGGTGGCGTTCAAGTTCGGCCCGGCAGAATACTTCTCGCTGATGGTGCTGGGCCTGATTGCAGCGGTGGTGCTTGCGCAGGGTTCAATCGTCAAGGCGCTCGCCATGGTGGTGCTGGGCCTGCTGCTCGGCATGATCGGCACCGACGTGAACTCGGGCGTCGCGCGCTTCTCGTTCGAAATCCCGGAACTCACAGACGGAATCGAGTTTGCAGCGGTGGCCATGGGCATGTTCGGCTTCGGCGAGATCATCGCCAACCTCGAACAGCGCGACAATCGGCAGGTGTTCACCAGCAAGGTGGGCCGCCTGATGCCGTCGCGCGAAGACTTCCGCCGGATCACCTGGCCGATCGTGCGCGGCACGGTGCTGGGCGGGGCGCTGGGCATTCTTCCGGGTGGCGGATCGGTGCTGTCGGCCTTCTCCGCCTATGCCATCGAGAAGAAAGTCTCCAAGACCCCGGAGAAATTCGGCACCGGCATGATCGAGGGCGTGGCTGCGCCCGAGGCCGCCAACAACGCCGGCGCCCAGACCTCGTTCATCCCGATGCTCACCCTCGGTATCCCCACCAACGCGGTGATGGCGCTGATGGTGGCGGGCATGATGATTCACAACATCCAGCCGGGTCCGCAGGTGATGACCAGCAACCCCAAGCTGTTCTGGGGTCTGATCGCCTCCATGTGGATCGGTAACCTGATGCTGCTGATCCTGAACCTGCCGCTGGTGGGTCTGTGGATCAAACTCCTCACGATCCCCTACCGAATCCTGTATCCCGCCATCCTGATGTTCTGCTGTATCGGCGCCTACTCGCTCAACAACTCGGTGTTCGACATCTACATGACGATCCCGTTTGCGATCCTGGGCTATGTGTGCGTGAAGCTCAATTGCGAGCCTGCGCCACTGCTGCTGGGCTTCGTGCTGGGCAAGCTCATGGAGGAATACCTGCGACGGGCCATGACCATTTCTCGGGGCGACCCCATGGTGTTTGTCACGCGGCCGTTGTCGGCAACGATGCTGGCCATTGCCGCGGTGCTCCTCATCATCGTGTTCCTGCCATCGGTGGCAAAGAAACGGGAAGAGGCGTTCGCCGAGGAAGAAAAGTAGCGGCGCTCACCGCCCCTCTGGCGGCACCAACCGCCTGATCAAAAGCCCGCGTCTACAGCGGGCTTTTTTTCGTCTGGATGGTTGGTGGGCGAGCACCGCGGCCCACGCATGCCTTGATCGGCGCGAGACGCGCGCTCAGCGAGCGCTTGATGAACGCTGGGCGCCCCGGCGGCGCAACAGTGCGCGAATGCCCCAGAAAGCGAACGCCAGCGCCAGGGCACCAGCGGCCAGGTGATCGGGTTCAGACAGCAGGTGCATGACAGCCTGCAACCAGTTCGAGCCGTGGTCGCCTGGATGGGCGGACGCAATGGCGGGGATGGCGCCGAGCATCAGGCCCAGCGCGCGGGGGCGCAGCGAGACAGCCATCGGGGAAAGGCGTGGGGACATGGGCATCTTCTCCGGGAAAAATCAATGAACCAGCAGGCCGCGGGTTTCGATGTGGCGCACCACGTCGTCAAGCCCCTGGCCGGTCTTGAGGTTGGTGAAAACAAACGGCCGCTCACCGCGCATGCGGCGGGCGTCCTGATCCATGACCTCGAGCGAGGCGCCGACATAAGGCGCGAGATCGATCTTGTTGATGACCAGAAGGTCGGACTTCATGATGCCGGGGCCACCCTTGCGCGGGATCTTGTCGCCCGCCGCCACATCGATCACATAGATGGTGAAGTCGGACAGTTCAGGGCTGAAGGTGGCGGCCAGGTTGTCGCCCCCGCTTTCAACCAGCACCAGTTGCAGCCCGGAGAGCCGCCGTTGCAGGCGCTCCACCGCTTCGAGATTGATCGACGCATCTTCGCGGATGGCCGTGTGCGGACAGCCGCCAGTTTCCACACCCAGAATGCGCTCCAGCGGCAACGCATCATGACGGGCCAGAAACTCGGCATCCTCGCGGGTGTAGATGTCGTTGGTGACCACCGCCATGTTGTAGCGTTCACGCAGACGCCGGCAGAGCGACAGGGTGAGCGCGGTTTTTCCCGATCCGACCGGGCCACCGATACCGACGCGCAATGCCGGGTGGTTGGTTTCAGCTGGGGCTGTGGACATGATCATCAAACTCCTTGAAACGGATTGGCTGCTTACGAACGGAACAGCCTTGAATACTGGGTTTCGTGACGTGCGCTCGCGATCGCAAAGCCCGGCGCGAAGTTGCTCCAGGTGGTGGGCAGGTCGAGCACCGCCGGGTCGGCAGCACGTTCGACAACGCTCGCGAGCGCGGGACGGAGCGCGCTGAACAACCGCTGCCCGGCCTGTTGGCCAAGTGGCACCGTCTTGATCGCCGCCATCACCTGATTTTCCAGCCACGCCCAGCACCATGCCGCAAGCGCAGCGACCGGCTCGAGCCCAAAGGCCCGGGCCGCAAGCCCCCATGCAAGCGGCAGCGCACATTCGCCCGCTGACCGCAGAGAATCGATCCGTGCCGCCAGGGCCGGCTCGAGTTCCAGACCGGCCAGCATCTGAAGCAGCGACTGCCCCATCTGCAATGTTTCCGCGCGCAGCTCCGCGGTTTCGCGCGAAGCCAGCCAGCGCTCGTGCAGGCGCGCGGCGTGCTCATCGTCATCCAGGGCCACGGCGCGAAACAGCGCCATGCAAAGCGGCGCATCGAACCGGCCGATGTTGGCGTGAAGAAGCGTGACGATCCAGTCGCAGACCTCGGCTTCGCTGCCCACCCAGCCCGCATCGATCGCCGACTCCAGGCCCTGCGAGTAGCTGAAGCCGCCGATGGGCAGCGCAGGGCTCGATAAGCGCATCAGCGAGAGGAGCGCGGCGGGATCAAGCGACACCATGGCAGGGGACGGATGCGACACGGCTAGCGTTTGAGCGGATCGGTCATGAAGTCGTGGATGCGAGGCGAGTGCCGGGCGTCAGTATGCTGGCCCGTCCCGCGAAGCGACGCTGTGTCAGGGTCGCGCTGGCCGGCATGATCATGGTGGTGATCATGATCGTGGCCATGCGCGTGCCCGTGTGAATGTCCATGCGAGTGCCCATGCGAATGCGCGTGAACACCGCCGGAGTAGGCCCCGCCCTCGGGATCAAAGCTGTCATCGACCATGTCGATCACCCCGCCCAGACCGCGCACCATGCCCTCGAGCACATGGTCATACTGGAGCCGCAGCCACCCATCGCCCACCTGGACCGGCACATGCCGGTTGCCCAGGTGATAGGCAATTCGCGCCAGAGCAATCGCACTCGATGCCGTGATGTGAATCAGTTCCTCGGGCGCGGCGTGAACCCGGAGCGCCTCGCCCGCGTCGGTGCAGATGAGATCGCCGTCGCGGAGCACTGTGCCACGCGGCAGATCGAACCCCACCGCTTCACCTGCACGGGCGCCGCGCGCAATCGCTGTACGCATTCGCGATTTTTGTCGCCA
>RFXC01000072.1 GCA_009921765.1 Betaproteobacteria bacterium | reverse complement strand
TCGAGTGAAGCGGAGCCCAGCAGAAGGAAGTGTCCCGATCGATTGCCTTTGCGTCGCCGCTCGTCGATGATCCCGCGCAAGATCTCGAACAGCCCCGGCAGCCGGTGGATCTCGTCGAGGATGACCAGTTTCGAGCCCTGTGCACGCAGAAATGCGTCGGCGTCATCGAGTCGGAGCCGATCGGCGGGTCGCTCGAGATCAAGATAAACAGCGCCCCGGGGCCAGCGATCGGCGAGCATCAGGGCAAGCGTTGTCTTGCCAACCTGACGCGGGCCGAGCAGCACGACCGCCGGCGAGTGCGCGAGGCGGTTGGTCAGGTCCTCGAGGAGGGGTCGGTTGACTGATAGCATTGAAAAATTAACGTATGCCGTTAATATTTCAATATTCTATACCGAGCGAAAGCGCGCCTCGATCACCCCCTTCGAATTTTCTCTTTGCCCCCTGGCGCAGCGTTTCACTCAGCAGTCAATCAGCGCGCCTTTGTTGATCAGGGCAACCCCGTGAGTCTTGCATCCCGTGCCCGTGAGGCTGACCGGAAAGCCTGCATACCGCGAATAATCGCCGCCTTGCGTGATTGGCGCGACCAGAACGTCACCGAGTCGATTGAATTCTCGGGTCGTCAAAACAAGCGCGGGTCGAGTGCCTTTCTGCTCATGTCCAAGCGCAGGACCCAATGGGACGCTGACCACGTCCCCGCGATCAAACACCGGCATTACCAGACTTCCTGCCCGACCGGGCGAGACGCCTCCCAAACGGCCAGATCGGCGGGCGGGGCGGCCTTTTGATCGCACTGGGCGACCAGGTCGGCCAGCACGTATTTGCGCTTCCTCGCGAGCACGATCTGCCCCTGATCGTTGGTGTCCAGTGTCATGGCCTGCCCGGCGGACAGGCCGAGGTCCTTCAGAACGGCGGGCGGCAGGACCACAACCGCGCTGTTTCCGTATTTTCGGAGGATGACTTCCATCGCTGCTGGCCCCGCTTGAAAACGACCGCAGAGGCTAACCCCGAGAGGCTGACATATCAATCATTGTTGAACAAAGGGGCTTGCGCTCGACCGTGTGATCTTCTGGCGGCACTCCTGCCACCAGTCGCTCCATCAACTCGGCCCAGGGTGTCGGCAGGCAGTCAGGGCGGATATGGGCATGTCCCGTAGGATTGACCGCTTGCAACCCAGACGCTCCGAACTATCGCAGCTTGTGGCAGCATTTGCGCTTTGGGAGTTCAACATGCCTCTTCCGGTGGAAACTCTGGCCCAGGAAATCCTGGGCTTGCCGCCTGCAGTGCGATCTGCCCTGTTGGATCGCGTCGTCGCAAGCCTGGATGCGGATGCTGCTCGAGACGCTGCATGGGACCAACTTGCTGCGCAGCGGGAGGTTGAACTGGCTGATGGTACGGTTCAGCCGGCACCGCTCGACGAAGTTTTGGCGCGCTTGCGGATTGCGGCGCTTTGAAGATAAGCGTGCACCCCGCAGCGGAGAAAGAGCTGACGGATGCAGTGCGTTTCTACCGTCGAGAGGCTGGCCAGGCTGTTGCGGCTCGTTTCCTGTCGGAAGTCGAACGGGTGGTCACCCTGCTGTCGCGGTTCACCGAACTCGGTTCGCCTACCGGTGAATTTCGGCACAGCTTTATCAGCAGTCAATCAGTGCTTTCAAGCAGAGCCTAACCCCGAGAGGCTGCGATATCAATCATTGTTAAACAAAGGGGCTCGCACTTGACCGCGTGATCTCCAAGGCAACCTACCCCACCACCCCCTCGAACTGCCGCTTCGCCACCTCTCGCAGCGCGTCAATCAGCCGCATCGCTGCCGGACTCATCGATCCGCGCCGCCTGCGCGTGATGCCCACGATCCGGGTCCAGTCGGTGCCACGCACATTGAGCGGCACCAGTTGACCCGCCTGCACCTCCCACCAGATGAGTTCGCGCGGAATGAAAGTGAGCGCGTCGCTTTGCATCACCATCGCTTTCATGAGCACAGTGGACGTCGTTTCCACCTGCGCCTCGGGCGGATCGATGCCGTGACGGGTGAAGAAGTCGTCGAATGCCAGACGTTCCAGTTCGCGGCGCCGGGGCAGGATCCAGCGCTCGGCGGCCAGTTGCGCCGGCTCGATCGCGCGGGCGCGTGCCAACGGGTGACCCGCTCGCGCCACCACCACGCCGGTTTCGGTGAACAGCGATTCGTGGGTGAGCGCCGGATCGACGGCTCGCGCCGGTACCGATGACAGCGCGAAGTCGACCTCGCCCAGCTTGACCCAGGGCATCAGTGATTCGTTCAGACCGTAGAGCGCGGTGACCCGCAGGCCGGGGTGTGTCTCACCGAGCCGCAGCAGGGCCTGCGGCAATAGCCGGTTGGCCTCGGTGGGGCCGCAGCCCACCAGCACATGGCCGCCCCGCGCGCCCTTCAGCGCATCGATCGTGCTGACGGCGCTTCGCAACTCGGCCTCGACGACCTGCCCATGCTGCAGCAGCGCCTCGCCGGCCGGCGTGGGCGCGACTCCGAAACGCCCGCGATCGAGGAGCCGCACGCCCACTGCACGCTCGAGCGCCTTGATGCTCTTGGACAGCGCCGGCTGCGACACGCCGAGCTCGGCCGCGGCCTCGGTCAGGTTGCCGTGCCGGACCGCAGCGAGAAACATCTGCACCTTTCGATAATCCATAACCCATGGTAATGGAAAAAGCATGGTTGGTTGTTGGATCGTGCCGACGCCTTTGCTAAGGTTCGGCGTCCAATCCGGCCACGGAGCGCGAGATGACCGCCATCGACCTCGATTACCTGGTGCAGCCCGACCGCGTGCACCGCAGCGTCTACACCGATCAATCCCTGTTCGATCTCGAGATGGAACACGTCTTCGAGAAAATCTGGGTGTATTGCGGCCATGAATCGCAGGTAAAAAAGCCGGGCGACTACTGGACGCTGCAAATCGGCCGTCAGCCCATGGTGATGGTGCGCGGCCAGGACATGCGCATTCACGTGCTCTACAACCGCTGTCCGCATCGCGGCGTCATGCTGTGTGGCAACCAGAGCGGCAACACCGGCAAGCACTTCGTGTGTTCGTATCACGCCTGGAGCTTCAATCTCGATGGCAAGATCAGCGCGATTCCGCTTGCCAAGGGCTACGAGGGCACACGTCTCAGCTTCGACGATCCTCAAGCCAGCATGGTGCCGGCGGCGCGCGTCGACAGCTATCGCGGATTCGTGTTCGCAAGCCTGTCACCCACAGGTCCTTCGCTCACCGAGTTTCTGGGCGACTCGAAAGTGGCGTTTGACGATATCTGCGATCGATCCCCAGTGGGCGAGGTTGAAGCGGTGCCGGTCTGCCATCGCGTGATGCAGCGTTCGAACTGGAAGTTCTTCATGGAAAACCAGCTCGATTCCCTCCATCCCTCAGTCACCCACCAATCCACTGGCGTGCCGGCTCGGCGTATTGAAAACCGGTTGAAGGCCGAGCAGGGCAAGGCGCCGCTGTTCTTCCACTATCTGTCCACGTTTGCCTCGAGCTTTGATCAGTGGGACAGCGTGCAAACCGTGAATTTCCCGAACGGCCACGGCATTCTGAAGGCCTACATGGGGCTGCGCCCCACCGACCCCGACACGGTCGAGTATGAAGCGCTCATGAAGAAAGCCTACGGTGAGGAAAAGGCCGAGGAATATCTGTCGCGCAGCATCCATCACGTGCTGGTCTACCCCTATCTGTCGGTGCAGTCGCCTCTGCAGCAGCTGCGCTGCCTGCGCCCCATGGGCCCCGACCGCACGCTGTCCGAGATCTGGCACTTCCGCCTGAAAGGGGTTCCCGAGGCCATTTATCGCCGCTCGCTCTGGTATTTCAACCTGGTCAATTCGCCAGCCACCATGATCAACGCCGATGACCTCGAAAATTGGACCAAGGGCCAGCAGGGCTTGCAGTCCAAGGGCGGCGAGTGGGTGAGCTTTCATCGTGATTTCGGCCGAGATACCGAAGCTGACGGCGTGTCCTACTCGAACCGGGGCACGTCTGAAGTGGTGATGCGCAACCAGTTCAAGGCCTGGAAGGCCTACATGCAGCCGGTCGTGGCCGGCGCCAAGGCCTGAGAGGAGAGCCGCCATGCAACGCAATGACGTCAGTCAGGCCCTCGGCACCGGCGTGGTGATCGAGGCCATCGAATCGATGACCGGCGCCGAGTCGATCGCGCCCGAACACGTGGGGCGTGGTCGACTTCCGGCCACCGGATACGTCCCGAGTGCCATCGCCGTTGATCCTGCCCTGCAGCGAGAAGTTGAAACCCTGCTTTACCGTCAGGCCGCCATGCTGGACGCCAAGGCGTGGGCCGCCTGGTGTGGGCTGTTCAGCAATGACGGCATTTACTGGATGCCGGCCACGCCAGACCAGACCGACTGGGAAGCCGAGGCCTCCATTTTTGCCGAGGATGCGTACCTGCGCGAAGTCCGCATGGGGCGTCTGCAGCACCCCAACGCCTGGTCGCAGGCTGCCGCCTGGGCCACCAATCATCTGGTGGGCAACGTGATGATCGAATCAGCGGCGTCCGATCGGGTGGAGGTCTATTCCCGATTCCAGATGATGGAAATGCGGCGCGATGACATCCGTCATTTCGGGGGCAGCTACCGGCACACGCTCGTGCGTGAGCAGGGAACGCTCAAAATCGCCCTTCAGCGGGTTGATCTGACCAACGGCCAGGGGCTCTACGAGTACGTGCTGCAGGCCTGGGTCTGAGTTCAGTATTGGGCGGGGTCGCGCTGCCGCTCTGGCGCGGCATTCTGGTGGCGGCTGCGCTGCGATCAGCTTTGCCGCTGCGCGCCAAGGTTATTGGCCCCTTGTAATTGCCCGGATTCGCTACGATATTGGCTTATCTTTCGCCGGTGTCGGAGGGCAGGGTTATGAAACGGGTCATTCTCTTCATTCTCACCAACCTGGCGGTGATGCTGGTGCTCAGCATTGTCGTCAATGTTCTCGGCCTCAACCGCTTCCTGTCGAGTGCCGGGCTCAATCTCGGCACGCTGCTGGTGTTCGCAGCCGTGATGGGGTTTGGCGGCGCGTTCATTTCGCTCCTGATGAGCAAACCCATGGCCAAGTGGTCCACGGGGGCGCAGATCATCAATGACTCGCCTGACCCCGGTCACCAGTGGATCGTGCGCACCGTGGCGCGGTTCGCCCAGAAGGCAGGCATCAACATGCCCGAGGTCGCCATCTATGAAGGCGAGCCCAATGCCTTCGCCACTGGCGCCTTCAAGAATTCCGCGCTGGTGGCGGTGTCCACGGGGCTGCTCCAATCGATGAGCCGGGATGAGGTCGAGGCGGTCATCGGTCATGAGGTGGCGCATGTGGCCAACGGCGACATGGTGACGCTCACCCTGATTCAGGGGGTGATGAATACCTTCGTGGTGTTCATCTCGCGGGTGGTGGGCTATGTGGTCGACCGCATGATTCTGCAGAACAAGGATGATGCCCCGGGCGTGGGTTACTTCGTGACCACCATCGTCATGGACATCCTTCTGGGCGTGCTCGCTGCCATGGTGGTCGCCTGGTTCTCCCGTCAGCGCGAGTACCGCGCCGATTCCGGCGCCGCGCAGTACATGGGGCAGCGCCAGTCCATGATCAACGCGCTCGCACGCCTGGGCAACCTCGATCCGGGCGAACTGCCCAAAACCGTTCAGAACATGGGCATCAGCTCGCGGCCCAGCGGCATCATGGCGCTGTTCTCCAGCCACCCGCCGATCGAAGAGCGCATTCGCGCGCTTCAGGCGCAGTAAACGGCTTGCAGGGGCGGGAGCGCCCCCGCTTCTTGTGGCGGCCGCGTCTAGGCGATGCGCGTCGGACGCGGGCTGCGGTCGGCAAGCGCCATCATTTTCTGCACCATCCGCTCGAGCAGGGCGCCCCGCAAAACGGGCTCCTGCTCCCACAGATTGTGGCGCTCGAGCGGATCGGCATTGAGATCGTAGAGTTCCCCCCAGTCGGCGCCCAGATACAGGGTGAGCCGGTGGCTTGCAGTCACCAGCGTACGGGCGCGCACCGGCTCTGAAAATCCAAGATAGGCGCGCTGGTTGTCGTCTTCGATCAGAATCGAATCGGGTTCGTTCGCTGCGGGCACGCCGGGCTGCGGCGCAAGATTGCGGCCCTGCATGCCGTTGACCGGCGCGATGCCGGCGCGCGCCAGCACGGTGCGGGCGATATCGATGCTGCTGCCTAGCGATTCGGTGCTCGTGCCCGTCTGCGAGGCGGCTGGGTCGGACCAGATGAACGGGATGCGCACCAGCCCCTGGTAGTGGATCGGGCCCTTCAGCATGAGGCCGTGGTCGCCCATGTAGTCGCCATGATCACTGGTGAAGACGACCACCGTGTTGTCGGCCAGACCCGATTCGCGAAGCGCGTTCAGAATCCGCCCCACTGCATCATCGATCATGGTGATCATGCCGTAGGTGAGCGCCAGGATCTCGCGTGTTTCGGCGGCACTCACCGCAAACATGCGCTGCGCGGTGAGGAGCGACTTGCCTTGCCTGCGCTCTTCGTGAATCCAGCGGACATGTGCTGGCGCATCGGGCCCGGGTTCGGCGCAGGTCTCGGGTATCTGCACAGAGTCGGGCGAATACATGTCCCAGTATTTCCCCGGCGGCGTGAACGGATGGTGCGGGTCGGGAAAGGAACATTTGAGAAAGAAGGGGCGGCGACTGCCCGAGGCGACATGGCGGCGCAGGTAGTCGACCGAGCGCTCTGCAATGTAGGCGCTTGAATAGAGGTGCTCGGGAAGCGGGGTACGGCGCGCCTGCGGCGCCGAGAAGCGCGCATCCGGTATCCCGCGACCGGGGCCGCGGTGTGCTTCGAAGTCGTGCATCTGTGCCGCCGCCCAGCGGCTCCAGTCCCCGTAGGTCTCATCGCCGTGGTGATTGCAGAGTTCCACGTGCGAAAAGCCGTAGTAGGGCAAGGTGAGTCGGTGCTCGGGATCGGTCCACGTGGAGCGCAGTTCCTGACGATAGGCCGCCTGCTCGAGATCGCTATGGGTGGCCTCTGCATAGCCGGGCGTGGGCTTGAGCGTGCCCACATCTTCGGGGTCGACAAGCGGCGGACGGTCTTCCATGTTCTGCAGATGGCACTTGCCGATCAGCGCCGTGTCGTATCCATGTTCGAGCAGCAACTGCGAAAACGTGGTGGCGTCCAGCGACAGCGGAATGCCGTTGCTGCGCGAGCGATGCACAGATGGCATCCGGCCGGTCATGATGCTCGCCCGGTTGGGCATGCAGACCGGGGTGGCGACGTGAAAGCGGTTGAACCGCAACCCGCGGGCGGCGATCGCGTCAATGTGGGGGGTACGAACGATTGGATTGCCGTAGCAGCCCAGGTGATCGGCACGATGCTGATCGGTGATGATGAAAAGGAAGTTGGGCTGTTTCATGGCTGTACAACCGGCTGCGCGCTTGCCTGTGCGCCCATCAGTAGCGCGGTGAGGCCAACGAGCACAGCGAGCATAGTGAGAAGCCCCGACCGGAGAGCTGCCCGGCAAGCGCAATGAGCGGACAGGGGCATCGGTTCGCGGAATGATCGGTTGGCCATCGTTGGCTCCTCGGTTCGGTTGACCCGATGTTACCCGCTGGTCCTGAAGGGCGGCGAAGCGGACTGGCCTGCGCTGCGTGGCCCGCCAGTCCTTTGCGTTCCAATAAACGCTTGCTATGCTCAAAGCATTCGAGCCGGGTGGCACGGCCAATCAGAACAACTTACGGAGACCGACATGGGCGCGAGCGACGTACCAGTGCTGGAGGGCGGTTTTGCGCCGATCGAATCGGAGCGGGTGATCGAGCTCACCGATATCGAAGGCGAGATTCCGGCGGACCTCAACGGCATCCATGTTCGAAATGGTCCCAACCGGCGCTTCGAGGCACCAGGTCGCTATCACTGGTTTGACGGCGATGGCATGCTGCACTCGGTCGAATTCGATCGTGGCCGCGCGCGCTACCGCAATCGCTGGATCCACACGGCGGGGCTCGACGAAGAGTTGTCGGCCGGTCGCGCGCTGTGGCAGGGCGTGAAAGATCCACCTCGGCGCGATCGCCCCGATCAGCCGCTCAAGAACACCTCGAACACCGACGTCAAGTTCTTTGCCGGCGATCTGCTGACCATGTGGTACCTGGGTGGCACGGTCTATCGCTGCAATCCACACGATCTGTCCACCCGAGGCCCGCTCGCGCTCGATCCACGACTCGAGGGCCTGCCAATCTCGGCGCACTCCAAGGTCGATGAGCGCACCGGCGAGTTTCTGTTTTTTGCCTACGGCAAGAAGGCACCCTACATGCACTATGGTGTGCTGGATCGACAGGGCGCGCTGCGCACCCTCATGCCGGTGGAATTGCCCGGGCCGCGCCTGCCGCACGACATGGCGATCACCACGAACTACACCATCCTCCATGACCTGCCGCTGTTCTATGACATGGATGCCTTCGCGGCGGGGCGTCACAAGCTGCGCTTCTACGAACAGATGCCTGCGCGCTTCGGCGTTGTTCCCAGGCACGGCAACCCCAGCCAGATTCGCTGGTTCGAGGCCAACCCCATCTACATCTATCACGTGTCCAACGCCTGGGAAGAGGCAGACGGGCAGGGTGGCACCGAAATCGTCATGACCGGCACGCCATTCAAATTTCCACGCCGGCCCGACGGCATGATCGACGCTGCGAAGGTACCGCGCTATTTCGCCGAACTCGACAACGACTGCATGTTCTATGAGTGGCGGTTCAACCTGCGCACCGGCCAGACCCGCGAGCGCGTCCTCGACGATTTCATCAACACCGAGTTTCCGGTCATCAACTCCACCATGCAGGGTGTGCGAACACGCTATTCATGGAACCTGTTGATGGGTCGGGTCAACCGGCCTGAAGAGCCGCGATTCGGCGGGCTCGCCCGCTACGATCTTGAGACTGGCCGTTGTCAGGTCTATCACGAGGGGCCGTCGAAGTGGTGGAGCGAGGCGCCCTTTGCGCCGGCTGACGCCATGAAGGCCGAGGATGACGGGTATCTGGTCGGCTTCATGACCGACCACGAAACCCTTCAGTCGTACTGCAACGTATTTGATGCCCGCGATATTGGTCAGGGCCCGGTCGCCCGAATTCGGGTGCCCGAGCGCGTGCCCAACGGGTTTCACGCGACCTGGGTGAGTGCCGAGCGCCTGCGGCGAGGCTGGTGACCCGCTCGCCGCCTGCTGCTTCAACAGGATGGACGCCGCGCTCGCCCAGCTGCTCCAGCTGATTGCAAACGGTATTGCAATCGGCGCCATCTATGCGCTGGTGGCACTGGGTCTGGTGCTCACCTACAAGGCCACCGAGGTACTCAATTTTGCTCACGGCGATGTGCTGATGGCCTCCGCGTTCGTGGGCTGGGCACTGATCGCTGGCGCGGGCTGGCCCTTCTGGCTCGCCATTCCCATGGTGCTCGCGTTTGCTGCGGCGCTGGGCTGGGCGATCGACCGTCAGCTTCTGCGGCGCATCGCAGGGCAGCCCCAGTTTGCAGGTGTGATGCTCACCATTGCCATTGCGTTCATGATCCGTGGCGCGGTCAGCATGGTGTTTGGTCCTGACTCGCGTCGCTTCGAAGTGCCTTTTCAGGGCCGCACCCAGATCGGGCCGCTGGTCATCAACGATCTGAACCTGGTGATTCTGGGCGTTGCGCTGCTGATCACGGTCACGTTGTTCTGGTTCCTGGGCCGCACGCGGCTGGGGCTCGCGATTCAGGCGTCGTCTCAGAACCAGCTGGCCGCCTATCTCAATGGCATTCGGGTGAAGGCGCTGTCATCGCTCGTCTGGGCGTTGTCGGGGGCCATCTCGGCGGTGTGCGGGCTCCTGCTTGCACCGGTGGCGCTGGTCGATATCGGGCTCTGGGTGGTGGTGTTGAAGGCCCTGGCGGCACTCGTTCTGGGTGGCTTTGGCAGCGTGCCCGGCGCCATTCTGGGTGGGGTGCTGATCGGCGTCATTGAACAACTGGCGGGCGTTTATCTGCCCGACGGCAGCAAGGACGTGGCGGCGTATCTGGTGCTGATTGGCGTGCTGGTGGTCTGGCCGCGCGGCCTTCTCGGCGAAGCGCACGGGCGACGGGTCTGAGGCCATGCGCTTTCCCTACGACACCTCTTATCTCGATGGCCTGCGGCTGGTCCGCTATCGACAGGACTGGATCCTGTGGGGGCTGCTGCTCGCTGTCCTCGTTGCCGCACCCGCTTTCCTGCCGAAATTTTTCATTGGCGAAGTCACCTATCTGTTCATCCTGTGCTTGGCGAGTCTGGGCCTGATGGTCCTCACCGGCTACACCGGACAGGTGTCCCTGGGGCATGCTGCATTCATTGCCATCGGTGCCTATTCGCATGCGTGGCTGTTGTCGCAGGGCGTGCCGTGGGTGCTGAGTGTCGCGGGTGCCACCGCCTTGTCAGCGCTGGTGGGACTGTTGATCGGCCTGCCCGCCATCCGGGTGTCGGGACTTTATCTGGCCATGGTCACGCTCGCCTTTTCAATGGTTGTTGAACAGGTGGCGGGTCGCTGGAAGAGCGTGACCGGCGGCCACAACGGCATGCCGGTCCCCGATCTGGTGGTCTTCGGGCTCTCGCTGGGAGGGCTCAAGCCTTTCTATTACCTGAGTCTTGCGGTACTGGTGCTGGTGGTGCTGGGGCTCGCCAATTTGATGCGAAGTCGAACGGGGCGGGCGTTTATCGGTGTGCGAGATTCCGAAGCGGCCGCGCATGCGCTGGGCATTCAGGTGGCTGGCACCAAGGTGCTGGCCTTCGTGGTGTCCGCCGCTGTGACTGGACTGTCGGGTGCGCTGCTTGCGCACCATGTGCAGTTCCTGTCGCCCGAGGCCTTCAGCATGCTGCTGTCGCTCGAACTGGTCCTGATGGTGGTGATTGGTGGCCTGGGGTCGCTTCGCGGGGCAGTGCTGGGCGCGCTTCTGATCGGCATGCTGCCGACGCTGATCTCGCGCGTGAAGCCGCTGCTGCCCGATCACATCGCCAAGCAGATGGGGCTGGAGATTTTCATGTTCGGCCTGGTGCTCGCGCTCTTCGTACTGTTCGAGCCGCGCGGCTTGAATGGCCGGTGGCTCAAATTTCGCGCCTTCCTGGAGAGCTTCCCGCTCTATCGGCGCGACACCTTCCGGCGCGGCAAGACCTACATGAAGTCGGAGCGCTACCGATGACCGCGCGCGCCCGCTCTGTTAACCAGGGGCCCATGCTCGAGGTCGAGAATCTGTCGCTGGCATTTGGTGGCGTACGGGCAATCGACGCCCTCAGTTTTACGGTGAACCCGGGCGAGGTGTTTGCGATCATCGGGCCCAACGGCGCGGGTAAGACCAGCGTCTTCAATGCGATCACCCGGATCTTCGATCCGCAGGGCGGCGCAATTCGCGTGAGGGGCTGCGACATGCTCGCGCTCAAGCGCCACCAGGTGATTGGTGCGGGGGTGGCGCGCACCTTTCAGAACATCGAGCTTTTTGAAGGCGCAAGCGTGCTCGACAACCTGATGCTGGGGCGACATCGGTTCCCCCAGGGCAGTTTTCTCGCCCAGTGGTTTCGGCCGCCATCGGTGGCGCGCGCCGAGGCCGCCTCGCGCGAACGCATCGAAGACATCATCGAACTGCTTGATCTCGCAGCCTGGCGGAATGCGCCGGTGGCGGGGCTTCCCTATGGCGTGCGCAAGGTGGTGGAACTGGCGCGTGCGCTGGCCGCTGAACCCGCGTTGCTCCTGCTCGATGAACCCGCCTCAGGGCTCAACCCGGAGGAAACCCGCGACCTGTCTTTTTGGATCGACGATATCCGTCACGATCTGGGCATTACCGTGGTGATGGTCGAGCACGACATGTCGCTGGTGGCGCGCGCGGCGGATCGCGTGCTTTGCATGAATCAGGGCGCTGCGCTTGCACTGGGCAAGCCCGCTGAAGTGCAGTCCGACCCGCGGGTGGTCGCCGCCTACCTCGGAGCCTGACCGTGGCAGAGCCGCTCCTGTCGGTACGCAATCTCGAAACCTGGTACGGGCCGGTCGCGGCGATCCGTGGCGTTTCGCTCGATGTGCCCGAAGGCGGGTTTGTCACGGTGCTGGGCGCGAATGGCGCGGGAAAGACCACGCTCCTCAACACCATCGCCGGTGTGATCGATCCCTTCAAGGGAAGCGTCCGTTTTCAGGGGCAGGACATCACCGCGCTGGATCCCGATGAGGTGGCGCGACGAGGTGCGGTGCTGGTACCCGAGGGGCGGCAGGTGTTTCCCTTCCTCACTGTGCAGCAGAATCTTGACATGGGCCGGTTTGCGCGCGCGGGTCGGCAGGGCGTGGGCGATGAACTGGCGCGCATTCATCGCTGGTTTCCGCGTCTGCTCGAGCGGGCGCAGCAGCACGCAGGGCTTCTCTCAGGCGGCGAACAGCAGATGCTTGCCATCGGTCGCGCTCTCATGGCGCGGCCCGCGCTGCTGCTGCTTGATGAGCCCTCGCTCGGGCTCTCGCCCCTTCTTACGCGCGAGATTTTTTCCATCCTCGCCCAGATCAACGCTGAACTCGGCACCGCCATCCTGGTGGTCGAGCAGAACGCAGCGATCGCGCTCGCGACCGCGCAACATGGCTACATCATGGAACTGGGCCGGATCGTCGCTGATGGGCCGTGTGAAGCCCTGATGGCGAAAGACGATTGGGCATGGGGGCAGGCGCCACCGACGATCGCACTCACCAGCAGCGCTGGAAGCGCAGGAAAACCTGGCGATGAGCGCGCCCGATTCCGTATTTCCGGACGGCGGCTTTCCCATGCGCGAGCCGGGCTGGCTCGCTACGCATTCGATCCACACCTGGCCGCAGATGTTGAGAAGGCGCGCAGCGCAGTGGGGCGAGCGCCCGGCGCTGCGTCACAAGCTGCGCGGCCTTTGGCATACCTGGACCTGGGCAATGTACTGGGAGCAGGTCCGTACGGCCGCGCTCGCGCTGGTTGCGCGCGGGCTTCACCGCGGTGCGGTGGTGAGTGTGCTCGCTGAAAACCGCCCCGAATGGCTGTTTGTCGATATGGGCGCGCAGGCGCTGGGCGTGATCACCAACGGCATCTATCCCACCTCGTCGCCCGAGCAGATCGCCTATTTTCTGAACGACTCCGGCACCGAACTGCTGGTGGTGGAAAACCAGGAGCAGTTTGACAAGGCGTGGTCGATACGCGATCAGTGCCCCGCGCTTCACACCATCGTCGTGATCGACCTGCGGGGGCTGCGCGCGCTCGATCTTGAAGGCGTGATCAGCTGGGAAGCCTTTATTGCAAAGGGCCGCGAGAAGACCGCTACGCATGCTTCAGCGTTCGACCGCGAAGTCGAGGCCGGACGTGAATCCGACATCGCGTTTCTGGTTTACACCTCGGGTACCACCGGGCCGCCCAAGGGCGCGATGATCTCGCAGCGCAATCTCATGTTTCAGCTCGAGGCGGCGCCGCAATATCTCGAGGTGGGGCCGAGCGACCGCGGCCTGTCGTTTCTGCCGCTCTGTCACATTGCCGAGCGACTCAATACCGTTGGCAATCCGCTCGCCATGGGGCATGTCATGCATTTTCCGGAGCATGCCGGCACGGTGTTCAATGACCTGCGCGAGGTCTCGCCCCATCTGGTGTTCGGCCCGCCTCGATTCTGGGAGAAGCTGCATTCGCAGGTGCGGCTTGCGCTCGACGACGCGCCGGGCTGGATCCGCGCGCTGGCCGAACAGGGCGCTGCTGCCAGCCTTCGCGCGGTCGATGCCCGTCTGCAGAACCGGCCGCTGTCGGTCTGGAGCCGGGGCGGGCAGGCCGTGCGGGAGGCGCTGTTGTGGCCCAATCTGCTGAGCTTCATGGGGCTCAAGGATTTGCGCACCGCCATCACTGGCGCGGCGCCCGTTCCCCCGGATCTGCTCCGCTGGTTCATGGGAATCGGTGTGGTGCTGAGGGAAGCCTATGGCCTGACGGAAACCTGCGGCTTTTGCACTGCCAACCCGCGTGGTGCGGTTCGTCTGGGCTATGCGGGCGTTCGAGCCCTTGGCACAGAGGTGCGGATCGGAGCAGACGACGAGGTGCTGGTGCGCGGCCCCAACGTGTTTGCAGGTTACTGGGGACGAGCGGAGCAAACCCGAGACGCGATCGATTCGGAGGGCTGGCTCCATACAGGCGACTGCGGCGAGATGGATGCGGACGGTTACCTGCGCATTCGCGATCGCATCAAAGACATCCTGATCACCTCGGGCGGCAAGAACATCAACCCGAGTGACATCGAAAATCGCCTGAAGTTCAATCCCTACATTGCCGATGTGGTGGTGATTGGAGAGGCGCGTCCCTATCTCACCTGTCTGGTGATGATCGATGCCGACAACGTTGCCCGGTATGCGCAGGATCGCCAGATTCCGTTCACGGATTTTGCGAGCCTGACACGCACCCCCGAGGTGATCGACCTGGTGTCGCGCCAGATCGAGCAGGTCAATGCGGGGCTTGCCCGGGTGGAAACCATCAAGCAGTTCCGCATCCTGTCCCAGCTGCTTGGCGCCGAGGACGAAGAGCTCACCCCCACGATGAAGCTCAAGCGCAAGGTGCTGGCCCGGAAATACGCCGACCTGATCGAGGCGATGTATTCCGGCTGACGAGCCGGCGGTGATCGCCCGCGATGACGCGTTCAGTCAGCCGTCGTACACTCGCGCTCATCACGCATTCGAATAGTTCAGACCCAAAACGGAGACAACCATGACCACAAGAAGACAGATCCTGGCCGCGGCCGCTGCAGCAGCGGGGTCAACGCTGGCATCACCCGCCCGCGCGGGCGGCGTGACCGACAAGGAAATCCTGATCGGTACCCATCTCGATTTGTCGGGTCCGGTCGCGGCTGGCATGCCGTACCTGCGCAACGGCACGCAGATGCGGATCGATGAGGTCAATGAGGCGGGCGGTATTCATGGGCGTCGACTGCGATTGATTGTGGAGGACAACGGCAGCCAGCCTCAGATGGCGGTGCGCGCGGTCGACAAACTGCTCCGAAGCGATGATGTGTTTGCCGTGGTGAACGCCTTCGGCTCGGGCACCAACGCCGCAACGGTCAAACGCATCGGCGATGCCGGGGTGCTCAACTTCGCGCCCTGGGGGGCGTCGGCGGTGTTGCAAAAAGTATCTGGCAATCACCCGCTGCTGTTTACCACCGTGCCCAACTATCACGTCACCATGGACAAAGGGGTGAACTGGGCGATCCGCAAGTTTGGCGCGAAGCGCGTGGGCTACATTTATCAGGAAGGCCCTCTCGGCGAGCTGATGGGCTCGGGCGTCAAATCCGCCGTGAAGGCCAACAGTCTCGAGCTGGTGGCGGAGGCCGCCTACAAGCCTGGCGATATCGATTTTTCCTCGCAGGTGGCCCGTATGCGTGCGGCCAATACCGACCTGATCGTGATTGCCACCATCACTCGCGAAACGGTAGGCATCATGTCCGAGGTAAAGAAGCTTGGCTGGAACAATGTATCGGTGCTCACGGGCACGCCCGGACGCACCGGAATCGTGCTGCAGCTCGGCAAGGACAATGTTCAGGGCCTCTATGGCGTAGGCAGCTGGAAGGCCGGCACCGATGCGCCCGAGGCCGCCGCGTGGAAGGCGTCGTTCAAAAAGCGCTTCAACAACATGGAGCCCGATGAGAACGCGCTCCTCGCCTATGTCTATGCCGACTGGCTGCTGAAGGCCGTTGCGGCTGCCGGGCGCGATCTGACCGCTGACAAGGTCGCTCGCACGCTCCAGTCCATGGAGTACAGCGACAACGGCCTGATTTTTTACAAGCCGGTTCGTTTCAAGGGAAATCACATCACGCCCGAACCTGTGCAGGTGGATCAGGCGCAGGGCGGGAGATGGGTACCGGCCGGAGAGCTGGTTGATTAGGACATGCCAATGAGTCAGCACCATCTTCAGCACTCGCTTCGCGTTCATCAGTTTCACGGCCTGCAGCCCGGTCCCAGACTAATCGTGCTCGGTGCCGTACACGGCAACGAGATCGCCGGCGTTCGCGCAATCGAGCGCCTGATCGCAGAACTTGACGCGGGTGCGCTGCGAATTCTGCGGGGCTGCCTCACGCTGGTTCCCATCACCAACCCGCTCGCGCATCAGCTTGTCACCCGATCCGGCGATCGCAATCTGAACCGCAACCTGCGGCCGACCGCTGTGCCGCAGGATTTCGAAGACCGGATTGGCAATGTGCTGTGCCCGCTCCTTGCCGCGCACGACGCGCTGCTCGATCTGCACTCGTTCAACAGCCAGGGCGAGCCTTTCGCGCTCATCGGCCCCGACAACAACACGGGCGTGCTCGAGCCCTTTGCCCATGCGGCAGAGGAAGCAAAGCTCGCTCGTCATCTCGGTCCCCACCGGATCGTCGAAGGCTGGATGAGTGCCTACGAGCAGGGAGTGTCCCGACGGCGCGAACGGAGCCGGGTCGCGGGCGTCACGCTTGATACCGATGCAAGTTACGGCGTCGGCACCACCGAGTACATGCGCTCGCAGGGCGGCTGGGCGGTCACGCTTGAGTGTGGTCAGCACGCTGATCCGAATGCGCCAGCGGTGGGCCACCGCGCCATCCGCCAGGCCATCGCCATGCTGGGCCTCGCAGACCTTCCGCTCGAGCCGCCGCCGTCTTCGCATGAGCTGCTGCGTCTGGTGGAAGTCACCGACCGGCTTCATCCTGACGACCGCTTCGTTCGCGAGTGGGTGAGCTTTGATCCGGTCTGGAAAGACGAACCGATTGGCATTCGTCACGACGGCACCGTGGTGCGTTCGCCGGGTGATGGCCGGATTGTGTTTCCCAACGTCAAGGCCGAGCCCGGGTTCGAGTGGTTTTATTTCGCTCAGCGAAGCCCGCGCTCGCTCGGCTGACAGGCAAGGGTTCTGACTGATGAAAACTTTCACCAACCGTGACGGGCTGTCGATTGCATGGCAACTCGACAGCTTCGCCGCACCCTGGAGCACACCCGACACGGTGCTGCTGCTGCATGCGGCAATGGGGTCGTCGCAGCGCTGGTTTCGCTGGATGCCGCGCCTTGCGTCGCGCTATCGTGTGCTTCGGATGGATTTGCGCGGTCATGGCCTGTCGCAGATTCCTCCGCCCGATCAGGCGTTCTCGCTTGCCCACCTGGTGGGCGACGTGCTTGAGCTTCTCGATCGAGAGGCACCGGGCGCGGTGCATGTGGTGGGCAATTCTGCCGGGGGCTATGTGGCGCAGCGCCTGTCCATCGAACACCCCGAGCGCGTGAAGACGCTTGCGCTCTATGGCTCCACGCCGGGGCTCAAGCAAAGTCATGCGCCCACCTGGATTCCTAAAATCGCGGAACGCGGCCTGCGCCGATTTCTGGCGGAAACCATTGATGAGCGTTTCGACGAACGGGCCGATCCCGAGCTGGTGGAATGGTTCATTGGTCAGGCGGGATCGAATGACCCCGCATTTATTGCTCGCTTCGTTACGCATATGTGCACGCATGATTTTCTCGATGATCTGGTGGCGGTTCGCGCACCCACGCTGATCGTGGCCGCCGGCCGTGAGAAAATCGGTCACGCGAGCACCTATCTCGAGATGCAGAAACGCATCGC
>RFXC01000071.1 GCA_009921765.1 Betaproteobacteria bacterium | reverse complement strand
TTGCATGCCCGGCCTTTCGAATCCCCACGCACAGGCCGCAGGGCCTGTGCTCTCTCTCCGCCAAAACAAATGCCCGCTTGCGCGGGCATTTTGGCGGAGAGAGGGGGATTCGAACCCCCGAAGGGCTGTTAACCCTTACACGCTTTCCAGGCGTGCGACTTAAACCACTCATCCATCTCTCCGAAGCGGCTCATTTTAGCAGAGAGGCTGAGGCGAACCCGCCAACGGAAAGGGGCGCCCCGAACCAACCTGGTGACGCCCCCTGAAAAGCAGCTGCCACCTGCGGCAGCAGCTGCGACACAACCAGCGGTCAGGCCGCTTTCAGATTGGGATAACGGACATCCTCAACCAGATCCTGCGTTGCCTTGTCGGGTGCAGGTGTGATCAGGGACACCAGGAAGATCACCAGGAATCCCAGCGGCACGCCGAACAGACCGGCCGAAATCGGCTGGATGTCCCACCACAAGGACACCGGTGCCGACCGCGGAATGCTGAGGAACACCTCGCGCAGCCACGGTTGAGTGGTGATCATGTAGTAGAACGTGATGCCAAAGCCAGCGACCATGCCCAGTGAAGCAGCAATGCCCGTAGTGCGCTTCCAGAAGATCCCCATCGTGAGCGCCGGGAAGAAACCCGCCGCAGCGAAGGAGAAGGCAGCAGACACGAGGAACAGAATGTCAGCCGGCTTCTGTGCAGCAACCAGCGCAGCCAAAATGGCAACGACCAGCAGCAGGATCTTCGAGATCATCACACGTCGAGCAGTGGGCGCGTTCGGATCGATCATCTTGTAATAGAGATCGTGCGACAGCGCGTTCGCGATCGTGAGCAGCAGACCGTCAGCGGTCGAGAGCGCAGCCGCCAGGCCCCCTGCTGCCACCAGTCCCGAAATCACGTAAGGCAGCCCTGCGATTTCAGGCGTTGCCAGCACGACGATATCGCCACCGATGGAAAGCTCGGCGCGCTGCACGATACCGTCACCGTTGATATCAATGAGCGATAACAACGATGGATCGACCCTCTGCCACGCCTGTACCCAAGCTGGCAACTGCGAGAACGATGTTCCGACCAGATCGTTATAGACCACGAACTTGACCAGAACCGCGAGCGCAGGCGCCGTGAAGTAAAGAAGGAAGATGAAGAACAGTGACCAGGTCACCGAGCTTCTCGCCTCCTTGACCGATGGCGTCGTGTAGTAGCGCATGAGAATGTGCGGCAGCGCTGCCGTGCCCACCATCAGACAGAACACCAGCGCAAGGAAGTTCTTGCGAGAGGTGTCGCGCGCCTTTTCGGTAGCACCCGGGAAGGCTTCGCCGTGGCGCTGCAGTTGCGCAGCACGCGCCTGCAAGCCTGCCTCACGCGTCCACATCGCCTTGGCCGCGTTCACGTCGGCCGGATACTTGGCCAGCGCGTCTTCGGCCTTCTTGATGGCGTCGGCGTTACCTGAGGCCTTGGCGTCTGCAACCGCTTTCTGCGCGGCGCCCTTGCCTGCTTCAAACGCTTTTTCCGGTTCCTTCAGCGCCGCACGCGCCGCTTCGGCACGCTTTGCAGCGATCGACCGAACCTCATTTTCCTTCGGGTCGGCAATCAGCTTGTCCTCAAGCTGCGTGACCTTCTGAAGTTGCTGCCCGTAGACGAGTTGCGGAATCGGGAAACCTGTTTGCTTCACCGACAGCCACACCACCGGAATCAGATAGGCAATGATCAGAATGATGTATTGTGCCACCTGCGTCCAGGTCACCGCCTTCATGCCGCCCAGGAACGAGCAAACCAGAATGCCGGCCAGACCCAGAAAGATTCCGATCTCGAACTGCACACCGGTGAGCCGGGTCGTGATCAGACCCACGCCATAAATCTGCGCTACCACGTAAGTGAACGAGCAGATGATGGCAATCACGATCCCGATGAACCGCGGCACATGGCCGCCATACCGGGCTCCCAGAAAGTCAGGGATTGTGAACTGACCGAACTTGCGCAGATACGGAGCAAGAAACAACGCCACCAGCACGTAGCCGCCCGTCCAGCCCATGATGAAGGCCAGACCGCCATAGCCTGTTAGGTAGAGCGTGCCTGCCATGCCGATGAACGACGCAGCCGACATCCAGTCGGCGCCGGTGGCCATGCCGTTGAACACGGCAGGAACCCGCCGGCCGGCAACATAGTATTCGGCTGCATCGTTGGTGCGGCTCATGACACCGATACCGGCGTAGAGCAACACCGTGGCGGCCAGAAACACATAGCCGATCATGGTTCGCGGCAATCCCATTTGTTCCAGGATGGCCAGAACAACGACGAAAGCCACGAATCCGCCGGTGTAAAAACTGTAGACCTTTTTAAGCTGCGAGGTAAAGGCCTTTTGTGATTGGGCTGCAGTGCTCATTCGTCGTCTCCCTCGTCGACACCAAATTCCTTGTCGAGCCGGTTCATGTAGCTGGCGTAGTACCAGATGATCCAGACATAGACGACCAACGCACCTTGTGCGCCTACCCAGAACGCGAACGGCCAGCCGAAGAAATTGAAGCTGAGATCACGTGCGTACCAGCCGATGACGAACGTGACAACGAACCACAAGGCCAACAGGATCGCGGTGATCCTGAGGTTCCTTGACCAGTATTCCTGGCGCCTTGAGTCGGATTGCATGGACCCTCCTGGTGATGAATGAAGCGCTGCGAACAACGCCGTCGAAACGCGGCGACCCGGCTATTCCGGCAACCCCGCATCGATCCCAGTTTCACGCTGCACCTGCCGCGCGACCTGGGGCTCGAATCCTGATAACTGAACGATGACCTTCTTGGCCTCATCGCGCCGACCCAGCCGGTTGAGCGCATGGGCCAGTTGATAGAAACCATAGGGCGACAGCGGCTGCAGCCGCATATTGGCCTTAAGCGGCTCGAGCGCCTCCTCAACACGATCGAGCTTGATGAGTGAAAGCGCCTGACCATACAGTGCCTGATCAAGCTTGGGGTTGAGCGCCAAGGCACGTTCAAACGCCTCAAGGGCCTCGGCATGATGATCATCCTGCTGGAGCAGGTAGCCCAGATTGAAGTGAACATAGGCCTGCGCAGCGTCAATGCCAATGGATTCACGCAGCAGTTCACGAGCGTGGTCGCGGCGGCCCGCCGACGCATGCAGGCCGGCGACCGTTGCAAGCACCGCCGGATCGCGTGGCCGCATCAACCGAATACGCTCCCAGTACTCAAGCGCCATCGCGCTCTGCCGAAAGAACGTTGACCAGGTGGCCATCTGACGCAAGTACCAGACCTTGAGCGCATTCATAGCAATCCGGCCTCATGCGCGAGCACCACCTGCCAGAACTTCAACGCGACCCAAGCCCAGAACAGAATGAACAGGGCGATGGCGGGTACATGCTGATCGACGACAAAGCGCGGCGTGATCACTCGAACCGGTCGGACCACGGGGCCGGTGAGAAACCGCAGGAAGCGGTAGATCGGGTTGCTCTCGTGCCTGCCAAAACTCAGCAGGAACACCAATCCCTGCCCCAGCAACAGCAAGCCTGCGAACTCGACGAGTGCTTTGGCGACGGTCACCGTCGTCAGCATCGATGTCCCTCCAGTGTGTGAGCCGTTTCATTGACGCCCCACTTGGTCAGCCAATCCGCCCGTGCGCGACAGCGCTGCAAAGCCGGCGTGGTCAACTTGTATTGGTGCTGCCGTGGTACAGCGTGTTGGATACTCAAGTGGCCTGCTTCAGCTGCTCAAGAATGGCCGGATTTTCAAGCGTTGAGGTGTCCTGGGTGATGGACTCGCCCTTCGCGATCGCGCGAAGCAGGCGCCTCATGATCTTTCCGGAGCGCGTCTTGGGAAGGTTGTCACCGAACCGGATGTCTTTGGGCTTGGCGATGGGGCCGATTTCCTTGCCCACCCAGGCACGCAATTCGTCGGCGATCTTGCGCGCCTCGTCGCCCGACGGGCGCGACTGCTTGAGCACTACGAAGGCCACGATCGCCTCGCCCGTAAGATCGTCGGGACGACCCACTACGGCCGATTCAGCCACCAGCGGGTTAGCCACCAGTGCAGACTCGATTTCCATCGTGCCCATGCGATGCCCGGACACATTCAGTACATCGTCGATGCGACCGGTGATCCGGAAGTACCCCGTTTCACGGTCACGTACCGCGCCGTCACCCGCGAGATAGTAGCCCTTGAGTTCAGCCGGGAAATAGCTCTTGCGGAAGCGCTCGGGATCGCCCCAGATCGTCCGAATCATGGACGGCCAGGGTTTCTTGACCACCAGAATGCCACCGTCACCGTTGGGAATGTCGGCTCCGGTTTCATCGACAATTGCCGCTGCAACGCCTGGAAGCGGCAAGGTGCAGGACCCTGGCACGAGCGGCGTGGCGCCTGGCAGCGGCGTGATCATGTGCCCACCGGTTTCTGTCTGCCAGAAGGTGTCAACGATCGGGCAACGCTCATTACCGACGCTTCGGTAGTACCACATCCAGGCTTCGGGATTGATGGGTTCACCCACCGAGCCGAGCAACCGGAGCGATGAAAGATCATAGCGCTGCGGATGTGTCGCCGGGTCGGCGTTGCATGCCTTGATGAGCGACCGGATGGCGGTCGGCGCGGTGTAGAAAATGGTGGCGCGGTGCCGCTGGATCATCTCCCAGAAACGCCCGGCGTTCGGGAAGGTGGGAATACCCTCGAACACGATCTCGGTGGCGCCGCAGGCAAGTGGTCCGTAAACAATATAGGTGTGGCCGGTTACCCAGCCGATATCGGCCGTGCACCAGAAGACATCATCGGGCTTGATGTCGAAGGTCCACTTCATGGTGAGCGCTGCATGCAGGATGTAGCCCCCCGACGAATGCTGAACCCCCTTGGGTTTGCCCGTCGAGCCCGAGGTGTAGAGAATGAATAGCGGATGCTCGGCTCCCACCCACTCGGGCTCGCAAACGTTGGGCTGACCCGACTCCACTGCGCCCCAGGTGACATCGCGCCCAGACATCATGGCAACTGCTGCGCCGGTCCGCTGATACACCACCACCTTCTTCACCGACTCGCAACCACCCAGCGAAAATGCTTCGTCGACCGCAGGCTTGAGCGGGATCTTTTTGCCACCGCGAACCTGCTCGTCGGCGCAGATCACCCAGGCCGCGCCTGCATCCTGAATGCGCTCCTGCAAACTCTTGGCCGAAAAACCGCCGAACACGACTGAATGCACGACCCCCAGTCGCGCGCAGGCCTGCATGGCCACCACGCCCTCGACCGACATGGGCATGTAAATAATGGCGCGGTCGCCCTTTTTCGCGCCCAACGCCTTGAGGCCGTTGGCGAACCGGCAAACCCGGTCAAGCAACTGGCGATAGGTCACGTTGGACACCGATCCGTCATCGGCCTCGAAAATGAGCGCAACCTTGTTCTCGACCGGCGTCCCCATGTGGCGGTCAAGGCAGTTGTAGGAAACGTTCAACTCCCCGTCTTCGAACCACTTGAAAAAAGGAGCGTTCGATTCGTCGAGCGAGCGCGTGAAGGGTTTTTTCCAGATCACATGCTCGCGGGCAAGGCGTGCCCAGAACCCCGCGTGATCGGCCTCGGCTTCCCGGCACAGCGCCTGGTAGGCGGGCATCCCCGAAATCGTGGCCGAGCGCACGAAACCCTCGGCGGGGGCAAACACGCGGTGCTCCTGCAGGATCGACTCGATGTGAGCGCTCATGGGGTCTCCGGAAATGGCATTGGGGGCGAACAGTCAGCCCTCTTTTAGGATGCCCCACAGGGTAGGCCGAAAGTCTTACGCTCAGCTTACGGCGAGCGCATGCGACCGCCTGACGGCCCTGAACCAAGGGGAATCCCGAATTCCGCTACCATTCAGCCCGCGCGGAAATGGCCGTTTTTGAGCGTCCGCGCTTGAACGGCTGCGCTTGACCGACCTTGATTGACCGGCCACGCGCAGGCTGGCAGCGCCCTCTCCCGCAACCCCCGCCCGTCTTTCCGGAGCGTGCCGTGACCGATCCGCACCCCAAGCCTGGAATCATCCCCCGCCTGATCTTTTCCAGTCGCTGGTTGCAGCTTCCGCTTTATCTCGGACTGATCGTCACCCAGGTTGTCTATGTGGTGCTTTTTGTTGAAGAGCTTGCCCACCTGGTTGAACTGCTGTGGCACCCCGAAGCGCTTGATCAGTCGATCGCGCGACTGGGCCTCACCGAGCGCAGCAAGGAGACGGTGATCATGATCATCGTCCTGTCGCTGATCGACGTGGTGATGATTTCAAACCTCCTGATCATGGTGATCGTGGGCGGCTATGAAACATTTGTTTCGCGACTGCGTCTGAACAACCACCCCGACCAGCCCGAGTGGTTGTCGCATGTCAACGCCAATGTGCTCAAGGTTAAGCTTGCAACCGCCATCATCGGCATCTCCTCCATTCACCTGCTGAAGAGTTTCATCTCGGCCGGCACGCTGTCAGACCAGACGCTGCTCTGGCAGACCATCATCCATGGCATGTTCCTGCTCTCGGCGCTTGCCATCGCCCTGATTGACCGGCTGATGGTTGCCCCTCACTCAGCCCGGCCGAAATCGGGTTCAGGCCAAGGTTCACACTAGAAGCACCTGTCACGCCAAGACCACCTGTCATCTCGGGAGCCCCTTATGAGCGTCATCCGCCGCGACGACCTGATCGAGTCCATCGCCGCTGCATTGCAGTTCATCAGCTACTACCATCCTGCCGACTACATCCGGCATCTCGCCCGTGCGCGCGAGCTCGAGCAGAGCCCGGCCGCCCGCGACGCGATCGACCAGATCCTCACCAACTCGCGAATGTGCGCCGAGGGGCATCGCCCGCTCTGCCAGGACACCGGCATCGTGAACGTGTTCATGAAAGTCGGCATGGGGGTGAAATGGGAGGGCTTTACCGGCTCGGTCACCGATGCAATCAACGAGGGCGTACGTCAGGGCTACCTGCACCCCGACAATCTGCTGCGTGCGTCAATCGTGGCCGACCCGCAGTTCGAGCGCAAAAACACGGGCGACAACACACCTGCCGTGGTTCACATGGAGCTGGTGCCAGGCGACAAGATCGAGGTCACCGTGGCAGCCAAGGGCGGCGGGTCCGAGAACAAGTCGAAATTCGTGATGCTCAATCCGTCCGACAGTGTGGTTGACTGGGTACTCAAAACCGTGCCGACCATGGGCGCTGGCTGGTGCCCGCCAGGCATGCTGGGGATCGGTATCGGCGGCACCGCTGAAAAGGCGATGCTGATGGCGAAGGAGTCCCTCATGGAGTCGATTGACATGGCGGAGCTGCTCGCCCGAGGCCCGACGAACAAGCTCGAGGCGCTGCGGATCGAACTCTACGAGAAGGTGAACGCGCTTGGCATCGGCGCGCAGGGGCTGGGCGGACTCACCACGGTGCTGGACGTCAAGATCAACACCTATCCCACCCATGCGGCCTCCAAGCCGGTTGCAATGATCCCGAATTGCGCTGCCACCCGGCACGCCCACTTCACGCTCGACGGCTCCGGACCCGCCTTCTGCGAGCCCCCCAGCCTCGATGACTGGCCCAAGATCAACTGGACGCCGGACGCCCAGTCGCGTCGCGTCAACCTCGACACACTCACCCGGGAAGAGGTGGCCTCCTGGAAGCCCGGCGAGCGCCTGCTGCTCTCGGGAAAGATGCTGACTGGGCGTGACGCAGCCCACAAGCGGATCGAGGACATGCTGGCCCGCGGTGAGCCCCTGCCGGTCGATTTCCGCAACCGCGTCATTTACTACGTTGGCCCCGTGGACCCGGTGCGCGAGGAAGTGGTGGGCCCGGCGGGTCCCACCACGGCTACGCGGATGGACAAATTCACTGAGACCATGTTGGCCAAGACCGGGCTGATCGCCATGATCGGCAAGGCGGAACGCGGTCCGGTGGCTATCGAGGCCATTCGTCGCCACCAGGCCGCCTACCTGATGGCAGTCGGCGGCGCCGCCTATCTCGTCTCCAAAGCCATTCGGACCTCCAGGGTGGTGGGCTTTGCGGATCTCGGCATGGAAGCCATCTACGAGTTCGACGTCCGCGACATGCCGGTGACGGTTGCAGTCGACGCCGCAGGTACCTCGGTCCATACCACTGGGCCTCGGGAGTGGCAGGCAAAAATCGGCAAAATCCCTGTCACCATCGCCTGAGTCGTCCATGAATGCGATCGTTGCTGCGAATGGCGGGCGGCTATCCAGTCTGATTCATGACCGCGACGTGTCATGTCGCGAGGTCATGGTTGCGTATCTGGACCGCATCGACGCGGTCAACCCGGCGGTCAATGCGATCGTCGCCCTGCAGCCTCGCGAGACGCTTCTTGCGCAGGCCGATGAGCGCGACCGGCAGCTCGCACAGGGCGAGTCCTGCGGCTGGATGCATGGATTTCCGCTGGCGGTCAAAGATCTCGCTCAAACAGCAGGCATTGTCACCACGCTCGGCTCGCCGATTTTTCGTGGCCATGTGCCGGTCGCCGACAGTCTGGTGGTGGAACGGATGAAGCGTGCGGGCGCGATCATCATCGGCAAAACCAATACGCCCGAGTTTGGACTGGGCTCAAACACCTACAACACCGTCTACGGAACCACCCTCAACCCCTACGATCCCAAAAGATCGGCGGGCGGCTCGAGCGGTGGCGCGGCAGTCGCGCTCGCGCTTCGCATGCTGCCTGTTGCCGATGGCAGCGACATGGGCGGATCGCTTCGTAACCCCGCGGGCTGGAACAACGTCTACGGCTTCAGGCCGTCGTTTGGCCGCGTGCCCAAGCTGCCCGAATTCGATCTCTTTGGGCAACAACTTGGCGTGGAGGGGCCCATGGCGAGAACCGCGGCCGATCTGGCACGCCTGCTCGCGATTCAGGCGGGTCCCGATGCCCGCGCCCCGCTGTCGCTGCTGGAAGATCCGGCAATTTTTGCCGATCCGCTCCAGAGCCCCGCTCAAGGGCTGCGGATCGGATGGCTGGGCTCGCTTGACGGCCGTCTGGCGCTGGAACCCGGCATCGCAGAGGTCTGCAGCGACGCACTGAAAACGCTCGAATCAATCGGCTGCGTGGTGGAGCCAACCAGCCTCGGCTTCGACCCCGAGCGACTCTGGCAGGCGTGGATCACGCTGAGGAGCATGCTGGCAGGCGGCGCGCTGTCAGCGCACTATCAGGATCCGAAGCGACGCGACCTGCTCAAGCCTGAGGCCATCTGGGAGGTGGAGCAGGGGCTCACCCGAACAGCGCACGACATCTATCGCGCTTCAGTCGCGCGCAGTGACTGGTATCGCGCCGCGCTTTCACTGTTCGACCGGTTCGACTTTCTGGCACTCCCCAGCGCACAGCTGTTCCCGTTTGATCTGCAATCACGTTGGCCAGCTGAGATCGCCGGCCGAACGATGGATACCTACCATCGATGGATGGAAGTGGTGATACCCGCCACCATGGCCGGCCTTCCTGCGGCCAGTGTCCCCGCAGGATTCGGCGGCGCGCTGGGCCTGCCCATCGGTTTGCAACTGATCGGGCGGCCGCGTGCCGATCACGCAGTGTTGCAACTCGCCCATGCCTACGATCAGGCGACCGACTGGGTTCGACGGGCTCCGCCCCCGGAACCACTTCCAGACTGAGGCTCAAGCCCCGCACAGGAGCTTCGCTTCGAGACGAGGCCTTTTCCTCCCGTGAAAGGTCTGTATTACACTCGCCGCCGTTCATTTATTTTCTAGTTCAGACCATGAGCTTCCTGCTCATCGACATTGGCAACACGTTCTTCAAGTGGGGGGTTTACTCCCCACCGCAGCATGACGCCGATACCGCCCACCTGCGCGTGCGCGAGTACGGACGGGTGCTGCTCGACGAGATTCCCATGGTGATGGGCGACTGGCGGCGCTTGCCCCGTCCTGACCGGATCGTGATTGCCAGTGTGGCGGGCACCCGAGTGGTCAACCCTGTGCTCCGGGCACTGGAGGTGTGGCCGGACGCGCCGTTTGCCCACTGGATCAGTTCTCGTGCACAACAATGCGGTATCACCAACGGCTATCTGAACCCGGCTGCGCTGGGCTGTGATCGCTGGGCCGCGATGATTGGCGCGCGTGCCCTGATCGGCGAGCGCGCGGGCCTGGTGGTGGTGTGCGGCACGGCCACCACGCTCGACATGATCTCGACTGACGGCCGGTTTCTCGGTGGCGGCATCATGCCGGGCCTCGGCCTCATGCAGCGCGCGCTTCACCAGAACACGGCCACGCTTCCCGATGCCGCTGGCGATTATGTTGATTTTCCACGCCAGACGGTTGACGCGATTGCCACGGGCTGCGCGCATGCCCAGGCAGGCGCCGTCGAGCGCGTGTTCTCGCTTCATCAGCGAAACTATCCCGACATGCGATGCATTCTGTCGGGTGGCGCCGCTCGCTCGCTCGGTCCGCGCCTGAGCATTGAATTCACCTACGTGGAGAACCTGGTGCTTGAGGGCTTGTATCGCATTGCCATCACCCTCGGCGCCGAGGGTACCCCGATTCGCTCTGGTTCGTCAGACTGACCTGAGCCTCGCCCCGCGCTCCACATCCACGGTTCTAAGCACTGCCAGGGCAGCCACAAAAAACACGCCGGTTCCCAGGATGGCGAGCCGGTGGTTGCCGCCGCTCACCCATGTCACCGCGCCATAGGTGATGGGCCCGATCACGGCCGCCACCCGCACCGCCAGCGACCACAAGCCGTAGAACTCGGCCAACCTGGGTTCGGGGGCAAGCAAACCCACCATCGCCCGCCCACATGACTGACTGGCACCGATGCAAAGGCCTGCCAGCACCGCGGCGGCCCAGAACTGCATGCGGCTCTCTCCAAAGCCTGCGATCAGGGTCATAGCCACCCAGCCGACGAGCGTGAGCGCAAGCGCGCGGCGATGACCCATGCGATCCTGCAGCGAACCAAACCCGAAAGCCCCCAGCGCAGACGCGATGTTGACCGTGAACACCAGCATCATGGTGTCGGTCTGCGAGAAACCCATCTGCTGCTCTGCATAGACCGCTGCGAGTGCGATCACCACTGCGATACCCGCCTGGTAGCAGGTCATGCACAGCAGAAGCCGTTTGAGATCGGGAAAGGCGTGCAACGAACCGATGCTGCGGCGCAGTTGTTGCCAGATGCCCGCCTCGGCATTGCCGACAGCGGAATCGGCTGGGCGGGCCGGTCGTTCGCGGAGCAGGAAAAACGTGGGGAGCGATGCCAGCGCAAACACCACTGCGGTAATGAGCATGGTTTGGGGTACGGCGAGCGCAGCCGTTGTACCGCGCGACGCGGCGCTCAGCAGCCACGCAAGCGACAAGCCCAGCGTAAGCATGCCGCCGAAATAGCCGACCCCCCAGCCCCATCCCGACACCCGGCCAATGGCTTCGGGACGAGCGAGGTCAGGCAGGAATGAGGCGATCAGCGACTCGCCAATGCAATAACAGACGTTGGAAACGATGACCAGCAACACGGCAAGCAGAATCGTGTCTGGGCCCGCAAAGGCCAGCGCAGCGGTTGCCGCCACACAGCCCGCAGTACTCATTGCGAGGAGCGTCTTTCTCGAGCCGCGCCGGTCTGCCCACGCGCCCAGCGGCGGCGACACCACCGCAACGATCAGGCTTGAGACCGCCACCGCGAGGGTCCAGACAAACGTTGCCCAGCTTTCGCCGCCCGCCACTACACCCACAAAGTAGGCGTTGAACACCGCGGTGAGCACCACGGTGGTGTAACCCGAGTTGGCAAAATCGTAGGCGGCCCAGCCGAGGAACTCCCGGCGGCGTACGCCTGGTTTGAGGGAATCAGCGACTGGCAATTGCCTGCCTCAGCTGCTCGAGCGTGACCGGGTCTTCGATGGTGGTGAGATCGCCTGGGTCGCGGCCTTCGCACACCGCCTGAATAGAGCGCCGCAACACCTTGCCGCTGCGGGTCTTGGGCAGCATGGACACAAAATAGACACGCGACGGACGCGCCACCGCCCCCAATTGCCGGTCGACAGTTGCCATCAGCTCGCCCTCGAGCTTCAGCCGGTCATCGGTTGTTTCTATGACGGACGGATCTTTCACGACGGCAAATCCCACAGCCACTTGTCCCTTCAAGGTGTCGGCGACGCCCACCACCGCACACTCCGCCACGGCGGCATGGCTGGAGAGCGATTCCTCGATTTCACGTGTGCCCAGACGGTGCCCGGCCACGTTGATGACATCATCAGTTCTACCGAGAATGAAGTAGTAGCCGTCATCGTCGCGAATTCCCCAGTCGAAGGTGGAGTAGGCGAGCTTACCGGGAATGCTCGAAAAATAGGTCTTGACGAATCGTTCATCGTCGCGCCACACCGTCTGCATGCAGCCCGGCGGCAGCGGCGGCATGACCGCAACCACCCCTTTCTCATTGGGCCCCACTTCCTCGCCCGTTTGCTCGTGGAGAAGCCGAACGTCATAGCCGTACATGGGCATGCCGGGACTGCCAAAGCGGGTGGGCGTTTTCTCGATCCCGTGCGCCACGGTGAGAATCGGCCATCCGGTTTCGGTCTGCCAGTAGTTGTCAATAATGGGCCGCCCCAAGCCCTCGGCGATCCAGCGTGCGGTGGGCTCGTCCAACGGTTCGCCCGCGAGGAACAGCGCCCGAAGCGATGAAGTGTCATAGCGGGTGAGCCAGGCGGGATCCTGCTTCTTCAGCACCCGGATGGCGGTGGGCGCCGAGAACATCACCGTCACCCTGTATCGCTCAACCAGTTGCCAGAGGATTCCCGCATCCGGGCGAACCGGGGTGCCCTCATACATGATGGTGGCCATTCCCGCGATCAGCGGGCCATAGACAATGTAGGAGTGCCCCACCACCCAGCCAATGTCGCTGGTTGAAAAATAGGTCTCGCCCGGGTTGCCACAGAAGATGTGCTTCATCGAGGCAGCCAGCGCTACCGCATAGCCCCCGACGTCACGCTGCACGCCTTTTGGCTTTCCCGTGGTGCCCGAGGTATAGAGCGTGTAGGAGATCTCGTTCGACTCAAGCCACGTGACGGGCACGACTGCGTTCAGGTGCTGCTCGCGAAGCGTCGCATAGTCGTGGTCGCGTCCGGCGACGCGCGGATAGGCAGCGAGACCGCGATCGACCATCAGTACCGCCTCCGGCTTGCTCGCAGCCAACGAAATGGCCTCATCGAGCAGACCCTTGTAGGGGATGACCTTGCCGCCCCGCGAGCCAGCATCGGCGCTCACGATCAGTTTAGGCGCTGCGTCGTCAATCCGGGAGGCGAGACTGTGCGAGGCAAAGCCGCCGAATACCACCGAGTGGATGGCGCCGATCCGTGCGCAGGCCAGCATCGCAAACGCCGCTTCGGCGATCATCGGCATGTAGATGAGCACGCGGTCACCACGCTTCACGTTGAGTGACTGCATCACCGCCGCCATCCGCATGACTTCCGAGTGCAGTTCAGCGAAGGTGTAGGTTCGCTCGGTGCCCGTCTCGGTGGAGACAAAGATCAGAGCAGGCTTGTCGGCCAGCGCAGGCAGATACCGGTCCACCGCGTTGTGACAGAGGTTGGTCTCGCCTCCAAGGAACCAGCGCGCAAAGGGCAGTCTCGAGTCATCGAGCACTCGGGTGAACGGCTTGTGCCAATCGATCAGTGCGGCCTGCTCGGCCCAGAACGCTTCCCGTTCGGTGATCGAGCGATGATGGAAAGCTGTCAGCGATGTGTTGTTGGTTGTCATGATGATCTCCCCGAGTCGGTTAGGAGTGTCGGTCGCGACGCTTACCGTCGCCTTACGCTCGCTTTATTGCGAATGGTTCTCATTTCGATTAAACTTGGGTGATTCCGCCCTAAGGCGCCCCACGCGGCGCACGCCGATCATGCGACACGCGATCCTCCGAACCATTGCCCTCCTCTGCCTCGCCCTGCCCTTCACCGCGTCCGCACAAGCACCGGTGGTCAATCTCTACTCTGCGCGTCACTACCAGACCGACGAAGCGCTCTACGCCAACTTCACACGCACCACCGGCATCCGCATCAACCGGATTGAGGCGGGCGATGAAGCGCTGCTCGAGCGGCTGCGCACCGAAGGTCGAGCAAGCCCGGCCGACGTCCTGCTGCTGGTGGATGCGGCGAGGCTATGGAAAGCACAAGCCGAAGGGCTGTTCAGCCCGGTGCGCTCCGAACGCCTGGAGGCAAGAATTCCGGCGAGTCTGCGCGCGCCTGCAACTGCCGACGGCATTGCCTGGTTCGGGATTTCCACGCGGGCGCGGGTCATCATCGTGAATCGTTCGCGGATGGGATCCGACACCGTATCGTCCTACGCTGACCTGGCCAACCCGGCGCTGAAAGGAAAAGTCTGCACCCGTTCGGCCGCTCATCCGTACATGCTTTCACTCATCGCCGCCATCATCGAGCATCAGGGCGAGGAGGCGGCCACCCAGTGGGCGCGCGGCGTGGTGACCAACTTCGCACGCGCCCCGCGGGGCGGCGACACCGACCAGATCAAAGCGGTGGCCAGCGGAGAATGTGCCGTCGCCCTCACCAACACGTATTACCTTGTTCGCCTCATGCGATCTGACAAGCCTGCCGACCGCGAGGTCATGTCAAAGCTGCAGGTCATCTGGCCTGATCAGGCGGGCCACGGTGTGCATCTCAACGTGACCGGAGGCGGGGTGTTGCGGCACGCAAAAAATCCCGAGGCGGCGCTTCGCTTCCTCGAATATCTCGCGAGCGATGAGGCACAGCGCTATCTGGCTGACGGCAACAACGAGTGGCCCGCCGTTCCGGACGTTCGCGTTGACAATCCGGCGCTTACCGCCCTCGGAACCTTCAAGGCCGACCCACTCCCGGTCGCCGCGCTCGGCCGCTCGCAAGCCGCCGCCGCACGACTGATCGACCGGGTGGGCTGGCGCTAACCCCCGCCCGGTGTGGGCTCTCGCCCGCTCAGCGAACCGCCGCGATGACCTTGATCTCGACCAGGTAGGCTGGCGTCGCGAGTCGCGATTCGATGGTTGCGCGAGGCGGGGTATGGCCCTGCGGAACCCAGGCGTCCCATACCTCATTCATGGCCGGGAAGTTGGCGATGTCGCTCAGAAAGATCTGTACCTGCAACATCCGGGTCTTGTCGCTTCCGGCATCGGCGAGCAACCGATCGATCGTGGCCAGAACCTGCGCGGTCTGTCCCTTCACGTCCTTGCTGGTGTCATCGGCCACCTGACCAGCCAGATACACCACACCGTTGTGAATCGCCACGTCGCTCATCCGCTTGCCGACATTGATCCGTTTGATGTCACTCATTGAAAGCACTCCTTGAGAAATTGTTCAACCGCATCGATCTGCGGGTTGGGAATCAGGCTGGGCGCATGCCCAACACCTGCAAATTCAATCAGGCGGGCTCTCGGGCCACGCTGGGTCATATCGTGTGCCGTGGCACGGTCAAGCAGGTCGGACCCGGCGCCACGAATGAGGAGCGTAGGGCAGGCTACCGCGTCATAGAGCGGCCAGAGCGACAGTGGCCCCGAGCCGCCGGCGTTGGCAAACGGTTCGGCAATGCGCGGATCGTAATGCACTCGCCAACGAATGCCGTCACGCACCCAGTAGTGGCGCGCCAGCATGTCCCATCCTGCATCATCGTGCGGGCCGAAGCCAGCAGCGATCGTTTTTGTGTAGGAAAGGCAGGCTTCGTAGCTGTCAAAGCTCGGGGCCTTGCCCACGTAGTCGCCAATTCGGCGCAAGCCCTCCGAGCTCAGTACCGGACCCACGTCATTGAGCACTAGCGCAGCGATGGGGTTGGCCTGAAGCGACGCGAGACTCATGCCGATCAGCCCGCCCATGGAGGTGCCCACCCATGCCAGGCGTTCGACATCCAGCCTCGCCACCAGGGTGACACAGTCGGCCAGATATTGGGGGATGGCATAAAGCGCCGAGTTGGCGAGCCGGTCAGAGCGTCCGCGGCCCGCCATGTCCGGACAAATGACCCGATAGTGATGCGACAGTCGCTCGGCAAGCGCGTCGAAGTCCCGGCCATTGCGGGTGAGTCCGTGAACGCAGAGCACCGTAGGCGGCTCGGGCTGTCCACTCCGACATGGCCACTCCCAGTATCCGATCCGATGCAGGCCCGAGGGGCTCGCGCAGGTGACGGTACGTGCAATGGGTGAATTCATGAATGAAGGAAGACCGGTAGGGTTTGGACGGTGCATGCCACCGCCGTACAATCCAGCGCGAATCTTACCGTCTGGAGGACATTGCAATGCTGAAGGGAAAGCTCGCGCTGGTAACCGGGTCAACGAGCGGGATCGGACTGGGCATCGCCCGGGCACTCGCCCGGCAGGGCGCCGACCTCGTACTGAACGGATTTGGCGACCCCTCCGAGATTGCACGACTGCAGGCTGCTCTCGCCACCGAGCATGGCGTGAAAGTGCATTACGAATCGGCCGATCTCACGCGTGCCGCGGAGATCGACGCCATGATGGCGCGCATTGGCGCAGCGCACGGCGGCGTTGACATTCTTGTGAACAATGCGGGCATCCAGCATGTGTCGCCGATCGAATCGTTTCCGATCGAACGCTGGGATGCGGTCATCGCACTCAACCTCTCGTCGGCATTTCACACCACGCGCTGCGCGATTCCTGGCATGCGGGCCCGCAACTGGGGTCGGATCATCAATATCGCGTCGGCACACGGCCTGGTCGCCTCGGCTGAAAAGGCTGCGTATGTGGCCGCCAAGCATGGCATCGTCGGTCTCACCAAGGTCGTCGCGCTCGAAACCGCGCGCACCGGCATTACCTGCAACGCCATCTGCCCAGGCTGGGTATTGACGGCTCTGGTACAGAAGCAGATTGATGCGCGCGCGGCTCAGACAGGCGTTTCACCCGAGGCGGCTCGCCTGGCGCTACTCGGCGAGAAGCAGCCCAGCCTCGAGTTCGTCACACCCGAGCAACTCGGCGAGCTTGCGGTCTTCCTGTGCTCGCCTGCCGCGGATCAGGTCCGGGGCGCCGCGTGGTCGATTGACGGCGGATGGACGGCGCAATAGGCATCAGTTGCTCTCGCTCGCCCGCACCCGCCAATATTGTGCGGGTGTCTCGCGGGCGCGCTCGATGCGCCACGGTTGGCCTGCGTGGCTGGCATGCACGGTGAGGGCTCCGTGGTGGTCGGTTCTGAGAATCTCAACGCCCGCGTCCTGGTAGCGGCCGAGCACCCGCGGCGTGGGGTGGCGAAACCGGTTCCGATAGCCCACTTGAAAGATCGCCACGCTGGGGCTGACGGCAGCAAGGAACAACGGCGAAGAGGACGTATTGCTTCCATGGTGTGGGGCCAGCAGCAGATTGCTTTTCAGGCGATCGCCTAGCCGCGCGACCAGGTCGGCTTCCTGACGCGACTCGATATCGCCCGCAAGCAGGGCTGACCCGGCGGGCGACTCGATTTTCAGCACGCAACTGAGCGCGTTGGTGGGCGATCTCGCCGCGCCGGGGGGAAACTCCGGGCCCGGATGAAGGAACTCGAATCGAACCTCCCCCCACTGCCAGGCATCGCCCCTGCGGCAAGGCTCGTGCTGTAACACGCCGGCGAGCAGGCGATGCCCCTGCGGAACCGAGCTGAACACACGCTTGGCGCCTGCAAGCCGAAGCACGCTCGCGGCGCCTCCCGAATGATCGATGTCGGCGTGCGAAATCACCAGCACATCGAGTGAGGAGATCCCGCGACTTCG
>RFXC01000008.1 GCA_009921765.1 Betaproteobacteria bacterium | reverse complement strand
GCACCGACGCGGCCCGAGACGAAATGGAAGTCAATTATTTCGGATTGCTGCGCCTCAGTCAGGCATTCGGGGGCGCACTGAAAGCGCGCGCAGCGGACGGGCCGACGAGCGCCACCGCTTGGGTCAATCTGTTGTCCATCTACGCGCTCAGCAACTTCCCGCCCCACGGCACCTTCTCGGCGTCCAAGGCGGCTGCGCTCTCGCTTTCACAGTGCCTGCGCGCTGAAATGCGTCAGGCGGGGATTCGCGTGATCAACCTGTTTCCCGGGCCGATCGACGATGAATGGAACCAGACCATGCCGCCGCCCAAACTTGCGCCTGCCGCGGTGGCGTCGGCCATTGTGAAAGCGCTCCGCGAGGGCGTCGAAGATGTCTATCCGGGCGAGGTCGCCCAGGAATGGCTTGAACGCTGGCGCGAGAATCCAAAGGTTCTGGAGCGGGAACTGGCGCTGGGCGGAGCGCAGTCATGAGCAACATCAACAAGCCGGGAGGCGTGCTGACTGCGCTGGTTGCAGCGCTCGCCAGTTCAAGGGTTCGGGTCATCGACCTCACCCAAACCCTGACGCCCGATTTTCCGCAGATTTCGCTGCCGCCCGAGATGGGGCAATGCTGGCCTTTCCGGATCGAGGAGATCTCCCGCTACGATGAACGGGGTCCTGCGTGGTACTGGAACAATTTTTCCTGCGGTGAACATACCGGTACCCACTTCGATGCACCGATTCACTGGATCTCGGGTCGCGAACTTGCCAACAACTCGGTCGATACGATTCCGGTCTCGCATTTCGTTGCACCAGCGGTGGTGATCGATTGCCACGAGCAGGTTGCGCGCGATCCCGACTACCTGCTCACAGTCGCGGATATCGAGCAATTTGAAGCCCGTCATGGTCGGATTCCGGCGGGCGCATGGCTTCTCATGCGAACCGACTGGTCGAAGCGGCGCGATCCCGCCGACTATCAGAATTACGACGAGACGGGGCAGCACACGCCTGGCCCCAGCGCGGAAGCGGTGCGCTTCATGATCGAGGAGCGCAACGTGCTCGGCTTTGGTTCCGAGGCGATCGGGACCGATGCGGGGCAGGGTTTTCATCTTCGGCCGCCGTATCCGTGTCATTACCTGATGCACGGCACCGGTCGCTATGGCCTGCAGTGCCTGACCAACCTCGATCAGCTGCCGCCCACCGGATCGGTCATTCTCAGTGCACCGCTCAAGATCCAGAACGGCAGCGGCAGCCCGCTTCGCGTGCTCGCGCTGGTCGAGGAGTCGCGATGACGAACGCACGCGTCGGTGCACTGGTCACCGGGGGCAGCACGGGTATCGGGCTTGAAGTGGTCAGGCGGCTGCTCGCGCGGGGTCATTACGTGGTGTCGGTTGCGCTTGCACCGTGTCCGATCGCTCACCCAGCCCTCGAAAGCCGGGTGGTCGATCTGAGTCAGCGGGAGGCCACCGCGCGACTGGCCGCGGACATCGCGGCGCGCGGCGACATGGGAATCTTCGTTCACAACGCCGGGGTCGTACGCGAGGCGAAGCTTGAAAATGCGCGCGTCGAGCAGTTTGACGAGCTCAGCGAATTGCACGTGGGGGCGGCCATCACGCTTGGCCAGGCTGTGCTTCCGGCGATGCGCGGGCGCAGGCATGGGCGCATCGTGCTGATCTCGTCGCGTGCTGCGCTGGGCCTGCCAGGCCGCACGCATTACTCCGCCACCAAGGCAGCGCTTCTCGGGCTCGCACGAACCTGGGCGCTCGAGCTTGCAGCCGATGGCATCACCGTGAATGCGATTGCGCCGGGACCGGTCCGAACCGACATGTTTCATGCAGTGGTCGAACCCGGAAGTGCACGCGAACTCGCCATTGCCGCCTCGATTCCGGTGAAGCGGCTGGGCGAGGCGGGTGACATTGCGCGAGCAGTCGAATTTTTCGTTGATGACGAAGCGGGGTTTGTCACCGGACAAACGCTCTATGTCTGCGGCGGCGCGAGCGTCGGTACGCTCAGCATCTGACTGGCGAACGCTATGAGAATCCTCGCGCAACTCGCCAGACTCTGCGCGATTCTCGCGGGGGTGCTGCTGGTCTGGATCACCGCGCTCACGGTTGCCAGTGTCATAGGTCGAAGCGCATTCGGCACAGCGATCAATGGCGACTTTGAGCTGGCGGGATTTGCAGCGGGCGCAGCGGTTGCGCTCTTCATGCCGTGGTGTCAGCTGCGCCGGGGCAACATCATCGTGGATTTCTTTACCGGCAGGGCGTCCTCGCGCAGCCGCGAGGCCATGGACCGTTTCGGTGCGCTGCTCCTCGGCTTGGTCATGGCGCTCATGACCTGGCGCACGATCCTGGGTGGGCTCAATGCCTGGAACACGGGATCGGGTTCGATGATGCTGGGCTTTCCAGAGTGGGTGGTTTATCTGCTGATGGTGCCGGCGTTTGCGCTCACGACCTTGATTGCGATCGCTCAGGGGGTCGTTGGGTTTGCGCAGCTGGATGAGGCGGCTTCGGGTGGCGTACCGATGAAGAACGAACCATGACCTCGATCGGACTCGCGATCCTTATTTTCGCGATCATGCTCGCGCTGATGGCGATTCGGGTTCCGATCGCGATCACCATGTTTGTTGCCGGTGCGGTCGGCTATGTGATGCAGGCAGGCTGGTTGCCCCTGGCCAACTTCCTCAACGGTCAGGCGTTCTCGCGATTCGCAAGCTATGACCTGTCGGTCATTCCCCTGTTTATTCTGATGGGGCACTTCGCCACGCAGGGTGGGATCAGCCGGGCGCTGTTCGAGTTTGCGGCGGCGGTGATGGGTCATCTGCGGGGGGGGCTTGCCATGGGCGCAGTGCTGGCCAGTGCCGGCTTTGGCGCGATCTGCGGATCGTCGGTCGCCACCGCGGCCACGATCACCAATGTCGCCTATGACGAGATGCGGCGCCACGGTTATTCGGGGCGCCTTGCAACCGGAACGCTGGCTGCCGGCGGCACACTCGGGATTCTGATTCCTCCCTCGGTTCCACTTGTGATCTACGCAATCCTGACCGAGCAGAACATTGCCAAACTGTTTGCCGCGGCCATGGTGCCCGGCATCATCGCGATGCTTGGCTACATGATTGCAATCGGCCTCTACGTCCGGTTTGTTCCCGGCCACGCACCTGCGAACAATCAGGCCGCCACCATCGACCCCTTGAGTGCGGCAAAGGGCATCGGCCCGATCGCCCTGATTTTCCTGATCGTGTTTGGCGGGATTTACGGCGGGATATTTACCCCGACCGAAGGCGCAGCCGTGGGCGCTTTTGTGACCTTCCTCGCAGCGGTCGCACGCCGCGAAATGAGCCTGCGACAATTCGCCGAGTGCTTCTATCAGACCGCGGAAAGCGCTGCGATGATTTTCCTGATCTTTCTTGGCGCCGACCTGATGAATGCAGCGCTCGCGCTCACCCAGGTTCCTGCCCAATTGGCGCAAGTGGTTGGAGGCTGGGGACTTCCGCCCGTGGCTGTGGTGGCGGCGATCCTGCTGTTGTACGTGGTGCTGGGCGCGGTGATGGACGAACTCTCCATGATTCTTCTCACCATCCCGATATTTTTCCCCCTCGTCACCAGTCTCGACTTCGGGCTGAGCCGCGAGCACACAGCGATCTGGTTTGGCGTCATGGTGCTGATGACCGTCGGCTTCGGGCTGCTTGCTCCGCCGGTCGGTCTCAATGTTTACGTGGTGAACGGCATCGTCAAGGGTCGAGGGGCTCCGGTTGCCATCGGCGAGAGCTATCGCGGGGTGATGCCGTTTCTGGCGAGTGACGTGATTCGTACCTTGCTCTTGCTTTTTTTCCCCGGGCTGTCATTGTGGCTGGTGAAATTTGTTGGATGAACAAACAAGGAGACACGTGATGAATGATCGTCGTTCGATACTCAAGGCTTCGGCCGCAGTCCTTGCAGCGAGTGCGCCTGCAGTGCATGTTCGGGCCCAGCAGCCGATCACGCTCAAGTTTCATACCTTCATGGCGCCACAGTCGGCCGTGTTCCTCACCATGCACAAGCCGTGGATGGAGAAGGTGGAGAAAGAGTCGGGCGGGCGAATCAGGTTCGAAGCCTATCCCGCCATGCAACTCGGTGGCGCGCCTGGGCAACTCTACGATCAGGTCCGCGATGGCGTGGTGGATGTGGTCTGGACCCTACCTGGCTGGACTGCCGGACGTTTTCCGCGGGTCGAGGTGTTCGAGTTGCCATTCATGATGAACAGTGCCGAGGCCACCTCGAAGGCTTACTGGGAATATGTTCACACCATGACGCCCGATGAGTTCAAGGAAGTGAAGCTGATTGCGCTTCATGTTCATGGCCCCGGCATGTTTCACACCACCGAGCGACAGATCCGCACGCCTGCGGATCTGCGTGGACTCAAGATCCGTGGTGCGACCCGGCAGATCACCAAGTTGCTGGCCTCTCTGGGCGCCACACCGGTGGGCATGCCGCTGCCTGCCATTCCCGATGCGCTCAGCAAGGGCACGATCAATGGTTGCGCCATTCCCTGGGAGGTGGTGCCGTCGGTGCGCGTGCATGAGCTCACACGCTTTCACAGCGAGTTTCCTTCGAACGCGCCCGCGCTTTACACCGCCACATTTGTCATGGCGATGAACCCGGCCAAGTATCAGTCGCTGCCGCCTGATCTCAAGAAGGTGATTGATGACAACTCTGGCATCAACACCTCGGCCTGGCTTGGCCGCATTCAGCAGGAAAACGATGTGCCTGGCCGAAAATCTGCAGCGGACCGCGGCAACACCATCTATCAGATCACTGAGGCGGACACTGCAGAGTTTGTTAAGCGCTCGAGCCAGGTGGACGACGAGTGGGTGGCCGATATCAGCAAGCGCGGCGCGGATGGCAAGAAGCTGCTTGAAACCGCGAAGGCCTTGATTGCCAAGTACGGCAAGTCCTGAGCGAATCGGCTGCAAAGCCCCGCGGGCGGTTCACCGCGGGGCTTTGCGGTCAGATGGCGACGCCCGACTTGCCTTTCAGTTGCAACATTTGACGGGCCTCGTCGGGTGTGGCAACCGACAGTCCCAGCCCTTCAATGAGTTTTCGGGCAAGCGTGACCTGTTCGGCATTCTTCAGCGCAAGCTGCCCGGGCCCCACCCAGAGCGAATCCTCCAGACCGACCCGAACGTTGCCGCCCAAGGTGAGAGACTGGGCTGCAATCGCCATCTGAGACTTGCCGGCGCCGAGCACGCTCCAGAGATAACTGTTGCCGAACAACCGGTCAGCGGTGCGGCGCATGTGGGACACATCTTCCGGGTGCGGACCGATTCCCCCCAGGATGCCGAAGACCGACTGCACGAAGAAGGGAGGCTTCACCAGTCCACGGTCAACAAAATGGGCGAGCGTATAGAGGTGGCCAATGTCGTAGCACTCGATCTCGAAGCGGGTGCCGTTGTCGGCGCAGGTGCGAAGTATCTTTTCGATATCGCGGAAGGTGTTCTTGAAGATCCGGTCGTCGGAGCCCTCGAGATAGGGGCGCTCCCAGTCGTGCTGGAAGGTCTTGTAACGGGCGAGCATGGGATAGAGGCCGAAGTTCATCGATCCCATGTTGAGCGATGCGACCTCGGGCTTGAATACCGCGCAGGGTTGCAGCCGCTCATCGACCGTCATGGTTGCAGCGCCGCCCGTTGTGATGTTGATGACCACGTTGGAGCGCGCGTGGATCTCTTTGAGAAAAGGCTCAAAGCTCGCGGGCCGCTGATCGGGGCGCCCATCTTTCGGATCGCGGGCGTGGAGATGGACGATGGCGGCGCCTGCCTCCGCAGCCTCGATCGCTGCGGTGCCAATCTGTTCGGCGGTAACCGGCAGATAGGGCGACATGGATGGCGTGTGGATCGAGCCTGTGACCGCGCAGGTGATGATGACCTTGCGTCCGCCACGCGGAGCTGGCGACGCGTTTGCAGGGGCGACTTTCGGGCTGTTCATGGGGGTCCCCGGATGAGAATGAAGTGACCGGAAGTCTACGCCGCGCGGGCGCGGTGAGCCAGGCTAGGGCGTCTCACGAATTGATCGCGCGGCGCTCATCATGGGGGTTTCTGCGCGCAGGCCGATGCAGGCATTTTCAAGTCGCGGTTCGATATCAAGACCCACGGCGATCCATCGACCATCGGTCACGCCCACCTCGCGCCGCGGCGCCCGCGACTCCATCTGCAGATAGGTGGTGAGCGTGTGCGAGGCACCCAGGTCGAGCGCCATGGTCAGGAAGTGCGAACATCCACGGGTGCCGCCGATCAATTCGATCACGCGGTTCCGGTACCCCGGACCAATCCGCAGGCCAGCCAGTTTGTGCATCGGTGGAACACTGTCGGCGCAGCCCGCAAAGGGCTGCTCGGTTGAGGTTGCGCTGATCGAACGAATCACCAGGTCGGGAAGCGAGAGGGTGCCCTCCAACTTGAGCGCATGGATCACATCGTCGCCCATGGGCGTGCGAAAGGTGTCGGTGAGCGTACTCACAAAGCGGACCAGCGTATCGCTCACGGGCTCGATCCGCAGTTTTTGTTCCCGGTCGGCGAGAAAATTCGATAGCAAGGCGGGGCCTCCAGGTGGTTCCCGATTGATTGGCTGCAGATTATCTCAGTACGCGCAAGGTGACTGCGCGTGCCCGAGCGGGATGCCACCTTGACCCGCCAAGCGGGCCGGACATAGACTCGGCCGCATCAATCAGGAGTACGTCATGAAGCTGCAGGGTGAAGACCGGATACTCAGACCGTCAGGGGTTTTTTTCCGTCAAGGTTCCAAAGTGGTGGCCGAACGGATCACTGCCGTGGAAGGCGTGGTTGAAGAGCCGGGAAAGCTCACGGTGAAGTCGCTGCTGGTGGGCGAAGACGTACTGATGCTCGAGGCTTTCAAGGCAAAGGGCATGGTCGATCCGGTGCATCAGCATGATGATCATGAATCGGTCGCGTATCTCATCAAAGGGCGGATGCGTCTGGTGATTGGCGGTGAAGAGTTCGTTGCCGAGGCAGGAGACTGCTGGATTCACCCGCGTGGTGTACCCCACTTCAGCGAGGCGCTCGAGGACTGCATCCAGATCGAGGTGAAGAGTCCCCCGCGAAAGACCTGGATGAGCGCAGACCATTGAGCCCGTGCCAGCGGCCGTTCGAATGAACACGCCAGACCGGGCGGGCCCCCTTCACGGGGTTCGGGTTTTCGATCTCACCACCATTGTCATGGGCCCCAGTGCGACCCAGATCCTTGGGGATCTGGGCGCCGATGTGATCAAGGTCGAGGCACCCGAGGGTGACGCCTTGCGTCGCATCGGTCCGCAGCGGCATGAGGCCATGGGGCCACTTTATCTCCAGGCCAATCGAAACAAGCGCAGCGTCTGTCTCGACCTGAAAACCGTCGAAGGGCGCGAAGCGGCGCTGGCGCTTGCTGCCGACTGTGATGTATTTGTGAGCAACGTTCGGCCACAGGCAGTTCAACGCCTGGGGCTTCATGCGGAAGCGCTTCGTAGCGTGAATCCCGCACTGATCCATGTCTGCGCGGTCGGGTATGGCGAGGGCGGGCCGGGTAGCGGACAACCGGTGTACGACGACCTGATGCAGGCAGCCAGCGGGATTGCCGGCCTGTTTCAGGCAATTGATGGATCACCTCGGTATGTGCCCGTCAACATCTGCGACCGGATCGTAGGACTTTACCTGGCGCTATCGATCATCGCGGCGCTTCATCATCGGCAGCGCACGGGTGAAGGTCAGTCGATTGAAGTGCCCATGTTCGAGACCATGGTGCAGTTTGTGATGGGAGACCACAGCGGCGGGGAAGCGTTCGTGCCGGCCCTCGGTCCTCCCGGTTATGCGCGTCTGATGTCGCGTCATCGGGGGCCCTATCGCACAAGCGATGGCTGGCTGGCAGTGGTGGTCTATACCGACGCTCACTGGCGCGCATTCTCCGCGCTGGTCGGCATGCCTGCCCTGCTCGACACCGATCCTCGGTTTGCGAATCTGCAAGCGCGTACCGTCAATGCCGAGGCCTGCGGTCAACTCCTCGCGGGGTATTTTTGCACCCGTTCAACGGACGACTGGATCACGGCGCTTCGCGAAATCGATTTGCCTTGCGGCAAGGTGAATACGCTCGATTCGCTGCCCGCTGATCCGCATGTGCGCGAGGTGGGGCTTTTTTCTACCGTGCAGCATCCCACCGAAGGGACGCTTCGGCAGTCGCGGTTTCCGGTTCGTTTCTCCAGCTCTCCCGCGTCGGTCCGACGACACGCTCCACGTCTGGGCGAGCACACGGAGGAGGTGCTCGCCGAGGTGCGATCCCGCAGACGCGCGAGGCGGCCCACCGAGGATGGGCAGTGAGTCGCATTCAGCCGACCGCTGGCCCGGTCACGCGTGGTGGGCGCGATGTGCTTCGCATCGGCGGTGCCTCGGGCGCATGGGGCGACAGTCCGATCGGAATCGGGCCGCTCCTTGCGGCGGGCGTCGATGTCCTGATGATGGATTACCTCGCCGAGGTCACCATGTCGCTCCTTGCCCGGGCGCGACTGAAAGATCCCGAGGCTGGCTATCCACCCGACGTGATCAGCTACCTGAGTCCCCACCTCGCCGACATTGCCCGGCGCGGCGTGCGCGTGGTGACGAATGCCGGGGGCGTCAACCCGCAAGCCTGCAAGCGGGCGCTCGAGCAGTTGATTGCGCAGTCGGGCCTTGCGCTCACAGTGGCTGTGGTGGAGGGTGATGATCTGCTGCCCATGCTGGATTCGCTTCGTGCCGAGGGCACGCGCGAGTGGCAGACGGGCGAGCCCATCCCCCCGAAAATGCTGACCGCCAATGCCTATCTGGGTGCGGAACCGATTGCGGTTGCGCTCGATGCTGGTGCCGATATCGTGATTACCGGTCGCTGCGTTGACAGTGCGCTCGCGCTCGGCGCGCTGATTCACGCTTTTGGCTGGAAGGCGCATGACTATGACCGCCTCGCTGCGGGCAGCCTGGTCGGGCATCTGCTTGAATGCGGGCCGCAGGCAACCGGCGGCCTGTTGACCGACTGGCGCGATGTTCCCGATTGGGCGTCGATCGGGTATCCAATTGCAACCTGCGCGCCCGACGGCAGTTTCACCATCGGCAAGCCCGAAGGATCCGGGGGCCTCGTCACACCACAGACGGTCGCTGAACAGGTCCTGTACGAGGTTGGCGATCCGTCGGCCTATGTGCTGCCCGATGTGGTGGCCGACTTCTCGCAGGTTCATCTGGAGCAGGTCGGCGTCGACTGCGTGCGGGTGATCGGTGTTCGCGGCTGTCCCCCCACCTCGACCCTGAAGGTGTCGGCGACCTGGCAGTCGGGTTGGCGGGCCACTGCAATGATTGTGATCATTGGCGAGGAGGCGGTGGCCAAGGCAGAGCGAAGTGCAGAGGCGCTGCTGAAGCGAGCCCGGTCGCTGTTCCAATCGCTGGCGTTGCCCGACTTCGATTCGGTCCACATCGAGGTTCTGGGTGCCGAGGCAAGCTATGGCCGACGCTCGCGCGCGCGCGGCGCGCGCGAGGTGGTCCTGCGCCTGGTCGTGGATCATCGGGATCCCAGGGCGCTCAACCTGTTTGCGCGCGAAGTGGGGTCCTCCGCGCTCAGCTTCGCGCAAGGTACGGCGGCGCTGATCGGAGGACGACCCAAGCCCACGCCGATCGTACGGCTGTTCAGTTTCCTGGTCGACAAGAAGCGTCTGCCCGACACCACGGTACAACTCGGTTCGGATTCGCCGCTCACCGTGCCGCTTCCTCCGCCCGGTGACATTCCAGTTCGCCGGCCGAACCCGACGGGGGCGCCGCTGGCGGGCGTCGGCGGCGCATTGCGACCGCCGGCGGCTTCCCTACTGACTGACCGCGCCACCTGTAGAGTGGCCCTGCGGCGCTTCGCGCACGCGCGCTCCGGTGACAAGGGGGACAGCGTGAATGTGGCGATTCTGTGCCGCAACCCCGAACATTTCGCGTGGCTGCGAGATCAGGTGACAGTCGATCGCATGGCAGAGCATTTTGCAGACATGGTGCAGGGCTCCATCGAGCGGTTTGAGGTGCCTGGCCTGCATGCGTTGAATTTTCTGATGCACCGGGCGCTGGGTGGCGGCGGGATGGCCTCGCGGCAGATCGATGCGCTCGGAAAGGCCTATGGCCAGCAAGCACTCGAACTCGAGATCGACGTGCCCGCCGAATGGTGCGTGCCATGAAGGGGATGGCGGCTACCCCGGCAGCATGGACGACATAGCTCGAGACCGATAGACTCGACGCTGCCTGGCCGCCTGGTGCGGCACGCCAAGGCCCGCGTCGGGCAGATGGATTGTTGATGAGGAGGGATCACCCGTGAAGATGCTTTGCTTGTCTGGTCTGTTCGCTGCGGTGCTTGCTGCGGCGCCCGCCTGGGCGGCGTTTCCCGATAAACCCGTTCGCGCCACTGTGGCGTTTGCGCCCGGGTCATCCACCGACATTGTTGCGCGCATGCTCGCCGAACCGATGGGTGCTGCGCTTGGCCAACCCATGGTGGTTGAGAACAAACCGGGTGCGGGTGGGAACATCGCTTCGCAGCAGGTGAAGGCGGCTACGCCCGATGGTCACACACTCCTGTTTCACAGCGTCGCGGTGTCGGTCAATCCTTCGCTTTTTCGAAATGCCGGCTATGACCTGCTGAAAGATTTCGAGCCGGTGGCGATGGCAGGGGTCACGCCCAATCTCCTGTTCGTGAACCCATCGGTCAAGGCCGCCACCCTGGGAGAGTTGATTGCGCTCGCGCGGACCACACCGCTCTCCTACGCCTCGTCTGGAAACGGCACGACCACGCACCTGGGGGCAGAGTTGCTGTTTCGCAGTCTGGCCGGCGTCGACATCGCCCACGTGCCGCATCAGCCTGCAGCCGCAGCGGTGGCCGTCATCGGTGGGTCGGTTCCGGTTGGCAGCACATCCATGCCGCCCGTGGTGCCGCACGCAAAAAGCGGCAAGGTCCGCCCGATTGCAGTGATGTCTCTGCAGCGTAGCCCCGTGTTGCCCGATGTGCCTACGGTGGCAGAGTCGGGCTACCCGGGCTTTGAGGCCAGTACCTGGTTTGCGGTGTTTGCGCCGGCAGCCACACCGCAGCCCGTGCTGCAGCGACTGAACGAGGAGTTCAACCGGGCGCTGAAGAGCCAGGACATCACCGAAAAATTCGCCAAACAGTCGCTTGCAATTGAAGCGCTTGATCGCGCGGCGCTCAGAACCTACATCGCGGCCGAAGTTGCCAAATGGGGCAAGGTGGTGCGCGACGCAGGTATCAAGGTGGACTGACGCGTCAATAGGTTTTGTAGGGCAGGAACTTGCCAGACAGCACGTCGATCGCACTCATGATGCCGTCGCCAAACTCTTCGTGGATCAGTTCCTTGATGGTGGTTCCATAGACATTGACGATTTCGTACCAGCGATAGATCAGCGGATCGGTAGGCACCGACGAGCGTAGCGAACCCTTGTAGGGCACCGCCTGAAGCAGCGCGACCGCATCGCTCGGCAGATCAAAGATCCTGGCAATCGCTTTTGCCTGATCGGCGGTGAGCGTCATCTGTCCCAGGCAGGCTGCGGTGACCCATTCCTTGGAGTGACCGATCTTTCTGGCAACGTCAGCCCACTTGATGCCCTTCTGAACCTTGGTGGAGTAGATGAGATCGGTGACGTCTTCGCGCGTCATCGGTTTGGCGCCCGTCCATTTCTTGGAAGATGTCTTGCTTGCAGCCATGTGAGCAGTCCTTGAGGTCAGTTGGAAAGAAAGATCAGGTGGGTGATTGCGATGCGCCGGGGCGCACACGAACCGGTGTCCAGGCGCCTGTCCGGGCGCGCGACGCATAGTCAGCCGATCGGTTGACAAGGAAGTCGATCAGATGATTGCGAACCGCGTAGTAGTCCGCCTCGCGGTGCAAGGTGGCGCGGGTACGGTTGCGCGGCAAGGGGTTTTCGACAATCTCAGCAATCACGGCGCCGGGGCCATTGCTCATCAGGAAGATCCGGTCGGCGAGCAGGATCGCTTCATCGACGTCGTGGGTGATCATGAACACGGTCTGTCGTGTTTCACGCACGATGCCCACCAGCTCATCCTGAATGCTGCCCCGGGTGAGCGCATCGAGTGCGCCGAATGGCTCGTCGAGCAGCAGCATCTTGGGTTGAATGGAGAACGCCCGCGCGATGCCCACCCGCTGCTTCATACCGCCCGACAGCTGCGCTGGCTTCTTGTTCTCCGAGCCACCCAGATGCACCATGTCGATGAAGCGCTGCACATGCGTCTCGACCTGCTCGCGCGACCAGTCGGGATGCCGCGAGCGCACCGCAAACGCAATGTTGCCGCTCACGCTCATCCAGGGCATGAGCGCATGCGATTGAAACACCACACCGCGGTCGAGACTGGGCCCTTCGATGGCACGTCCGTCGATGAAGGCATGACCACCAGTGGGCTGCTCGAGTCCGGCCAGGACGTTCAGGATGGTGGTTTTGCCACAACCCGAATGGCCGATGATACAAACGAACTCTCCGCGTTCGATCGCGAAGTTCACATCATCAAAGATCACGGTCTCACCCTTGCCCTGGGGGGCGGGGAATGACTTCTTCAGGTGCTCCACGCGCAGGAAGCCGCGGCCTGTTCTGCCGACAGCGCTCGCGGCTAGTCGTTGGGGCTCGCTCATGTCCATGATCATTGCCTGTCAGTCGCGGTAGGTAACGAGTCGCTGCAGACGGGCAACGCCCAGGTCGAGCAGCATGCCCACCAATCCGATGAGAAGAATGGCGGTCAGGATGTTGGTGATGGAGAGGTTGTTCCACTCGTTCCAGACGAAGTAGCCGATTCCCGTACCCCCAACGAGCATCTCTGCGGCCACAATCACCAGCCAGGCGATGCCGATCGAGATCCGCATGCCGGTCATGATGGTGGGGGCCGCAGCCGGCAATATCACCAGGAAGGCCTTCCGCAGCGGGCCAACCTCGAGCGTGCGGGATACGTCCAGCCACTCCCTTCGAACCGAAGCCACGCCAAAGGCGGTGTTGATCAGCATGGGCCAGATCGAACAGACAAAGATCACGAAGATGGCCGATACGCTCGAGTCCTTCAGGGTGAAAAGCGCCAAGGGCATCCAGGCGAGCGGCGAGATCGGCTTGAGCACCTGAATGAACGGGTCGAGTGCGGTGTAGAGCACGCGCGACATGCCGATCACGAAACCAAGCGGTATGGCAACCAGCGCGGCCAGCGCGAAGCCCGCAGCAACCCGTGCGACGGAGTAGGCGAGTTGAATCCCCAGACCCTTGTCGTTGGGACCATTGTCGTAGAACGGATTGGCCAGATGCCCGCCTATTGTGCGAACGAAGTCGGCAGGCGTTGGAAAGGCCGATTTCTGTCCGGTGGCGGCGGCGGCGCCCACCAGCTTGGCGTACTCCTCATCAACCTTCACGGCGCCCGCAGTGGGGGCAGTGGCGATATGCCACGCTCCGATAAAGCAGGCGAGGATCAGAAGGCTCACGATGAGCGCGCGTAGGCGCTCAGGCGCAATCCGCTTCATGCTGGCCGCCGGATCTTGAAGCTGTCCAGATATTCCTTCGGCTTCTGCGGATCAAACGGTTTGCCCATCACCGAGAAGCCGCGCGAATTGCGCTCGGGCGGGGTAAGACCTGCCTGCTGCATCAGACGACGTGCGTCGGTTGCGAGGAACACTTCCTGGGCGACCTTCTGATAGTCGACATCGCCCTTCAACTGCCCCCAGCGCTGCATCTGCGTGAGGATCCAGACGGCAAACGACTCCCAGGGGAACGGATCGAAGCTGATGCGGTCGGGTACCTTACGCACGCCCCCCAGGCCGTCGGCGAAGGTTCCCGTGAGCACCTGTTCCACCACGGTCACAGGTTGGTTGAGGTAATTGGCAGGCGCAATGGCGGCCGCGATTTCCTTGCGGTTTTCTGCTTTCGACGCGTAAGCGGTGGCCTCGATGATGGCGCGCAACAATGCCCCGTAGGTGTTGGGCATGGAGGTGATGAACTGCTTGCTTGCCGCAAAAGCGCAGCAGGGATGGCCATCCCACAGTTCCTTCGACAGCAGGTGAATGAAGCCGACGCCGTCATAGACCGCCCGCTGGTTGACCGGATCCGGAGCGAGGAAACCGTCGATGTTGTCGGCGCGCATGTTCGCGACCATCTCCGGCGGCGGCACCGAGCGGATCTGCACGTCGCGGTCGGGGTCGAGTCCGGCCTCGGCAAGGTAATAGCGCAGAAGATAGTTGTGCATTGAGTAGTCAAACGGCACCGCGAAGCGAAACCCTTTCCACTGTTTGGGATCGCGCTTGTCCTTGTGTTTGACGGCGAGTGTGATGGCCTGGCCATTGATGTTTTCGACGGCCGGCATGGCGTACGCCTGCGGGGCCGCGCCCAGCCCGAGCGAGATTGCGATCGGCATCGGTGACAGCATGTGCGCGGCGTCGTACTCCTTGTTGAGCGTCTTGTCGCGAATCACGGCCCATCCCGCAGTCTTGATCACCTCGACGTTGAGCCCTTGCTTTGCGTAAAAGCCCATCGGGTGCGCCATGATGATTGGGGTCGCGCAGGTGATGGGGATGAAGCCCACTTTCAGATCGCGCTTTTCTGGCGGGCCACCCGCCTGTGCAAAAGCTTCCTTGGCGGCAGTCAGGGGGAAGATCGACGAGATCGCAGCGATCGCCGTTGGTGTGCCAACCGCGCTCAGGAACGAGCGGCGAACCGCATCATTGGGGAACAGTGCTCGAACGACAGCCTGCTCGACGGCGCGACTGCCGAGGGCTTCTGTGTCGGCCTGCGCAGCATCATGCTCGCTTTGGGTTGCATGAGATCCGCAGCTGCAGTGGAGGCGAATGCGGCTGTCAAACGGATTCGAGAAGAGTGACATCAGAAGCTCCGGGAGTGGGATCTGCGCTGGCTACCGCAGATTCCATGCCAAGCCGCCAACCGGCATGGCTGCGCACAATTGGTGCGCGTGGAGCAGGCTTGTGTGTGCGGAGCGGAGTGGACAGAAAAAGTCGAACCACTCCGCACCAGAATGGCGTCGCAGGCGCGCCGTTTCGGTGCCTATGTCCGCAAATCCGAGCGCGGTGCTCGGTCTTGGCGCGCTCGCCCACTGACGGCGAGAGCGCTACGGGCGCTGGCCCTACGCAGGGTGTCAGTTCGTGCGGCGCGGAGCGCCCGGCGCCGATGTGCCGGGTGGCGCGGATGCGGTACGGATACGTACCTTGTCGCCTTCGACGATCCCGTCGGGCGGGCTCACGATCACCCTGTCATCAGCCTTCACGCCCGCCGAAAGCTCCACAGTGCTGCCGTGATCCTTGGCGACCGTCACAGGGCGGATCCGCACGCGATCTTCCGCGTCGACGACCGCAATGCGTGGACCCGCAGCACCGAAAATCATCGCGCCTGCCGGTACCGCTAGCGAGGCGTCGCGGGGAAGTTCGAATACGATCTTGGCAAAGCCGCCGGGCAGCAGTCTCAACCCGGTGTTGTCGGCGGCCAGTTGAACGAGCATGCTGCCCGATCCCGTGCCGATCACCTGGGCGAGCGACTGCACCGTTGCCGTCCAGGTACGGCCCGGGTGTTCGGGAACGAGGAAACTCGCGCGGTCGCCCTGATTGATCGAGAGCGCCCGGTTTTGAGGCACGTTCACATAGATGCGAACGCGGCTGATGTCGGACAGCGTGAAAAGTTCGGTATTGGCTGTGCCACCCGCCACGACCAATGCGCCCACGTCGATGTTTCGGGCGGTGATTACCCCGGCAAACGGTGCCACGATCCGTGAGAATTGCTTCTGCGCAACCAGCCGATCCACGTTGGCCTGGGAGGCCCGCACCTGCGACTCCTTGACCTGCAGGTCGCCTTTCTTCTCTTCCACGGCCTGCGAGGAGACAAAGCCCTGGTCGCGCAACGACTGCCAGCGCTCGGCCGTCGTGAGCGAGAGCGCAGCATTCGCCCGGACACTTGCGAGTTCTGCCTGGGCCTGGGCGATCTGCTGATCCAGTTCAGGCGTTTCAATCTCGGCCAGCAACTGGCCGGCTGCGACCGATGCGCCGATCTCGACATGCCATGCCTTGAGGTAACCCGCGATTCGGGAAAAGATGGGCGCCCGGGTGTGCGGCTCGATTCGCCCAGGGAGTTCGAAGCGCGTAACGCTTGACGAAGGCCGGGATGGCGTGACCACCAGTACGGTGGGAACGGAGGCCTCCTGAGCGCGCGCGTTCAGCCTGTCTGCGTTGGAGGCCCGGGCTGATAATCCCCACGCAGCGATACCGCCAGCCAGGGCCAGGGTGACGATGAGTCCGGCGGTCAGCTTGAGCCCCGACACCGGGCGGTGGGGGAGCTTTTCAAGCGGCAGCGACATACGGTTCTCCTGCAGGTGAGGCGGGGGTGGGGCGCTTGCCGTCGCGGGCATGCATCATTGCAAAGACGACCGGAACAAAGGCTAGGGTGGCGACGGTGGCAAACAATAGGCCGCCGATCACCGCGCGTCCGAGGGGTGCATTCTGTTCGCCGCCTTCGCCCACACCCAGGGCAAGCGGCAACATGCCAATGATCATGGCGAGCGCAGTCATGAGCACGGGGCGGAACCGCACGAAGCCGGCTTCGAGTGCTGCCTCGACTGCATTCAATCCCTGATCGAGACGCTCCCGGGCAAAGCTGATCACCAGCACACTGTTGGCGGTGGCAACCCCCATGCACATGATCGCACCGGTCAGTGCTGGCACTGACAGCGTGGTGTGGGTGGCAAACAGCATCCAGACAATACCCGCCAGCGCAGCCGGCAGTGCAGTGATGATCACGAACGGGTCCTTCCAGGACTGGAAGTTCACCACGATGAGCAGATAGATCAGGCCGATGGCGCCGATAAGCCCATAGAGCAGACCCGAGAAGGCCTGCTCCATGGTGCGCACCTGCCCGATCAGGACCACACGGGTGCCGCGCGGCACGTCGCCCGCCGTGTCGGCGATGAGCTTGCGGACATCGCGCGCGACTGCGCCGAGGTCGCGATCCTGGGTGGTGGCGTTGACCTGAACCAGCGTCTGCAATTCATACTGGCTCACGACCGCGTTCGCAGAGCTGCGCTGGAAATTGGCGAGTCCTCCCAACACCTGGGGCGAGCTGCCCGGTGCGCTGCTCGCCGGCGTGAGTGGCAAATTCTCGATCGCTGCCAGCGAGTCGAGCTGATATTGCGGCGTCTGCATCACGATTGGGTAGATGATGCTGTTGACCGGGTTCAGCCAGTAGGTCGGGGCCACCTGGCTGCTGCCCGCAAGGTTGACCACCATGCTGTTGGTGATGTCGCGGGCACTCATGCCGAACTCCTGGATGCGGGTCCGATCGACCTCCACATTGAAGATCGGCGACCGGCGCGACTGCTGAATGCGCGCGTCGGCCACGCCCGGGATCGTCCGTAACGCTTTCAGGAGTTTTTCGGCATAGGCGAAATTCGCCTCGAGGTTGAGCCCCCGGATCTGAATATCGATAGGCGCTGGTGCGCCGAAATTCAGGATCTGGCTGACGATGTCGGCGGGCGGAAACGAAAAGACCGTGTCCGGGAATTCTCGGGGCAGAACCTCACGCAATTCCCGCACGTAGTCGGCCACCGGCCGGTGGCCTTTCTTGAGCGCGATCTGGACATCGCCGTCCTGCGTGCCGATCACGCCGGTGTTGTTGTAGGCCAGGTTGATGCTGGAAGGCGGCAAGCCGATGATATCGACGATCGCCTCGATTTCTTCCGGCGGAATGACCTGACGAATCACCTGCCCGATACGAGCAAACCGAACAGCGGTTTCCTCCACGCGCGTTCCTACCGGCACCCGGGCATGAAGGAGAATCTGGCCGTTGTCGACTGCCGGAAAGAAGTTGGTGCCCAGATACGGAACCAGCGCAAACGAGGCCAGCACGCACGCCATGAAACCCAGTACGAATTTTTTCCGGTTCTGAAGCGCCCAGGCGAGCAGCGACTGGTAACCGAGCCGGAAGCGCTCGAAGCGCCGCTCAAATCCGCGCTGGAACCACACCAGCGGATTACGGGTGGGAGTTCGCGCCAGCAGCGCGCCATGAGGATGGGTGTCATGGGCCTTGAGCAGATACTTGGCCATGGTGTTGACCAGCGTTCGGGACAAAATGAACGACGACACCATTGCGAAGATCACCGCCAGCGCCATCGGGACGAACAGATAGCGCGCCACGCCCTCCAGGAAAAACATCGGCACGAACACAATGCAGATGCAGAGCAGCGAGACAAAGGCGGGGGTCACGATCTGGCGCGCGCCGTCCATGATCGCGGTCTCAACATCCTTGCCCTGCTCAAGATGCCAGTTGATGTTTTCAATGGTGACAGTGGCATCGTCGACAAGAATGCCTACGGCGAGCGCGAGTCCGCCCAGCGTCATCAGGTTGAGGGTTTCACCAATCGCCGCGAGCCCTAGAATGGCGCCCATGATGGAGAGCGGGATTGACGTGGCGATAATGAGGGTAGGGCGCCAGCTCCCCAGAAACAGCAAGATCATCAGACTGGTGAGCGCCGCGGCAATGACACCCTCTACCGCCACGCCCGTCACTGCGGCCCGCACGAAGATCGATTGATCATTGATGGGTGTGACGGACAGCTGCTCGGGTAGTGCTGCGCGCATCTGATCGAGCTTGTCCCGCACGCCGGACACGATCGAGAGCGTGGAGGCCCCGCCGTTCTTCAGCACCGACAACAGAACCGAGCGGCTGCCCTCAACCGCCACGATGCTGGTCTGGGGGGCGTTGCCGTCGTGCACGTTGGCCACATCGCGCACATAGGTGGTGGACCCGCCCACCGAGCGGATGGGAAGGTCGTTCAGCTCGGCGATCTGCGTCACGATGTTGTTGAGCCGCATCGAATACTCGAACTCGCCGATCTTCTGCGTGCCCACCGGAATCGCAACGTTTTGCGCGGCCAGCGTGTTGGCCACGTCCTGGGCCGAAAGCCCGCGCGCCTGCAGCGCGAGCGGATCGATATCGATTTGAACAATTCGCTGCTTGCCGCCATAGGGCCAGGGAATGGCCACGCCGGGCACGGTGACCAACTGCGGGCGAACCATGTTCACGCCGGCATCAAACAGTTGCTGCTCGCTCATGCCCTGGCCTGCGAGCGCGAGTTGCAGCACCGGAACGGTTGCAGCGTTGTAGTTGAGGATGAGGGGCGGGGTGGTGTTGGGCGGCATTTGCCTCACCGACACCTGCGCGGCCGCAGTGACCTGTGCGTTGGCGATCGAGATGTTCACGCCCGGCTGGAAGAAAATTTTGATGATGCAGATGCCGGTATAGGAGTTGGCCTCGATATGCTCGATATCGTTCACCGTGGTGGTGAGGCCGCGCTGAAACAGCGTGCAGATCCGACCCGACATCTGATCGGGCGGAAGTCCGGTGTAGCTGAATGCCACCGCAATGACGGGAATTCGAATCGCCGGAAAGATATCGGTCGGCATTCGAAGCGCAGCGAGCGGTCCCAGAATGAGGAGCAAAAGCGCCATCACCACGAAGGTGTAGGGCTTGTCTAGCGCGGTACGTACGATGGATACGAGCATGGGAGCGCCGGATAGGGTTCGGAAAACATGACCGGGGCGGGCGACACCGCCATTCAGATAACCCGTTAGTTTGCCGGAATTATTCGATCTGGCTCAAACAAGGGGTTTGCGGGCGAAATGGCGACAATGATTTCCCGCCCCCAACGCTGCGCTCGGTCAATGCGGTCAGATCTTGCGGTGTCAGGGTAAAGGCCTCAGTCGATGGAGGCGGAAATGAAGCAATGGAAACGTCCGTACGCGGTGGGCGCTGTGGTGGTCTTCGAGGCGCTGGCCCTGTTGATGCCAGCGGGCGGTGCCTGGGCACAGGCTGGACCCGCGGCGCAGTCAGGTGCGCCTCAGCGGGCCGAGGCGCGACGGACGGTCGATCCCGGCCGGCGGGAGTTCGAGTCGAACTGCGCGGTCTGCCATGGAAAGAGCGGTCAGGGCGATGGTTCGGTGGTCGAACTGCTGAAGCGCGCGCCGCCCGATCTGACCCAGCTTTCCCGGAAAAACGGCGGCGTGTTCCCGATCGACCGGGTGTACCAGACAATCGAGGGCGGCACCGTCGCTGCACACGGTTCGCGGGAGATGCCCATCTGGGGACGCGATTATCGGATCCAGGGGGCTGAATACTTCATGGACGTGCCCTACGACCCCGAGGTGTACGTGAGAACGCGTCTGCTCTGGCTGGTGGAGTATCTGAGTCGGCTGCAGGTGCGTTGAGCCGGGGCCTCTCGGCCTTGGGGCGTTTATACCGGGGGAAGTTTGCCCCGTAGTCGGACCGCGAGCTCCGCTGCCCCCCAGATCTCGATCCGGCTTGATGTCGCGAACCGGCTGGCCGGCTCAGTCACTTCGCCCAAAAAAATGAATACGCCCGCGCTTGCGCCCGCTGCGTCGAAGGCCTCCGTCAGTTCGCGCAACACGTCCACCCCAAGACGGGCGGACTTCCAGCGCTTTGCCATGACCAGGCGACACCCTTGTGCGTCATGAATGATGAAATCGGCTGGCGGGCCGCGATGCTCGCGTACGACCCGTCCGTCTTCGGTCAGTGCAGCCAGGGCGAGTGGCGCGAACTGCTGCCAGGTCATTGAGGACAGAACGCGGGCGGTGCTTTCAATTTCCTGCGCGCCGGGCAGGCTCCACTGGCGTCTGACCGCCATGACGCCGATGACGACAAAGGGTAATGAACTCAACGCGCCGACCACACGATAGGCCTCGGGCAGCAAAGCCATGGCGATCAGCGACAGCGCGCCTGCGATCGCGAAGCTGATCCACCACGGGGATCGCAACAGGATCGCAAAGAGTGAGTTGCGTGGCAGTTTGAAAGCCATGCTCGCCTCAGATGGCAACCTGAGTGCCCAGCTCAACCACTCGGTTGGGCGGCAAGGCGAAATAACTGGCTGTGCTGGAGCTGTTTTGCAGCATCCAACCGAACAGCGAGCGTCGCCATCCGAACACCCCGCGTCGGCTGGTAGAAACAATCACCGGCTTGCTGGTGAAATACGAGGTGTCATTCGCATCCATGGTGACCCCTCGACGCCGGGCGAGGGAGAGCACCAGCGCAATATCGGGCTCTTCGCGAAATCCGAACGACGCCACGATCCGAACGATGCCGTTGCCGCCGCGTTCGATTTCCAGCCGGTCGTGGTCAGGCACCCGTGGCACATCGACGAAATCGACGGTGAGGAAAATCACCTGCTCGTGCGCGACCCGATTGTGGCGCAGGTTGTGCAAAAAGCTGGTGGGGTGCCCACTTCGACCGGAGCTGAAGAACACCGCCGTGCCGGGCACCCGCTGTATGCCCGAGAGATCGAGGGCGAATGCGTCGCCCCGGCTGCGCGGTGAGGCGTCCTTGCGCGAGCGGACGATCTCGGTGCCACGGCGCCAGGTGGAGAGTACGGCGAACATGACGGCGGCAACCGCGAGCGGGAACCATCCACCTTCGGCGATCTTGCTCGCGTTGGAGATGAAAAACACGACTTCGAGCGCGCCAAAAACAAGGAATGCGGGAAAGAGCCAAGCCGTCATGGAGGCTTGCCGTCGAAGCAGAACAGTGATGGATAACAGCGCAGTGCCAATCAGCAGGTCGCCCGACACCGCGATTCCGTAAGCCGCCGCGAGCTGACTCGAACTGCGAAAGCCGAGCACCAGCAGCACCACGGCGACCAGCAGCATCCAGTTCACTACCGGGATGTAGATCTGGCCGCGCGACGTTTCAGAGGTGTAGCGCACCTTCAACCGGGGAAGGTAATTGAGGCGCGAGGCCTGCTGTGTGACTGAGAACGCGCCCGAAATGGTGGCCTGTGATGCGATGACGGTGGCACAGGTTGCAAGCACGATCAAGGGTATGAGCAGGGGCTCGGGTGCGAGCAGATAAAAAGGGTTACGTGCCGCCTCCGGGTCGCGCAGCACCAGGGCGCCCTGACCGAAGTAGTTGAGCATGAGGCACGGAAATACCAGCGCAAACCAGCTGATGCGAATGGGACGGGGACCGAAGTGTCCGAGGTCGGCATACATCACCTCCGCCCCGGTGAGCGTCAGGAACACGGCGCCCAGCAAAATCAGCGTAAGGCCTGGCTGGTCGATTGCGAAGCCAATTGCATGCACGGGGTTGATCGCGCCGAGTATCTGCGGCGTCTCGACAATGCTGCGCACGCCAAGCACCGCGAGCACCAGAAACCAGAGAATCATGACCGGTCCGAACAGCGCGCCGATCTTTGCCGTGCCCCGGCGTTGAATCAGGAACAGGCTGATCAGGATCAGAAGCGCAAGCGGAACAATGAGCCGCTCGGTAGCCGGGGCGGCGATGGCAATGCCTTCCACTGCGGACAGCACGGAGATGGCGGGCGTGATGATCGCATCGCCATAAAACAGCGAGGCCGCGAGAATTCCCAAGGTGGATATGAACCAGATCAGCCGGGGTTTCGAACGGGCACGGGCGAGGGCGATCGACAGCAGGGCGAGCGCGCCGCCTTCGCCCCGATAATCGAACCGGAGCATGATGGTGACGTACTTGAGCGACACAATGATGGTGACGGCCCAGAACATCATCGACAGCACTGCAAACAGGGAGTCTGCCGGCAGGCTGCCGCCCGCTCCATGCGCGGCAATCGCTTCCTTGAACGCATAGAGCGGACTGGTGCCGATGTCGCCGAAGACGACGCCAAGCGAGGCGATGATCAGCGCAGGAAGCCGCTGTTCGGTGGAAGCGCTCATGGATGGGCGAAGTATATCTTGCGGCGCAGCATTCGCTGGACTCGATGATGTTGTCAGCGCTGACGACTACGATCGCGATAGGCGAGCAGCCTGGTCTTGAGCCCTGGCCGCGCCGCCGAGCGAACCAGAGCTGCCAGGTCGTGGTCGGAGTCGGTGCTGGCACCAAAGCCGTCGCCGCCTCGAGACGCGGCTTTCAGTGCCGCATAGGTGGCGCGATCCACACTTGGGGGCGGCGCGAGCAGCGCGAGGCGCCAGGTGTAGGGCTCGCCGTGCGGCGCCAGCGCGTGGGACCCCGCCTCGCCCGACGCCGAGGAGGGCGGTGCGGTCGCTGCAACCGAAGTCGCCAGGCCAGACTGAAGCGCGAGCGTGGAATCGACCGACGTGCCGGCCGATGTCCACTGAAGCGCCCGCTCGGTGCCCACGCGCAGCCCCAGCCGCCGGGTGCCCAACACGATACCGAATCCGGCGCCTGGAAAACGCACCGTGGCCTCAGGTGCCAGCACGCGCTGATCGCAAGCGACCCACAGATCGGCGCCCGCCCCCAGGACACGACCCTGGGCGATCGCGACCGTTCGAACCGGAGCCCGCCACACAGCATCAAGGAGCGTCTCGATCCTGATCAGGCGATGGAGCAGCTCTGCATCGGTGGTCTGTTCCAGCTGCTCCAGATCAAAGCCTGTGCAGAAATGTTTTCCGGCGCCAACGAATACCACCGTGTGCATCAGCGGGTCGGTGACGCAACGCGTCAAATGAGCGAGGAGCCCCTCGACCAGATCGCCCGACAGTGCATTGCCGCGGCTGGGCCGTGCGAGTGTGATCCAGCCGATGCCGTCGGAGATCTCGAGCGTCGCGTCGGCGGTGGTCATTGGGCGGAACAAGTGAGCGTCGAGGGCGCTGCTCAGGCCGATGCAGCGCGGACCGCGGCCGAGCGATCCCATAAATTGGGCAGGTGCTCGGAAGAGTATCCAGAAATGAAATCCAGAATCTTGCCGGTGGATGGATCCACCCGATGACGGCGAACCGATCCGATATTGCCGCCATAGACATGGATGCTCACCGAATCGGTATCGGAGAGCGCATTACGAACCTGATGCCAGTCGCCCACAGTGGGCGATACCGCTTCAATCATGCCCTGACGCAGCACATGGTCGGTGCTGGTGGCGCGCACGCGGTCGGGTCCATCGGGCTCGAATTCACAACAGACCTCCGCACCTTTGAGAACGCCGACAAGCCCCCACACCATATGGTCATGAACCGGTGTGGTGGCCCCCGGCCCCCAAACAAAGCTCACCACCGAAAAGCGCTCGAGCGGGTCACAGTAAAGGAGGTATTGCCGATAGACGCCAGGCTCGGCATGGGCATAAGCGTCGGGCAGCCAGTCGGATCGCGCAAGCAATCGGGCAAGAAGAGGGCGAGCCTCGGCGAGCAGTTCGGGTTCGGAATCGGTACGGCTCACCAGCCGGGTCATGTCGGCGACAAACTGGCGCAGGGGATGGAGTGGGTCGAGCGCAGAGGGGGTGTTGGCCGGATTCATGGGCAGCTCCAGTCGTGGCAGAGACCGCAGTATGGTTCCAGGCGGGAATTTTAACGGTTCACGTCATCAACTCGTGCCACACGCTGGCAAAGTCGGTTTCCTCGGTCGCGTGCAGCATCGCTGAACAGAAACGCTCGGCTGACGTCCGATTCAGCGACGAAGCGCTGTAGCGCACGAATTTTTCGACGACCTGTTCCGCCGTGAGCGGCCGCTCCGGGCTGCCTGGCAGGGTGTCGACCGAGTGTTCGAAGACCGCCCCGTCGCTGGTCTCCACTTGAAGATGGGCTGCGCGTTGTTGGGCTTGCCCCCATTCGGGCACAGGCTCGATGTCAACCAGTTGCTCTAGCCGTCGCAGCTCGGGATCGTTGAGCCGCTCGTCGCGAAACAGGTCGGGATCCATGGCCCCAAAACGCAGGCCCGCAGCGACCCCCAGCGAGAGGCTGAACTGCGCAGTGATCGGTGCGTGCGGATTTCGGTTGCCTGCATAGATCGTGGCTTCCGGGTAAACACGCAATCGTGCCCGGCAAATTGAACTGGTTCGCGCGTGCAGCTGATGTCGGATGCTGAGCGCGGCCTCCAAGCCGTAGTGCGCATGCCGGACCCCAGCGTGGGGCTTGAAGTAGGACTCGAGGATGAACCATCGGTCTTGAGCGGGCGCAGGGCGGCCGTCGGGATGGGCGCGGTTGCGCGCGTAGTCGGCGATCGCCTGCTCAGGTGCGCTGATTCCGGCTGCCGAGGCGAGTGCAGCCTGCATGCCAAGCACTGCGGCATGCGCGGGGTAGGTGTTGCGGGCGTCATCGCCGGTACGAATCGGCAGGTAAAGACTCGCGGGCAACTGACAGGCCACCATCGCAACCGCGTTCCAGCGCAGAGCCGGTGATAGCTCGAGCAGATGCCCAACACCCGCCGCAACGCCCATGGCAGGCCAATTGCCATCCACATGCATGTCCGGGGCGATTCGCAACCAGCCACCTGCTCGCGCGCCGACCTCGTAGCCGGCCACCAGCGAGTCGAGAACTCGGCCGATTGAAAGGCGACGAGAGACGCCTATTGCGAGCAGGGCTCCGGTAAGCGCCAAGGCTGGGCGCCCATGAGCATAGGGGAGCCCTTCGCAGCCCTCGTCCCAGGCGCTCGCCATCGCGGCGAGTGAGGCAGCAGCGCTGGTAGACAGGCCCGGGCCGCCGGGGAAACAGAAACGACCGGAATCGATGCCTGCGAGCGATACCTCGAAGGCCTGAACCGGTGCGCTAGACCGACCCGACAAGACACAACCGATGGTGTCAAGCAGAAGGAGCCGCGCTTTGGCCAGTATCTGCGCTCGGTCCGTGGCAGAGGCGGCAGCTCCGCGACGGGTGGCTGCCCTCAGCGCGTCGAGATGCGCGCTGTCGAGCTGGCTCAAGTGCAATGCTTACTTGCGACGAAGCTTCTCGAGTCGCGCGTTGTTCATCCAGTTCGCGATCATGAAAGCGCAGAACACGATGAAGATGACGACAGCCAATGACTCGTTCATGCTCGATCTCCAGGGAGGATTGTTATTCCGAGATGATCGCACCAGATGAACGAGCCGGCGCGATTAACCCTGCATTCCGGTCGAGCGCCCCGGATTGACCGGCGCCGGTTTGTGCGTAGGGCCTTGCCGCAGCAGTGGCGGCAGGAGCGCCAACGTGACCAGCAGCATGAGGAGCTCAAGTCCGTATACCGTCAGATAGCCCGACAGGCTGCCACCGAACGAAGCCACCACATCGCGCAGGATGCCTCCCATTGCCATGGCAAGACCCGCTGCGCTCGCTTGCACGGCACCCCATGCGCCGAGCGCGATGCCTTCCTGCCCGGGCACCGCCCGGTTCATGGTGGCCGTGAGCGTGCCATGCCCGAACAGCCCGCCGCCCACGCCGATCAGCAGGATGCCGGTGCTGAAGAGCGCCGGGGACTGCCAGGGTGCGGCCAGCATGACGCACACGAACGCGGGCAGCCCGACGGACGCCCCCAGGCCGGCGATTCTCATGGGGTCTGCGCCACGGCTTAAGACGCGCGAGGCGTAACCAAAGCCCAGCAGCCCACCGAGCGCGAGCGTGGCAGTGAGGCTGGTGGTGGCCGATACGCTGAGTCCGAGGATTTCTCCGCCGTAGGGCTCGATCAGGACATCTTCCATCGCAAACGCCATGGTGCCGAGACCAATCAGCCAGAGCCGGCGGACTGCGTGTTCGCCGCGTCTGAAGACTTGCCAGGCTTCGGCAAAGCTCGGGTCGGGCACCCCATTGCGGGGCTTTCGATCACGACTGCGGGCTTCCTGCTTCCACATGGCGATGGTGTTGAGCACCAGGGTGAGCACGGCTGTGCCCTGAATTACCTGGATCAGCCGCCCCGGTGAGTAGGTGGAGAGCAACTCGCCGAACACGAAGGCACTGACCAGCATGCCGACCAGGAGCATGACGTACATGAGGCCCACCACTTTGGGGTGGGATTCGACCGGCGCCTGGTCGGTGGCCAAGGCGAGCCCGACGGTCTGCGTGGTGTGGATACCGGCACCCACCAGGAGAAACGCGAGGCCTGCGGCGAGGTGCCCCACCCAGGCTGGCGCGCTGGCGGACGCACCCGCGCCGGCCAAGACCAGCAGCGCGAACGGCATGATCGCGAAGCCGCCGAACTGCAGCAGCGTGCCCATCCAGAGATAAGGCACCCGGCGCCAGCCGAGTTCGGATCGATGGTGGTCGGAGCGGAATCCGATGAGGGCCCGGAAGGGCGCCGCGAGCAGCGGCAGCGCGAACATCACCGACACCAGTCCGGCAGGCACGCCCATCTCGACGATCATGACGCGATTGAGGGTGCCAATCAGCATGACCAGTGCCATGCCAACCGAGATCTGAAAAAGCGAGAGCCGGAGCAGCCGGGGAAGGGGAAGGTCGGGCGATGCTGCGTCGGCGAAAGGCAGAAAACGGGTTCCCAGCGTAGCCAGAAAAGTGGCCCGGCGTGAGGAGGAGTCTCTGCTCATGAAGACAAGCGGGCCGGAACCCGAAGGCCCCGGCCCGGGCAGGTCAGGGACCTACGACTTGGCAGGAGCCGTCGCGGCAGGCTTGGCCTTGCCGTTCAGGAAATCCTTCACCCAGGTCGTGTTCGTCGTGATCGCGAGATGCACGCAGAACGAGCCGATTGCGACAGCGGAGAGGAAGATCGGGATGCCCACGGAGGGCTTCACGACGCACCACATTTTTCCGTAGATCATGAGGCTCTCCTTTTACTTGAGCCAGGGCGAATAGAGGTAAGCCAGCAGGTGAGCCAGGGCCGCGATCATGCCGAAGATCTGCGTTCCCTGAATCAGGTGCCTGTGGATTTCCTCCGACTCGGCCTCGGTCAAGCCCGTCGGCCAGACTTTGTCTTTGTCAGACATGTGTTGCTCCTTGCAAGGTACAGCTCTGTGCACTGCTGAACCCGCACCGAAGTGCGGAGCCTTGTTGCAACAGGTCAGTCCAAACTTCTGGCCTGACCTTCTGTCATTTTAACTTGACATAGACAAATGTCAACAAAAATTGACCCATCAAGGTGCAGCGGTGTTGCGCAAGGAAAAATTTGAAGGGAAAGGCGACCCGCCAGGGGCCACGGGGCTCACTGTTTGCCGATGCGGCGAACGACGTCACCCATCACGCGGGCGTCGTCGCGCACGAAGCTTGCAAAGCTCGCGCTGTCGAGAAACTGTATCGGGGTACCCGCACCGCTGATTGCCTTGACCACCCGTTCGTCGGTGGCTGCGCGGGTGGCTGCATCACGCAGGCGCGAGGTGACCGCGTCGGGCAAGCCGGCGGGCGCGAACAGCCCCGACCACTGCGAGAACCGGATCTTCATTCCAGCCTGTTCAAAGCTGGGAATATCCGGGAGCGAGGCGAGCTGGCCCTCGCCCCAATGCGCAAGCGCCCGCAGACGGCCCGCCTTGACATGCTGCACGATGGTTGCGGGGCCCGTGGCCAGTGCATCGACCTGAGCGCCGATCAGCCCGACGATCGCAGGCCCTGCGCCGGTGTAAGGAACATGAAGCATAAAGGTGCCGGTCGCCTGCTTGAGCATCTCCATGGGAACGTGCATGGTGCCGTAGTTGCCGGATGAACCAAAGGTGATCGCGCCCGGGCGCTTGCGGGCATCGGCAATGAAGTCATCGAGCGTTCGCCACGGGCTGTCGGCACGAACCACCAGCACGGTGGGGTCTGCGGTGAAGCGGGCGATCGGCGTGAGCTGGTCGAGTGTGAACATGGGCGCGCGCTCAAGGACGCGATCGGCTTCTGGCAGGATCGTGACGGACGACAGTGCCATCATTACCGTGTAGCCGTCGGGCTTTGCGCGCGCGACCTGGGCCATGCCAACCCCACCGCCGGCGCCGGCGCGGTTCTCCACGACCACGGGCTGACCCAGGATGCGCGACAACGCGTCGGCGACAGGTCGGCCCACGGTGTCGGCGACGCCGCCTGGCGGGAACGGGATGATCATGGTGATCGCGCGCGTGGGCCAGGTGTCCTGGGCGATCCCGGCAATGGGGAGCACTGCGATGAGCGCAATCAGGGCGCGGCGAGCGATGTGGGGTGTCATGGCGAAGTGCTCCTGTTAGCGAGGCGGTAAGGGGCCGCTGCTCAGAACTGAGGAATGCCGCGGCCGCTTACAATTTTTCGAAAGCTGTCGATGTCGCGTTGCACGCGGGCACTGAACTGCTCGGGAGACGATGGCCCGGGCCGCCCGCCCAGATCCTCCAGACGCTTCACGATCTCGGGATCGGCCAATGCCTCGCGTATGGCGCGGTTGATTCGGTCAACGACAGGCGCGGGCGTTTTCGGAGTGGTGACAATGCCCAGCCATGATTCGTACTCGAGGCCGGGAATGGTTTCGGATGCCGCCGGCACCCCCGGCACGAGCGACTTGCCTTCGGTTGAGGTGACTGCGAGCGCGCGAACCTTGCCGCTTCGAATGAGCGGGAGAGCGGCGGTGGCAGTCTCGACCATCAGGTCGACACGTCCGGCCGCAACATCTGCGAACGCGGCAGGCGACCCCTTGTAGGGCACGTGCGCCAGATCGATCGCCGCTTCGGCATTGATCCACTCGCCCAAAAGATGATGGGCCGCACCGATCCCCAGCGACGAAAAGGACAACTTGCCCGGGTTGGCTTTTGCGCGATCGATGAGGTCGCGAAGACTTCGGATGGGAGACTCGTTGGCCACGCAGTAAAACATCGGATAGACCGTGATCGTGCTGACCCAGGCGAAGTCATCGATCGGATGCATGGGCATTTTCTTCAGCATGGCCGCCTGACTGGCGTGTCCACTGGGAAGAAGCGCCCAGGTGTAGCCGTCGGGTTGGGCGCGCGCCACGGCTTCGGCTGCGATCAGGCCGCCTGCCCCCGGACGGTTCTCAACCACCACCTGTTGACCCAGGATGGGGGAGAGGCGTTGCGCCATGAGTCGCGACACCACATCGGAGCTTCCTCCCGGCGCAAATCCCACCAACAGCCGGATGGGCCGTGATGGCCAGGTCTCTGTGGTCTGGGCGAAGGCCGACGGGGCGGCGCCCAAGCCGAGTGCTGCGAGGCTTGCACCCAGCAGTCGTCGACGGGGAATCGGGAACGTGGAAACCTTGGACATGGTGTGCTCCTTTGGCGATCAGGGACGGCTTGCACGGACGCGCGGCCACGCTCCCGGACGGGAGGCCCGGCCGGATCGCAGCGCCCCGAGGAGGGGCCCCGCGTTCGGTCAATCAGCTTAGCGTCCGTAGAGCGTTTTGGGGAGCCACAAGCCGATTTCAGGCAGTACGTAAAGCAACACGATAGCGAACACCTGAATGCCCATGAAGGGCAGCATGCCGCGGAAAATCTGGTTGAGCGTGACGTGTGGCGGACTGACCCCTTTCAGGTAGAACGCTGCCATGGCGACAGGCGGACTGAGGAAAGCGGTCTGGAGATTGAGCGCCACGAGGAGACCGAAGAACAGCGGGTCGACACCGAAGTTGTCCAGGAGCGGAATGAAGATCGGCATGAAGATCACGATGATCTCGGTCCACTCGAGCGGCCAACCCAGCAGAAAAATGATCACCTGGCTGAGAATCAGGAACTCGGTCTTGCTCAGGTTCATGGACAGAACCCACTTCTCGACCAGCTCCTGCCCCCCCAACAGGGCAAATGCTGCTGAAAAGATGGAGCTGCCCACGAACAGCCAGCAGACCATTGCACTGGTCTTGGCAGTCAGAAACGCGCTGTCCTTCACGACCGTGAATGTGAGCTGTCGGTAGGCCGCCGCGAGAAGAAAGCCGCCGAACGCGCCAACCGCGGCAGCTTCGGTGGGCGTGGCAAGCCCGAACACAATGCTGCCCAGTACCGCGAGAATGAGCACGACCAGTGGGAAGAAGCTGCTCAGCAGCATCTTGAACACTTCAAAGCGCTGGAAGCTCAGCACTGCGTAAAAGGCGATCAACGCCACGGCTGCAGCGCCCGCGCCGATCCAGAAACCGGTGGGTGCAGGCACGCGCGGCAATGGCGTTGCTCGCTGATCTTGAGCCGACGAGCCAGGGGGCTCGGAGAGGCCGCCGCTGGCGGGCTCGCGTAGGCCCCCTGCACCTGTCGGTTCGCGGAGTGACGACGCACCCGGCGGTTCGGCAAGACCGCCGCCTGCAGGCGGCTCGCGCAACCCGCCCGACGCACCCGGTGGTTCCGAGAGCCCGCCACGTGACGGCGGCTCGCGCAACCCGCCTGAACCGGGCGGCTCGCGAAGACCGCCCGCGCCTGGTGGTTCGCGAAGACCGCCCGCACCCGGCGGCTCGCGCAACCCTGACGACCCCGGAGGTTCAGCCAGCCCACCCGACGACGTTCCGGTGCCCGCAGCCCCCGATTGAGCCGAATACGCCTGGTTGGGGTCCGGTTGCGTGACGCTGTTCCAAACGAGCCCCAGCATGCCAAGCACGATGATGGCCGGCAGCAGGGCAGCGAGCAGTTGCTTGAGCAGATACGACGCGGGAATGTTGGCGTTGTTCCTGCCCTTCAATGCGAGGAGCAGCCCCGAAAGTGCAGCGCCCGGAAAAGCCGCTGCCACGCGCGACATGAGGGGCGGCAGGTCGATGCGGCGCCCCTCCTCCGACAGCGGGGGCGCCAGTTCGGGCTTGAGCTTGGCGACCACGATCACGTAAATGATGTAGAGGCCGGCCAGCATCAGACCGGGGAAAAACGCGCCGGCGTACAACTGCACCACCGAGACGCCTGCCGTGGCGCCGTAAACAATGAGCATCACGGAAGGGGGAATCAGAATGCCGAGGCAACCGCCAGCGGTGATCGCACCGGCGCTCAGCTTCACGTCGTAGCCCGCGCGCAGCATCTGCGGGAAAGCGAGCAGCCCCATCAGGGTGACAACCGCGCCTACGATTCCGGTGGCGGTGGCGAACACCGCGCAGGTGAACAAGGTGGCGACCGCGAGCGATCCCGGCACACGGGCGAGCGCCAGATGAAGGCTTCTAAACAATTTTTCGATCAGGTTGGCGCGCTCGACCAGATAACCCATGAACACAAAGAGCGGGATCGAGATCAGCACATCGTTGCTCATCACCTTGAACGCTGACTGCACCATCAGGTCGAGCGTCTTCGTGATGTCACGGTCATAGGCAAACCAGGTGAAGATCATGCCCATGCCCATCAGCGTGAACGCTGTGGGGAAACCAAGCATGATGGCCACCACCACCAGCGCCAGCATCGCAAGCCCCAGATGTCCGCGGCTGAGCTGCTCCGCGCTCAGCATCACGCCAGCGGTGCCGAGAATGATGAGGCCCATCAGAATGAAGCCGAACCAGAGTTCGCGCCGGATCTTCATTTCGCGCTCCTCGGGGCGGTCGCGGCGAGAGCGGCAATGTCTTCATCGCTCACCTTGACCATCTTCTTCAGCTTTTCGACGTCAACTTCCTCGACATCCTGCTCGCGCGAGGGCCACTCGCCGTCGCGTATGCACGCAATGCAGCGGATGATTTCCACCAGGCCCTGAAGCAGCAGCATGGCGCCAGAAAACGGGATCACGAACTTGAACGGGTACAGGGGGAGCGGCGTGGCCGAGAATGTCTTCTCGCGAATCGCGAGCGATTCCAGGGCGTAGTCCCAGCCGGCCCAGGTGAGCGCGAAAATTCCAGGCAGAAAAAACAGAAGATAAAGAACCAGGTCTACGGTTGCCTGGGTTCGTGGTTGAAAAAAGCCGTACAACACATCGCCACGCACATGTCCGTTTTTGGCGAGGGTGTAGGCGCCGGCGGACATAAACAGGAGGCCATAGAGCATGATCTGGGCATTCAGCGCCCAATCGTGTGGTTCGTTCAGCGCGTAGCGGGAGAACACCTCCCAGGTAATCAGCGCCGTGAGCAGGACAATGGCCCAGGCAAACGCCTGGCCAACCCACGACGACAGGCGGTCAACCGCCAACAGCAATTTTTGCATGGGAGATCCGCAAGAAAAGAGGGCGCCTGGCGCCCTGCGGGATGGCCGCACCGGCCTGCCGGCGCAGCCGCCCCGGGGAGGGTGACCGCAACCGGCACGCACCCGCTTGCGCGGGTACGTCGGGTGGCTTAGCGGCGACCGAAGTAGTGGTTGTAGGCCATCTTGAAGTCGACCGTGTAGTCGTTCTGCCAGCTGCCGGCGCGTTGTGCAAACGCCTTTTGGCTGTCGAGAATTTTCTTGAACATTGGGTTCTCGGACGACTTCTTGTCCATGATCTTGTCCCAGGAAGCGAGCTGGGCACGCAGGATGGCGTCCGGGGTCTTGTAGAAATTGACACCCGCCTTCTTGAGCTCGATGTAGTCCTTGGAGTTGCGATCGACCGCCTTCCAGCTCATGTCTGCGCTGGCAGCTTGCACCGCGTAGTCGATGATGGCCTTGACCTCAGCGGGCAGCGTGTTGAACTTGCTGCGGTTGAACAGGATCTCGAACTGCTCGGTGCTCTGGTGGAAGCTCTGCAGCATGCAGTTCTTCACCACGTCCGGGAAGCCCAGCACGCGGTCGGAGGAGGCGTTGTTGAACTCTGCGCCATCGATCAGGCCGCGATCAAGCGCGGGGACGATCTCGCCGCCAGGCAGCGGATTCACGGCCGCGCCCATGTCGGTGTACATGTCCACGGCCAGACCCACCGTACGGAACTTGGTGCCCTTGATGTCTTCCACTCGCGCGATGGGCTTCTTAAACCAGCCGAAGGGCTGGGTGGGCATCGGGCCGTAAAGATAGGACACCACGTCGATGTTGATCGCCTTGTAGATCTCGTCGAGCAGTTCCTTGCCACCGCCGTAGTAGTGCCAGGAGAGCAGCATGTTGGGGTCCATACCGAAGCCGGGACCGGAACCCCACAGTGCGAGGGCGGAGTTCTTGCCGTAGTGGTAGGCCACTACACCGTGACCGCCGTCGAGCGTCCCTTTGGCAACACCTTCCAGGAGCTGGAACGCGCCCACTACCGCGCCGGCGGGCAGCACTTCGATCTTCACGCGCGATCCTGCCATGTCGTTCACCTTCTTGGCGAAGTCGAGCGCGTACTCATGGAAGATGTCTTTGGCGGGCCAGGTGCTCTGAAAGCGCAGGCTGATGGTTTGCGCGGTTGACACCATGGGCGCGGCCAGCGCGCCGGTGGCCACGGCGCCGCCTGCGGCCGACTTGAGAAAGCGGCGACGCAGCGGGGTCTTGGATTTCTGTGACATGAGGGTCTCCTGGGGAGTTATGGGTAGGCCGTACTGTTGCAGCGCGGCGAGGATATGCTGACGAGCCCCGGAACATTATCCGAATGCTCGCCGGATGCAAAACTTATCCGAGAACTCGCCCCGGGTGCGCGGATGCCCGGCCGAAGACCGGGGTCACTCCGAAGGCAGCGGCCAGCCTTACCGCCCGCCAGTCATGGCGATCAGCACGCTGCACGGGGCGTTATCCATCAGCGTTGCACCGATCGAACCACGCCACCAGCGCTCCGCCCAGCCCTTCGGGCGACGGTGGCCGACGATGATGAGATCGGCCTTGAGGCGCTTGGCGTGTTCGCAGATCTGCTCCACCGGCTCGCCGCGCGCCAGATGTCCCTGTGCGGAAAATCCACGGTCTCGCAGCATCTGTACGCCTTCCTCGAGAACCTTGCGATGGTGCTCGGTTTCGTCGGTGGCGTCGGGCACCTCGGAGATGACCACTTCATACAGAACCGCCGCCGGGACCGGTTGAACCACCGCGATCAGGTGGATATCGGCCTCGCCGCTATTGGCGAGGTAGGAGCATTCGAAGAGCGCAGTCCGACCGCTCTGCGAACCGTCATACGCGAGCAGAATTTTTTTGTACATGAAGCCTCCGGATCTGAGGGTGCGTCGTGGTCCTCCTGTTGGGAGGACGGGTTGCTTTTGAAGCATTGCACGTATCGGTCGCGCGAATGCTAGCCTGATTCCGCCGCGATTCGACAGGATCTCGCCGTCCTCAAGGGTAAACACCGATCGGCGGGGGTATGCTTGCGGCTTGCCGATTGATCACGGCACAGATTGCCGCGATCGCCTCACCGCTTCACGACGCCCGTTTCACATCATGGTCAAGTTGTCGCTCCCTTTTCCGGGTGGTGCACTGCATGCGGTGGCTGCCCGCCAACCAGATGGATCGCGACCGGTGCTGCTGCTCCTCCACGGCGGGCATGGAAGCTGGCGTCACTGGCGGGCCAACATCGCATCGCTGGGAGCGTTTGCCGATCCGGTTGCGATCGACCTGCCCGGCTACGGTGAGTCGGATTCGCCGCCCGCAGATGTTTCGCTCGCAGACTATGCGGCGCTGATTGATACCGCGCTTCATCAACTGCCACCGGTTGCCGCGGTGGTGGGATTTTCATTTGGCACGCTGGTGGCCACCGAGATGGCGCGGATGTGGCGGGCGGCTCCGCATTTTCGGGGAATCGTGCTGATCAACCCGCCCCTGGGGCCGGAAGTCACCCGGGAGGTTCTGGACATTCTTGAAGAGGGCGTGCGCGAGACCCGGCGCGGCGGACTGGAGGCTGGAGTTGCGGTGACGCAACGCAGGATCATGATCGCCGATGCCTCGCGTGTGACCGACGAACTGATCGCCGACGCGGCCGAGCAGGTGCGTCGATCGCGCTTCAAGTCGCGTCCGCTGTCCCGCACCATCGACATTCGCGAGCAAATGCGGGCGCTGAGCTGCCCGGTGCATCTGATGCTGGGTGGACAGGATCCCCATCAACGCTCCGCGCTGGCAGAGCGCATTCCCCAGTACCGTGGTCTGGTGGGCGCGGATCGGGTTCACATTGTCGAGCCTGCCGCCCACTGGCTCGCTTTCGAGTACCCGGAGAAGGTCGTCGAGGTGGTTCGACATCTGCTCGGCTGAGTCTCTCCGCTGTTGCCGACCCGGGCCGAGCCGCCGCCAGCGGCCAAGCTTCGCTCGGGCGCTGGCGGCTGGGAAAGTTTCCCAGATATAATCGCAGAATGTCCAGCGATCATCCCGAATCATCCCCCCACGCATCTGGCCCTGGAAACCCCTCTGATACGCAGGAGGCGGTGCTGGCAGAGGTGCTTGCCATTCTCGAGCCGCTGGTCACCTGGCTGGTTCGCTCTGGAGTCGGATACGCAGGGTTTGCTGCTGCGCTCAAGCCGGTGTTTCTCGCGCAGGCCGAGCAGGAACTGCTACGGCTGGGCAGGAAGCGGACCGACTCGGCGCTCAGTCTGTTGTCGGGCCTGCATCGCAAGGATGTCCGCTCGCTTGGCGAGCCCGCCGAGCAGGTCACTGCCGACAACGCGGCCCAGGGCGCGCGCTGGGGCAAGCCCAGTGCCGCGAATCAGGTTGCCACGCGCTGGCTGAGCCTTGACTGGCCCGACCTGATTCCCTTCGCAGGTCCCGAGCCGTCGTTCGAGGCGCTCGCCCGTCGCGTATCGCGTGACTTTCATCATCGAGCGGTGCTCGACGACCTGGTTCGTCTCGGCGTTGTTCGAGAGGAGGGCGCGGGCGTGCGGCTGATCCGTGACGCCTTTATTCCACAGCCTGGCTTTGCCGAAGCACGGCAGCTGTTTGCCGGGTCGGCGGTCGATCACCTCGCAGCCGGGGTGCACAACCTCAGCGGCGGCCCTGGACCGCGCTTTCTGGAGCAAAGCGTGTTTGCGGACGGTTTGAGCGAGGCATCGGTTCGTGTGCTGCACCAGCTGGCCAACCAGATCTGGGCTGATGCGCTTCAGCGTGTCGTGGATCAGGCGGTACCGCTGTGCGAGCAGGATGAAGGAACGGCGAATCCGCAGCGGTTCCGGCTCGGTGTCTTCAGTTTCAGCGCGCCCGAGGCGCCGCAGGATCAGTCGTCATCATGAAATCTTCAGCGCGTGGTCTGGTTCGCCTGCTCGACACGATTGGCGCCTGCTTCAGACGACTCCTGCTGATCGCCGGACTCGGGCTTCTCGCCTCCTGCGGTGGCGGAGGAATCGCCGACCTTGCCGGTGGGGTGGGAAGCGGTGGCAGCGGCCTTGCGGAGGGCACGGTCACGGGTTTCGGGAGCGTGATCGTCGACGGGGTGGTATTCGACGACAGCCAGGCGAAGGTGACCGAGGAGGGGCCTGCCGGCGTGCGGGAGGCCACCGTCAAGATCGGCCAGCGGGTGCGCATCAGCAGCAACGCGAACAATGTCGCCGACTCGATCGAGGTGATCACCGAGCTGGTCGGCCCGATCGACCAGATCGTTGCCGATGGCGCGAAGGCGCAACGGCTCACGGTGTTGGGGCAGCAGGTGCGCGTGCAACGCGAGGCGGACGGCAGCGGCGCCGCGGCGACCTGGACCGATTTTGGCGACCTGCCGTGTGCGCCGGGGTGCGTGTTCGCAGCGGGTCAGTGGATTCAGGCGCACGGGACCTGGGTGCTTGACGCGGCCACCAGCACCTACACCTTGCTCGCCTCAAGGATCGAGGTGATCAATCCGCAGCCCAAGGTCCTGCTGAGCGGTGTGGTGAGCAAGCTCGATGGCAGCGTAGTGCGCCTGAACGCTGCGAGCGGCCGCGAGGTTGACCTGGGAAGTGCGTCGGCGCTCGCCGACCCGGCGCTGAATCAGGTGTTGCGGGTATGGGCACCGCCACCCGGCGGGCCACCCGGTGCGGTGATGCAGGCCGATCGTTCGATTTCTGCCAGGCTCGCGCCCCCTGCCAATGTCGCGAGCACGGTGCTGGGCGGCGAGGTGTCTCGCGTCAGTGCCGATGGGTCGGAGATCGAGATTCAGGGCAACCGCATCAGCGTTCCTGCCGAGTTCCGTGGTGCGATATCCACGCAACAGTTCGCGCGTGTCGAACTCGAAAAAGGCCCGTTGGGCTGGCAGGTGAAGGCGCCCCCCAGACTGCCGGGCAGCAGCGAGCGGGCCGAGGTGCAGATCAGCGAGGACATCCCCGCGGCGAGGCTCGCGCAGATCGCCTCCGGCAACTGGAACCTCCGGGGTACCTTGCTGGGTCGGACCACACTTTCAAGCTCCTGCGCGCAACTCGCGAGCGAGCCGCCCGGCACCAAGGTGCGGGTGGCGGTTCAGGCGATACGCGGCCCCTTGCCCATGACGGTGCAGTCGATTCAGTGCAGCCGAAGCTAGCGGCTGGGGCGGGCAGCCGCAGCGCTGCCCGCTGTCGCGAACGGGTCAGCCAACGGGCCGGAACATCGGCACTGGCGGCCCGCCGTCAGTGGGCTTGAACACGACTTCAACCCGATCACCGATTCGAACCGAGTCCAGGTCGCAGTCGGCAAGGTTGGTCATGATGGTGACACCTTCGTCCAGCGTGACGTACGCGATGGCGTAGGCGATGGGGCCAGCGCGGCGTGTGATGCTGAGCGAATACACCACGCCGCGCCCGGCTGAGCGTTTCAGCTCGGTCTGGTCGCTGCCGCAATGCGGGCAGTAAGGGCGTGGATACCAGTAAGGGCCGCAAGCTGCGCAGTGCGGAATCAGCAACTCGCCGCGACCCGCGGCGTCCCAGAAGGGCTGGTTCTCGGGGTAGATGACCGGGGCGGGCAGCTTGCGATCCTGGTATGGCGTGGCCATGTTCAAACCCTCTCGAGAATCAATGTTGAGCTACCGTGGCGGGCACCGAGCTGGCCGCCGGTGCCCTGGGCGAGCGCAAGCGTGCAACCCGGCACCTGAACCGCCGGGTGGGCCTCGCCGCGCAACTGGCGCACCGCTTCGATCACTTTGGTGATGCCGCCACGGTTCGCGGGATGGTTGCTGCATAGGCCACCGCCGTCGGTATTGAACGGCAGGCGGCCGCTGCCGGCGATCAGGTTGCCGTCGGAGACAAACCGGCCGCCCTGGCCTTTCTCGCAGAACCCCAGATCCTCGAGCTGCATGAGCACGGTGATGGTGAAGCTGTCGTAGATGGAGACATACTGAATGTCGGCCGGTGTGAGGCCAGCCTCGGCGAAGGCTGCAGCGCCCGAGTGCCGGGCCCCCGAGTAGCTGAGGTCGACGCGGCCCCCATTCAGTCCCTTCACAAACTCGCCGGCGCCCCGGATCTGAACCAGCGGACGCTTGAGCGTGCGCGCGATTTCAGGTCGGGCGACGATCAGGGCACCGCCTCCGTCAGACACCACACAGCAATCCATGCGGCGGATCGGGTCCGATACCATGGGCGAAGCGAGCACCTCGTCCACGGTGAGCACCTGGCGCAGCATGGCGTGCGGATTGTGCTGGGCATGATGCGATGCGGCCACCTTGATCCAGGCGAGTTGCTCGGCGGTTGTCCCGAACTCGTGCATGTGGCGAGCGGCCACCAGGGCATAGCTGTTGATGGTGAGCGGGCCAAAAGGCGCTTCAAAAGGCTGGTCGGGAATGTTCGCGCCAAAATTTCTCGGCTGAAGGCCGCTGGACGCCTCGGACCGTGGGCGTCCGGCGAGCGTGATCAGAGCGACGTTGCAATGTCCTGCAGCGATGGCCTGAGCCGCGTGCGAGACGTGAATCAGGTAGGACGAGCCACCGGTCTCGGTGGTGTCGATGTGGCGCGGACGAATGCCCATGTACTCGATCATGCTGAGCGCGCCCAGCCCGGGTGCATCGCCCGCGCAGAAGTAGCCGTCAACATCGCCCAGTGTGAGCCCGGCGTCGCGGACTGCGCCGAGCGCGCACTCCATGTGCAGTTGAGCCACGCTCTTGTCCGGCGCGAGACGGGTGGGGTGCTCATACGCACCAATGATGTGGGCCTTGCCTCGAATACTCATCGTGTCGGCTTCCGGTTGATGGCAGGATGAACGGCACTCTACAGAATTCGCACGCACGGCTCGGGACGCGAGTGCGGCGCTCGGAACGGTCCATGAAGTACCATTCCGGATCAACCGGATGGCATCCGCCGATCTGCCTGCTGGAGAGTTCTCAATGAATGCCGAATCAGGAATGGCCTCGTTCCAGGTGTTTGCCTCCGGGCGCGAGGCAAGGCTCGCGGTTCGCCGCGGTGAGGGCAGCCGACCCACGGCAGGCATGGCGCCCGGTTACGTGCAGGGCAACCTTGCCATCCTTCCCGCGGCACTGGCCCATGATTTTTTGCGCTTCTGCCAGCAGAATCCGCGCCCCTGCCCGGTGCTTGCCACGTCCGCGCCGGGTGACCCCAGGCTACCCGCGCTGGGTGACGACCTGGACATCCGAACCGATCTGCCCCGATACCGGGTCTGGCGGCACGGGGAGCTGGTGGCCGAGGTTGCCGATGTTCGCGACTTCTGGCGCGACGACCTGGTGAGCTTCGTGCTCGGATGCTCCTTTTCGTTCGAGGAAGCGCTGGTTGAAGCGGGTCTGCCCATGCGGCATATCGACTGCGGTTCAAACGTGCCGATGTATCGCACTTCGATCCCGACCCGGCCCGCCGGTGTTTTTCATGGTCCGATGGTGGTGTCCATGCGCCCCCTGCGTCCGGCCGATGCCATTCGCGCGGTGCAGATCACCTCGCGGTTTCCGTCGGTACACGGGGCACCGGTGCATCTGGGTTTGCCCGGGCTCATCGGCATCAACGATATCGCCCGGCCCGACTATGGCGACCCGATCGAGGTTCGCGAGGATGAACTGCCGGTGTTCTGGGCCTGCGGCGTGACGCCCCAGGCCGTCATCGCCGCAGCCCGGCCTGAATTCTGCATCACCCACGCGCCCGGCTACATGCTCGTGACCGATCTGAAAAACAGCGCCCTGGCCATTTTCTAGCGCAGAGCGCGCCGTTCAAATTCCGTTCAGCACATGGACCAGGCGCTTGGCGATGTGCTCGCGTGTGCGGCCGGCGTAGGCCGCCATGTGGGCGCTTCTGGCATGGGCTTCCAATGCCTCGCGTGAGGCCCATTTCTCGATCACCATGAAGGTGTCTGGGCCGATCGGCGTGTGAAACGCGGGCGCCTCGGCCGGATCGACGACCGCGCCGTATTCGATGCAGCCATCTTCGGCGAGGACTGCTGGCACGTTGGCGCGAAAGGCCTGCAGCACAGTATCTCGCAGGCCCGGTTTGGTGGTGATGACAGCGACGACGTGAATCACGGAGATCTCCTCAAAACGCACCCGGACGCTGCCGGATCAGTCGATGGTGGCGCCGGATCGCGCCACCAGTTCTTTGTATTTCGCTGCCTCGGTCCGAATCAGCTGGGCAAAGGCTTCGGGCGTGGTCGGGGAGGCGGCGGCCGCCTGGGTGCGCATGGTTTGCATGAAGCGCTCGCTCTTCATGGCTTCAAGCAGTGCCCCGCGAAGACGGTCGATGATGGGCCGCGGCGTGCCAGCGGGCGCGAACAGACCGTACCAGGTACTGATGTCAAACCCCTTGAGTTCGCGTGGTGACAACTCGGAAAGCGGCGCCAGTTCGGGCATGGCGGGCGTACGCGAGATGGTGGTGAGGCCAAGCGGCAGAATCCGGCCTTCGCGGATGCGCGGAGCGGCCGAGGCCAGGTTGTCGAACATGAACTGCACTTCGCCTGACATCAGGGCGAGCTGTGCGGGCCCCGCGCCCCGGTATGGGATATGCACCGCGAAGGTCTGCGTCTGCTGCTTGAAGAGCTCGCCCGCGAGGTGTCCTGCGCTGCCGTTGCCGCCCGATGCGAATTGAAACGCGCCAGGTCGGCGCCTGAGAACTGCAACAAAGTCGTCGACCGTGCGGATTGATTCGCGCTGCGCAAACGCCTCGTTCAGCACCAGAACATTGGGGACCACCGCGATCAGCGAGATCGGTGCGAAGTCGCGCTCGGCGTCATACGGCATGCGCGGATAGAGCGAGGGGTTGATGGCATGCGTGGCAACCGCACCGATCAGGAGCGAATAGCCGTCGGCCGGTGATTTCGCAACATGGTCAGCCCCCACGTTGCCGCCTGCTCCGCTGCGATTCTCGACAATGACCGCGCCGCCAAGCGGTTCACGCATGGCCTCGGCAAGTGCGCGCGCCGCCAGATCCAGCGGGCCACCCGGCGGGTAGGGAACGACCAGGCGAACCGGACGCGAGGGGAAGGTCTGCGCCGAGGAGGGGGCCGCCAAGGTGGCAGCGGCGGCCGCGAGGATGAGGTGTCGCCGTGAAACCTTCTTCATTTCGGCGTCTCCGGGGGCTGTTTTCTGGACGCCGGTGGCTCGGTGGCCGCGAATGAGGGCCGACAGCTGAAAGCCTCGAACCACGCAGCAAGCGCGGGTCGATCGGGGCGCCACTCAAAGCCGCGAATCTTGAGCGCGAACGCGAGCGCGCATCCCAGCGTGAGCTGGGCGTGATTGAAGGGGCCGTGCATCCAGCGATGGCCGATCTGGGTCTCCCACCAGGACAGCAGTCGCTCGGCGCGGGCATGTTCATGCTGAATGACGGTCGGTGAGCGTTCATCGGCAGGCCGGACCAGTTCGCGGAACCAGACTGCCAGACCGTCCAGTAGGGAGGTGGCGCGGGCGTCGAGTCGCGTAACCGCAAGGGCTTCAGAGGGTGAAGGACGCGCGAGGAGCGGCTCACCCACCAGGCTGTCGAGATAGTCGCAGATGGCGACCGACCCCTCCAGACCCTCACCGTCTTCGCATATCAGGTAGGGGACGCGTCCGGACACGCTGATCGCGTAATAAGGGCTGTCGGCCACCCGGGTCTGGGCGAGATGTTCGCTCACACGCGACTGCAGTCCCTTTTCGATGACCATCATGCGGGTCATCCGGGCATAGGGGGAACCGGCGGTGATGTAGAGTTTCATCCAACCAATTTTAGCGTTCGAAAGTCATGCAAGTCTTCCCGACACCATTTTTTCCACGAGCGCCCGGTCCGTTTGACTCCGGTCGGCGTCGCGCGCTGCGCTCAGGCGTTGCACTGGGCGCACCGGTGTTGTTGCGTGCCGCAGCTCTGGGCGTTGGGGGGGGCGTATCCCATGTGGTGGCGGCCTCCGGTGTCGCGGCTGCCGGAGGCGCGGCCGCCGGAGGCGCAGCCACGTCGGGTGCCTGCCCGTCGCTCCTCAATCATGTGTTTCCGAGGCTCCAGGACGACGCGCCGGTATCCTTGTGCGGCTTCGCCGGCAAAGTGCTTCTGGTGGTCAATACCGCCAGTCAGTGTGGCTTTACGCCGCAGTACGAGGGCCTGGAGAAATTGCACGGCCGTTTTGCGTCGCGCGGTCTGGTGATTCTCGGCTTTCCGTCCAACGACTTTGGCCAACAGGAGCCCGGCACCAGCCAGCAGATCGGCGAGGTGTGCTTCAACACCTACGGGGTACGCTTTCCCATGTTCGCGAAAACGTCGGTCACGGGTGCGTCGGCCAATCCGCTTCACGCCGAGCTGGCACGGATCACCGGTCAGGCGCCCCGCTGGAATTTCCACAAGTACCTCGTCAGTCGGTCGGGGCAGCCGGTTGCACATTATCCAAGTCGGGTTGCGCCCGAATCGCGCGAATTGGTTGCTGCGATAGAAAAGGCGCTCGCTGTCACCTGAGTTCACCGCTTTCCTCGCGGGCGCTCGCCCGCGTGCCACCCCTCGCGGGCGAGCGCCCGCGAGCCAAGATTGGAACCCTGCCGATGTCGGACACCACATTTTTGGATTGGCCGTTCTTTGAGTCTCGTCACCGAGAATTTGCCGCGCACCTGGAGGCATGGGTGGCGGCACGGCCCGAGCCCGCGCACTGCGAGGGGGAAGCGCTCGATGCGCTCTGCCGCAGCATTGTTCGAGACCTGGGCGGAAGCGGCCTGCTCGAGCCCGTGGTGCCGCGGGCGGGGGCAGCGGGCCTTGATGTGCGCACGATCTGTCTCGCCCGGGAGATTCTCGCGCGGCGCTCGGGCCTGATCGAAGTGATGTTTGCCATGCAGGGGCTTGGCACCGGGCCCATCACCCTCTTTGCCGATCAGGCGCTGCGCGACAAGGTGCTGCCGGGTGTGCGGTCTGGCGAGCGAATCGCGGCCTTTGCGCTGTCTGAACCCGATGCGGGATCAGACGTGGCCGCCATGAGTACGCTCGCCACGGCGGTGCCCGGAGGCTGGCGCCTCGATGGGGTCAAGACCTGGATTTCCAACGGTGGGATTGCAGATCACTACGTAGTGTTTGCGCGCACGGGCGAGGCACCGGGCGCGAAGGGCCTCTCGGCGTTTGTGGTCGATGCCGAAACGCCTGGATTCATCATCGACGAGCGCCTTGAAATGATCTCGCCTCACCCGGTCGCCACCATCCGCTTCGACGGTTGTTTCGTACCCGCGGATCGCTTGCTGGGCCAGCCCGGCGAGGGCTTCAAGATTGCCATGGCCACGCTCGATGTTTTCCGAACCACCGTGGGCGCGGCCGCACTCGGCTTTGCCAGGCGGGCGCTCGATGATGCAATGCGTCGTGCGGCCACCCGCATGGTGATGGGGCGCGCGCTGATCGAGCAGCAGCTGATTCAGGGCAAGATCGCCGACATGGCGCTTGATGTCGATGCGAGTGCGCTGCTGGTCTATCGTTCCGCCTGGACGCGCGACGTACAGAAGCGTCGCGTCACGCGCGAGTCATCGATGGCCAAGCTCCATGCCACCGAGGCGGCGCAGCGCGTGATCGATGAGGCGGTCCAGATATTCGGCGGGCTGGGTGTGACACGCGGCAACAAGGCCGAGGAGCTTTATCGAGATATCCGCGCGCTGCGCATCTATGAAGGTGCAAGCGAGGTTCAGCGGGTGATCATCTCGCGCCAGGCCATGGCAGGCTTGTCTGCCTGACTCAATCGCCCTCGAACACCGGTTTGGCCCGGTTCACGAACGCGGTATAGGCGCGTTCAAAATCCCGGGTCTGCATGCAGATGGCCTGGGCCTGCGCTTCGGCCTCAATGGCTTCATCAATGCCCATGTTCCACTCCTGGTGGATGCAGCGCTTGGTCATGGCATGGGCGAAGGTGGGGCCCGCGGCAAGTGAGGCTGCGAGCGCCTGCGCATCGGCAAGCAGGGCCGCGGGATCGCACAGCCGGTTATAGAACCCCCAGCGCTCGGCCTCGGCGCCATCCATTGAACGACCGGTGAAGAGCAGCTCCGCCGCGCGCCCCGAGCCAACGATGCGCGGGAGAATGTTGCACGCGCCCATATCGGCGCCAGCCAGCCCGACCCGCACGAACAGGAACGCGACCTTGCTCGCGGCCGTACCCAGACGAAGATCGGCCGCCATCGCGAGAATGGCGCCCGCGCCGGCACAGATGCCGTCGACCGCAGCAACGATGGTTTGCGGCGCTGCGCGCATGGCTTTCACCACATCGCCCGTCATGCGTGTAAATGAAAGCAGGCCGCCCATGTCGTCAGCGCGCTGGAGTTCGACCAGCGGGCCGATGATGTCGTGCACATCGCCACCGGAGCAAAAGTTGCCGCCGGCGCCGGTGATCACGACGGACTTGATGGTTTTTGAGTAGGCGAGCGCACGGAAGAGGTCGCGCAACTCTGCGTATGAATCGAAGGTGAGGGGATTCTTGCGCTCGGGGCGATTGAGCGTGATGGTGGCGACCTTGCCGTTTACCTCCCAGCCGATGTGCCTGGCTGAGTAGCGGTCGATGTTGAGGCCGGCAGGCAGGAACGAGTCGGTGGTGACAGTCATGGCGGTGAAGGCCTTCAAGTATTGGACGGGGGGGCGATTCGGTCGATGAACCGGGCAAGCTCGAGGTCGAGACGGGTGAGTCCGCCGGCGTCGTGTGTGCTGAGGGAGATGTCGACGCGGCGCCAGACATTGCGCCAGTCGGGGTGATGGTCCAGTTGCTCGGCGCGCAGCGCCACCCGGGTCATGAAGGCAAAGGCTTCCTGGAAATCAGCGAATTCCAGTCGACGCGAGAGCGAGCGGCCGTCATCGGCCAGCGTCCAGGCGGTGAGGCTCGCGAGTTCCGAGGGCGAAACGGGTTCGAGTGTTCTGGGCATCGGCGCGTCAGACCAGATCGTTCCAGACGTCCTGCTCGCAGATCAGCCCGTTCCGAATCTCGAATCGGTCGATGAACCGAACACCGTCAACGACCCGGCCATCCAGGTATTCACCGTGCAAGGTGCCATAGCAATACACCACCGCAGTGGCCGGCCCGGTGAAGGCGACGTCGATCCGGGCGAACTTCTTACCCATGAATTTGTAGGCCTGGCGCGAGGCGGCGAGCCAGGTGTCCAGGCTGTCGTAGTTGCGCCCGCGCGGAAATCGCGGCGCAAAGCCCGGGCCGATGCGCCGTCTTGCCTCGGCCATGTCGCGAGCCTCGGTCGTGCGGAGAAAATCAATTGCACGCGCAGCCGCCTCCAGCCCTTCAGCTCGGCGGGACGGGTCGCAGGCAACGACAGCGGCTTCAGCATCGGTCATGACAGATTACTCATGAGGTGGGAACGGCCGATACCGTAAAGGCTTCGTATGAAATTGACAAATCGACGATCGCCCGCCTACCCTCGATCGACCCTCCCCGGAAAGCCCCCATGCGTTCACCCCCATCCTCTGCGGCCGACTCGCCGGCGTTCGAACCCTTCGAGATCAATGGCATCGCTTTGCGCAACCGCATTTTCATGCCTGCGCACACCACCAACTTTGGCGCCGATCATTTGCCGAGCGCGCGGCATGTCGCCTATCACCGAGAGCGTGCAGCGGGCGGCGTGGCGCTCATCATTTTCGAGGCGATCCGGGTGATGGAAAACACGCTCGGACGGCCTCAGGGCGTGTGCGGATACCTGGATGAATCGGTCAACGCGTTTCGCCCGGTGGTTGATGCGGTGCACGAGGGCGGGGCCGCGTTCATCGCGCAGATCTGTCACATGGGGCGGCAGATCGAGGGCGAGTATGAGCGCACCGTGTCCTGGGGCGCATCACCGATTCGCTGGTCGCTTGCTTCGTATCCGCCCAGGCAGATGAACCGTCGCGAGATGCAGCAGGTCATTGATGCTCATGTGCGAACCGCCGAGAACATGCTGAAAGCGGGCGCTGATGGGATCGAGCTCCATTGGGGACATGGCCATCTGCTCCAGCAGTTCCTCTCGCCCTTGTCCAACAAGCGCGAGGACGACTATGGCGGCACGACCGAAAACCGGTTGCGATTTCCGCTTGAAGTCGCAACGCGCCTTCGGAAGGCGCTGGGGCCGGGCGTCTGTCTGGGTGTACGGATCAGCGCGGAGGAATATCACGAAGACGGGCTCACGCTGGAG